>NZ_JBHXSG010000035.1:0-114971 GCF_042714835.1 Streptomyces sp. NPDC058678 | reverse complement strand
GAAAATTCAGCCCCTCCGGCGTTTGAGGGTCTGGGGGCGCAGCCCCCGGGGAAGGGGCGGCGGGGGCGAAGAAGCGGCTGGGTCAGTCCAGGTAGCCCCTGAGCTGGTCCGCGAAGGCGTGGTCGCGGAGTTTGTTGAGGGTCTTCGACTCGATCTGGCGGATCCGTTCCCGGGTCACGCCGAAGATGCGGCCTATCTCCTCCAGCGTGCGCGGGCGGCCGTCGGCCAGCCCGTAGCGGAGTTGTACGACCTTCCGCTCCCGCTCCCCCAGGGTCGACAGGACCGCCTCCAGGTGCTCCCTGAGCAGCAGGAACGCCGCCGACTCGACCGGGCTGGCCGCGTCGCCGTCCTCGATCAGGTCGCCGAGGGCCACGTCGTCCTCCTCCCCCACGGGGGCGTGCAGGGAGACGGGTTCCTGGGCCAGGCGCAGGACCTCGCTGACGCGTTCCGGCGCCAGGTCCAGGTGGTCGGCGACCTCCCCCGGCGTCGGTTCGTAGCCCCGTTCCTGGAGCATGCGGCGCTGGACGCGGACCACCCGGTTGATCAACTCGACGACGTGGACGGGGACTCGGATCGTGCGGGCCTGGTCGGCGAGGGCGCGGGACATGGCCTGGCGGATCCACCAGGTGGCGTACGTGGAGAACTTGTAGCCGCGGGCGTAGTCGAACTTCTCGACGGCGCGGATCAGGCCGAGGTTTCCCTCCTGGACCAGATCGAGCATGGTCAGTCCGCGGCCGACGTACCGCTTGGCGACGGAGACCACGAGCCGCAGGTTCGCCTCGATCAGACGGCGCTTGGCCATGCGGCCCATCACGACCAGCTTGTCCAGGTCGAGGGCCAACTGGCTGTCCAGGTCGGGGGTGTTGCTCAGCTTCTCCTCGGCGAACAGGCCGGCCTCGACCCGGCGGGCGAGTTCGACCTCCTCGGCCGCGGTGAGCAGCGGGATGCGGCCGATCTCCCGCAGGTACTGGCGGAACAGGTCCGAGGACGGGGCGCCGGTGTCGGCGCGGCCGCGGCGCGGCTCGGGGACCTCGACGGGGTCGTGGACCTCGACGGGTTCGGGGGCCTCGGCGCTCTCCAGCGCGTCGGCCGGCGGGGCCTCGGGCTCCGCCTCGGGGTGGTGCACGGCACGGTTCTGCGGCGGGACCGCGAGGAGAACGTCGGTCTCCGCATCCGGTTCCGTGCCGTCCGTACCGATCTCGGTCTGGGTGAGGGTCTGGGTCTGCACGGGGGCGACCTCCAGGATGATCGCTGCTGAGGTGTGCGGCAGCGCTACTTCGGGAGCGGAGTCGACGGCCTCGCCGCTGTCCGTCCCGTACGCGTTGAGCGGAACCGCGGGGGTGTGGGACCCGTTGGGGACGGATCGGCCGCGCTCCGAGGACTCAGGCACCGGAACCCAGTGTGGAGTACGACACATCACCGCCACGAGGGGCGTGCGGCGACTTTTTGAGTCCGGTCCGTGACCAGGTGGTTACCGTGACGTTCGCCGTGCGGTCTCAGAGTGCCGCGGGGCCCTGTTCCTGGAGTGCTCTGTCGTACCGCGTGAGAATCATCATCTCGTTCTGGATGGCGGCGACCTGGGCCGGGTCCCCGTGCTGGCCGAGCCGGGTCAGGGCGCTCTGCAGATCGGGGATACGGCGGGCCACGGCCCGGCGGCGTACGGTCACGAGCTGTTCGCCCGCGTAGTTCTCGTCGACCGTCTTGCGCATGATCGCCTCGACCGCGAGTTCCGTCACCATCGCGCGGACGGTGTCGTCCGGGGCCGCGTCACGGACCCGGATGAGGTACTCCTGCGGGTCCTGCGTGCCATTTTCGACGCCGCCCGCGTCCATGACGGCCTGGCGGACGGCCGCGTAGGGCGGGGCGGTGAACTCGTCGATGCCGTACGCGTCGAAGGCCGGGGAGACCAGATCGGGGCGCTGGAGTGCGAGTTTGAGGAGCTCGCGCTCGGTGGCGTAGACGGGGTTGCGGAGGTTGAGGGCGGGGCCGGACACGGCGGGCCGGGACGGGGCGTCGTACTGCTGCCCGCGGACGCGCTGCGGTGCCGGGCCCTGGCCGCCGCGGTCGCGGGCCCAACGGGCCAGCTGGGCGACCCGCTTGACGACGAACTGCGTGTCGAGGATGCCGAGCATGCCGGCGAGCTGCACGGCGACCTCGTGCTGGGCGCCGCTGTTCTTGATGCGGGCCACGATGGGGGCGGCCTCGTCCAGCGCGGCCGCGCGGCCGGCCGGGGTGTCCAGGTCGTAGCGGACGACGATCTGGCGCAGCGCGAACTCGAAGAGCGGGGTGCGGGGTTCGACCAGGTCGGCGACCGCCTCGTCGCCCTTGGCGAGGCGCAGCTCGCAGGGGTCCATGTTGTCCGGGGCGATCGCGATGTACGTCTCGGCGGCGAACTTCTGGTCGTCCTCGAAGGCCCGCAGGGCCGCCTTCTGGCCGGCCGCGTCACCGTCGAAGGTGAAGATCACGCGGGCTGAGCCGTTGTCCATCAGCAGCCTGCGGAGGATCTTGATGTGGTCGGTGCCGAAGGCCGTACCGCAGGTGGCGATGGCGGTGGTGACGCCGGCGAGGTGGCAGGCCATGACGTCCGTGTAACCCTCGACCACGACCGCGCGGCTCGACTTGGCGATGTCCTTCTTCGCAAGGTCGATGCCGTACAGGACCTGGGACTTGCGGTAGATCGCTGTGTCAGGCGTGTTGAGGTATTTGGGGCCGTTGTCCGACTCGTACAGCTTTCGCGCGCCGAAGCCGACGACCTCGCCGCCGATGTCGCGGATCGGCCACATCAGGCGGCCGCGGAAGCGGTCGATGGGGCCGCGGCGGCCCTCCTGGGAGAGGCCGGAGAGCAGGAGCTCCTTGTCGCTGAAGCCCTTGCCGCGGAGGTAGCGGGTGAGGTGGTCCCAGCCCTGGGGGCTGTAGCCGACCGAGAAGTGCTCGGCGGCGGCCTGGTCGAAGCCGCGCTCGGCGAGAAACTTGCGGCCGGTGTCGGCCTCGGAGCTGGTGGCCAGCTGTTCCACGTACCACTGGGCGGCGACCTTGTGGGCCTCGACCAGGCGGATGCGTTCGCCGCGCTGGTGGGAGGGGTTGTACCCGCCCTCCTCGTAGCGCAGGGTGATGCCGGCCTGGGCGGCGAGGCGCTCGACCGCCTCGGAGAAGGAGAGGTGGTCGACCTTCATCACGAACGTGAGGGTGTCGCCGCCCTCCTGGCAGCCGAAGCAGTGGAAGAGTCCCTTGCTCGGGCTGACCTGGAAGGACGGCGACTTCTCGTCGTGGAAGGGGCACAGCCCCTTGAGGTTTCCGCCGCCCGCGTTGCGCAGCTGGAGGTACTCGGACACCACGGCGTCGATCGGGACCGCGTCCCGTACCGCCTTCACGTCCTCGTCGTTGATCCGTCCTGCCACGAGGTGAGTCTACGGGGCAGAACTGACACTCTTGGGGCGCGGTGACCGAGCCCCGGCCGGGGGTCCGGTCCGCCGCGCAGCGGCTATGGGATACAGCGTCCCCCGGGATTCGCAGCACGGGGGTGGTGTGACAGCCGATCGCACTCGTCGGGTCACGAGACCAGGCTGTCCAGCGGTACGTGCGGGTTCGCGAGCGCCTCGGTGACCACCTGGGCCTTGCTGCGGATCAGCTGCTGGATGGGCTCTGTGACGTCCCACACGTTCACGTTCATCCCCGCCAGCACCCGGTTCTCCTTCACCCAGAACGCGATGAACTCACGCTTTCCCGCGTCCCCCCGGATCACCACTTCGTCGTACGACCCCGGGGGCGCCCAGCCGCTGTACTCCATCCCCATGTCGTACTGGTCGGAGAAGAAATAGGGCACACGGTCGTAGGCGAGGTCGCGGCCGAGCATCGCCCGGGCCGCCGCCGGGCCGCCGTTGAGGGCGTTGGCCCAGTGCTCGACGCGCAGCCGGGTGTCGAAGAGGGCGTGGTGGAAGGAGGCCACGTCACCGGCCGCGTAGATGTCGGGGTCGGAGGTGCGCAGCCGTTCGTCGACCATGACACCGCCGCCGTGCGCGCGCTCGGCGATCTCCAGGCCCGCCGCCTCCGCGAGTGCGATCCGCGGGGCCGCGCCGACCGCCGCGAGGACGTCGTGCGCGGGGTGCTCCTCGCCGTCGTCGGTGCGGGCCGCGAGGACCACGCCGTCCTGGCCGACGATCTCGGTCAGCCGGGCGCCGAAGTGGAAGCGGACGCCGTGCTCGCGGTGCAGCTCGGCGAACAGGTTGCCGAGCTCGGGGCCCAGGGCGCCGTACAGCGGGGTCGACTCCGGCTCGACGACGGTGACCTCGGCGCCGTACTCGCGGGCCGCCGCCGCGACCTCCAGGCCGATCCAGCCCGCGCCGGCGATCACGATGTGGCCGTTGTCCCTGCCGAGGGCGGCCAGGACGCCCTTGAGGCGTTCGGCGTGCGCGAGGCGCCGCAGGTGGTGGACGCCCGCGAGGGTGGTGCCCGGGATGTCCAGGCGGCGGGGCTCGGCGCCGGTGGCCAGGAGCAGCTTGTCGTAGCGCACGACGGTGCCGTCCTCGCCGAAGCGGACCGTCTTCGCGGTCCGGTCGACGGCGTCGACGGTCTGGCCGAGGTGCAGCTCGATGTCGTTGCGCGCGTACCAGGCCGGTTCGTGTACGAAGACGCTGTCGCGCTCCTCCTTGCCGAGGAGGTAGCCCTTGGAGAGGGGCGGGCGCTCGTACGGGTGGTCGCGTTCGTCGCAGATCAGTATCACGCGGCCGGTGAAGCCCTCCGCTCGGAGCGTCTCGGCCGCCTTCGCACCGGCGAGACCGCCTCCGACGATGACGAATGTCTGATCCGCGTCGACCACTTGATGCCTCCTCGTAAGGGTGCCGCCACATGCGAGCGTCCCGCACGCAGCGTGATGCGGGAAGAGGGAGTGGCCCGTTCAGGCCACGGAGTGTCACGTACGAGCTGGTTTCACGTCACTCGTGTCCCGGGCCTCTCACCGATGTCCCGTCAGGCGTTCGTGCAGGGAACGGGCCGCGACGTCGGTGAGGGCCGCGATCTGGTCGACGATCACCCGCTTGCGGGCGCGGTCGTCGGACGCCCGGTCGAACAGGGCACGGAACTGGGGGTCCAGGCCGTCCGGCGCGCGCACGGTGAGTGCCTCGGCCAGCTCGGCGACCACGATCCGCTGGTCGGCCCGCAGCCGCTCCTGCTCGGCGCGCTGCATGACGTACCGGTCGGCGACCGCCTTGAGGACCGCGCACTCCAGGCGCGCCTCGTGGGGTACGACCAGTTCGGCGGTGTAGCGGGTGAGCCGCCCGGTGCCGTACGCCGCGCGCGTGGCGGCCTCGGCGGCGAGGCAGAAGCGGCCGATGAGCTGGCTGGTGGCGTCCTTCAGGCGGGCCTGGGCGACGGCCGAGCCGTCGTAGCCGTGCGGCCACCACTCCTGGTCCTGGAGGCGGTCGAGGGCCGCGGCGAGCTCGGCGGGGTCGGTGTCCTCGGGCACGTACCGGCCGATGGCGACCGCGAAGACCGCCTGGCGTTCCGGCTCGGCGTGCAGGCAGTTGGGGTCGATGTGACCGGCGTGCAGGCCGTCCTCGACGTCGTGCACGGAGTACGCCACGTCGTCGGACCAGTCCATGACCTGGGCCTCGAAGGTGGTGCGGGTGCCGGGGGCGCCCTTGCGGACCCAGTCGAAGACGGGGCGGTCGTCGTCGTAGACGCCGAACTTCGGGGACTTCGGGTGGGTGGGGTGGGCGCCTCGGGGCCACGGGTACTTGGTGGCGGCGTCGAGGGCGGCACGGGTGAGGTTGAGGCCGACGGAGCCTTCGGCGGTGAAGCGCTTGGGCTCGATGCGGGTCAGGAGCCTCAGCGACTGGGCGTTGCCCTCGAAGCCGCCGCAGTCGTCGGCGAATTCGTTGAGGGCCACTTCGCCGTTGTGGCCGAACGGGGGGTGGCCGAGGTCGTGGGAGAGGCAGGCGGCCTCCACCAGGTCGGGGTCACAACCCAGGGCCGCGCCCAGCTCTCGGCCCACCTGGGCGCACTCCAGGGAGTGGGTGAGGCGGGTGCGGGGGCTGGCGTCCCATGCCTGGTTCCGGGTGCCGGGCGTCACCACCTGGGTCTTGCCGGCGAGTCTTCTCAGGGCGGAGGAATGCAGTACGCGGGCCCGGTCGCGTTGGAAGGCGGTGCGGCCTGGGCGTTTGTCCGGTTCGGTGGCCCAGCGGTCGACTGACGTCGGGTCGTAGCCGGGGGGCGGGATGTGGTTGTTGCCTTCCATGTCTCGACAGTAAGCGCAGGTGGTGACAATCGGGTGTGCCTACGCGTCTGCCGAGCACTGTCGCGTTGCGGGTGCGGGTGCGTTGTGGCTTGTCGCGCCGTTCCCCGCGCCCCTTGGGGCGTCGGGCCCTCTCGGCGTTCTTGGGCCGAGGCCGGTTCTTCTGTCGCGTTGCGGGTGCGGGTGCGTTGTGGCTTGTCGCGCCGTTCCCCGCGCCCCTGGGGGCGTCGGGCGCTCTCGGGGTTTTTAGGCCGAGGCCAGGGCTGGTGCCGTCATCGTTGCCGTTGCCGTTGCCAGGGACTGGTCGTAGCGGTGCAGGATCAGGCGGGCCATTGCGGGGTGGGTGCCGAGGGGGGCCGCGGCTGTCCAGGGGGCGGCTTCCGCGCACTGGGTGGCGAAGAGGCCCGGGGCGGTGAAGTAGGAGGCCACCGCCACTCGCTCGCGGCCTCGGGCCGCGAGGGCGCGGATCGCCGTGTCGACCGTCGGTGTGGCGGCGGAGGCGTAGGCGGGGACCACCGGTACGCCCAGGCGCTTCGACAGGAGGTGGGCCGTGCGGCCCGTGTCGACGGCCGCCTCCGGGTCGCGGGAGCCGGCCGCGGCGAGGACGACCGCGCTGGAGCGGCGGGTGGTCTCGTCCATGCGGGTGGGCCAGCCGGCCTCGACCAGGCGGGCGTGGAGGGTCTCCACGAGGAGGGGGTGGGGGCCGAGCGGGGCGGCCACGCGGGTGCGTGCCCGGGCCGCGGCCGCCATCTCGGGGATGTCGCGCTTGACGTGGTAGCCGCGGCTGAGGAGCAGCGGTACGAGGACGGCGTCGCCGGTGCCGAGGGAGGCGAGGGTGTCGGGGAGCAGGGGCTCGTTCAGCTCGATGTGACCGAGGTGCACGGGCAGACCGGGGCGCAGCTCGCGGACGCGCTCGACGAGGGTGTGGACCGTGCTCAGCGTGCGCGGGTCGCGGCTGCCGTGGGCGACCAGCACGAGCGCGGGCGGCTCCGGGCGTCGGCGGCCGTCGAGCGAGACGAGGCTGAGCTGCGTGGTGAGCTGGCTGCTGATCCGGTTCATGATGTGCGCCGTACTGTCGAGGTCGGCCCCCGGGAGCGGCAGGGCTCCGATGGGGAGGGTCGCGGTCTTCTCACGAGGAACGTTCGACTTGCTCGTCGCCGTCATGAACCGATGGTGGCTGCGGGAGGTTGCCACCCCGTTGCACGGGAATGACGGGTGTTTTCGGAGGGTTCACGGTGGGGTGCAGGGGGTCTGTGAGGTGTTGTGACCTGCGGGTTCGCAGGTCGAGGTGAAGCTGGTCACATGGGGCTCGGCGAACCGGCGGGGCTTACAGGACGTCTCTGACTGTCGAAAGCCGACCGGGGAGGGACCGTCCGATGCGACTGGCGAAGCCGCTCAGACAGCTGCGCAGACCCCGCCTGCCGCGCACCCGTACCGGGCGGCGGCGGCTGGTGCAGGCCGTGATGGCCGGGTGCGTGCTGGCGCTGCTTCCGGCGACCTGGATGTACGCCGTGACGGGCGACCGGTTGCGGACGGCGGCGGACGTGCCGCGCACCGAGGTTGCCGTGGTGTTCGGCGCCGGGCTGTGGGCCGGGGAGCCGTCGCCGTATCTGGCCCACCGGCTGGACGCGGCGGCGAAGCTGTACCGCGAGAACCGGATCGAGGTCGTCCTGGTCACCGGGGACAACAGTCGCGTGGACTACGACGAGCCGGACGCGATGCGCACGTATCTCACGAAACACGGGGTGCCCGACGGGCGGATCGTCAGCGACTACGCCGGCTTCGACACCTGGGACTCCTGCGTCCGCGCGAAGAAGATCTTCGGCGTCGACCGGGCCGTGCTGATCAGCCAGGGCTTCCACATCCGGCGGGCGGTCGCGCTGTGCCAGGCGGCGGGGGTCACGTCGTACGGCGTCGGGGTCGACGCCAAGCATGACGTGACCTGGTACTACGGGGGCGCGCGGGAGATCTTCGCGGCGGGCAAGGCGGCGCTGGACGCGGTGTTCGAGCCGGACCCCCGGTTCCTCGGGCCGAGGGAACCGGGGGTCACCGAGGCGCTCGCCAGGCCCTAGCGGTGGGTGAAGCGCGGGGCGCGTTTCTCCAGGAACGCGGTCATGCCCTCCTTCTGGTCCTCCGTCGCGAACAGGGCGTGGAAGACGCGGCGTTCGAAGCGGACGCCGTCGCGCAGGCCGGTCTCCAGGGCGCGGTCGACGCACTCGCGGGCCGCCCTGACCGCCGTACGGCTGTACGAGGCGATGGTCGCCGCCGCTTCGAGGGCGTCGGGCAGGACGCGGTCGTCGGGGACGACCCGGGAGACCAGGCCGGCGGCCTCCGCCTCGCGGGCGTCCATCGTGCGGCCGGTGAGGACGAGGTCCATCGCCTTGGCCCGGCCCACCAGGCGGGTCAGGCGCTGGGTGCCGCCGATGCCCGGGATCACGCCGAGCTTGATCTCCGGCTGGCCGAAGACCGCCGATTCTCCCGCGATCACCAGGTCGCACATCATCGCCAGTTCGCAACCGCCGCCCAGGGCGTGCCCGCCCACGGCCGCGATCTTCGGGGTGCGGAGGTCGGCGAACTCCTCCCAGTCGGCGAAGTAGTCCTCCGCCGCCATCTCCACGGCCGTCTTCGACGCCATCTCCCTGATGTCGGCGCCCGCCGCGAAGAATCTCTCCGAGCCGGTGACGACGAAGCAACCGACCTCGGGGTCCGCGTCCAGCGGGCGCAGGGCGGAGAGGAGTTCGGCGAGGAGTTCGCCGCTCAGGGCGTTGCGGACGTGCGGGCGGTGCAGGCGTACGGTGACCACTCGGTCGTGCCGTTCGATCTTGATGGTGTCCATCGGTTTCCTTCCCGGTCTACGAGTCCCAGATCGCGCCGTACGCGGGAATCCCGCGCCGCTCCAGGCCGTGCACCACCTGCCAGGTGAGCTTCTTGTTGGAGATGCAGATCACCGCCTCGGCCCCGAAGTCGCGGTAGGCCTCGTAGGCGAGGCGCACCATGTCGGGCTTGCCGTCGCGGGAGGTGTCCCAGACGAGGGCGTGCGGCTGGACGGCGAGGATCTCGTCGACGAGGGCGTCGCCGTAGGTGGTGCGGGGGTCGCGGGTCGCCCAGACCAGGCGGGAGGGGACCTCGGCGGCGAGGAGGTGGGGCAGGCAGGGGCCGATGCCGCTGCCTGTCGCGACGTAGACGACCTTGGTGAAGAGGGTCTCGATGTTGGCGACGCCGGCCGTGGTGATGCCCTTCACCCACACCCGGGACGGCAGGTCGTCGATGAACGAGCCCGTCCAGTCGCCGGCCCGGGAGATCGTGAGCCGGAAGCCGGGCTCGCCGGGGGACGGGACGTTGGCGAAGGAGTGCCATTCCTTCAGCGGGCTGCGGCTGACCGCCGTGGAGGAGCCGGCGAAGGGGGTCTCGCCGTGGTCGAAGCGGGCCAGGGCCACGTGCGGCGAGGGACGTTCGACGCGTACGTCGACCTTGCGCAGCCGCAGCCAGGGCAGGGCGACGCTGAAGGTGACCACGGAGAGGACCACCAGGGGGACCGGCCCCGGGGTGGACAGCAGCGTGTGCGTCCAGAAGAGGGCCAGGGCGGTCCAGCCGCCGAAGCGGTGGATCTTCTCGAAGAGGTCGTGGTGGCGGGATCGGAAGGGGGGCAGGGCGGTGGCGACGATGACGGCCAGGAGAGCCACCAGGGTCCAGCTCACCGCTGTCAGGGCGGTGTTCCTGCCCTCCGCCGTCACCGCGACCGCCAGCGCCACGAACCACCCCGCTCCCGCGAGCGCCCCGCCCACGTGCAGTCCGCCGAAGTGGTAGACCTTGCCCAGCGTCCAGCGGATCCGCAGCGGCCAGCCGGTCGAGGGCCAAGTGGCCAGGCGGAAGAAGAGGTTGATGACGTGCTGCTGGCGGACGACGATCGCGAGGGCGAGGTTGGCGATCGAGGCGTGACCCAGTGCCGGCGTCGACAGTGGCCGGCCGACGTACAGGAAGACGAGGTTGGCCAGGATCACCAGCCCCGCCAGGCGGTTGTGGTGCATCAGCCGCGGGTGCTTGAGCAGGCGGCGGACGGTGGGGAGGAGCGGGGGCAGCTCGACGGCCTCGACGGCCTCGCGGTCGAGTGAGGTCGTCACCGGGCCACCTCCTGGAGAGCGGTCCGCTCCTCGGCCAGCCGCAGCAGCGCCGGCTTGTCGATCTTTCCGCGGTCGGTCTCGGGGAGGAACGCGAGCGGCAGGACGTCCGAGGGCACGCAGTAGTAGGGAAGGGCGTCCGTCACGGCGCGGCGGGCCGCGTCCGGGTCGACGTCCGCCGGGCAGACGAAGGAGACCAGGTTCCGTGCGTCCCGTTTCAGGGTCACCGCGCGGACGCAGCCCTCGACCGACTCCAGTACCGAGGAGACGGAGTCGAGTTCGACGCGGAAGCCGCGCACCTTGACCTGGTCGTCGGTGCGGCCGAGGTGTTCGAGTGCGCCGTCGGGGGTCCAGCGGCCCAGGTCGCGGGTGCGGAACATCCGGCGGTCGCCGCCGAGGAAGGGGTCGGGGGCGTAGCGCTCGGCGTTGAGCCGGTCGTCGCCCAGGTAGCCGGCCGAGACGCAGTCGCCGCCCGCCCACATCTCGCCGACCTCGCCCACGGGCAGGGGGCTGCGGTCGGCGTCGAGGACGTAGACCGTGTTGTTGGGGGTGGGGCGGCCGATGGTCAGCAGCGGGTCGGCAGGGTCGTGACGGCCCATGGTGTTGACGATCGTCGTCTCGGTGGGGCCGCAGCAGTTGAAGAAGGCAGCCCGGCGGGCCCAGCGGTCGGCGAGCGGGCGCGGGCAGGGCTCCCCGGCGACGGCGACCGTGTGGACGCGCGGGCAGGCGGCGTCGTCGATGCCGGACAGCACGGTCGGGGTGGCGATCAGCACGGTGGCCGTACGGGCCGCGGCCGCGAGGTCCTTGCCGCGGAGGACGAGGGTGCCGCCGTGCGCGAGGCAGCCGAGGATCTCCCAGGCGGCCATGTCGAAGGCGATGTTGAGGAGCTGGGCCACGCGGTCGCCGGGGCGGATGCCGAGGCCGCCCGGTCGGGTGAGCAGGATGTTGGCGACGTTGCGGTGGGTGACCTTCACGCCGTTGGGGCGACCGGTGGTACCGGAGGTGAACAGGACGTAGCAGCCGTCGTCGGGCCGGATGCGCGGGCGCGGGACCCGGGGCTCACCGTCGGTGGCGCGGCGGGGCCCGGGAACGTACGGCAGCGGCTCGTCGAGCGCGATGACGCGGTGGCCGTCCGGCAGCGGAACGCGGTGGGCGTGTTCCGCGAGGGTGAGGACCACGCGGGTGCGGGCCGTGCGGACGACGTGGGCGAGCTGGGCCGGGGGCGTCAGGGCGACGTCCTGCGGGACGTAGGCGGCGCCCGTCTTCAGGATGCCGAGCAGGCCGATGAGCATCGGGATCGAGCGGCGGACGAAGAGGCCGACGTGGTCGCCGGGGCGTACGCCCTCACGGACGAGGCGAGCGGCGAGGGCGTCGGCGTATCGGTCGAGCTCGCCGTAGGTGATCGTCGCTCCGAGGTGCTCGGCGGCGACGGAGTGGGGGGTGGACGCGGCCCACAGTTCCACGGCGTGGTGGACGAGGGGGTCCGGGACGGCAACGGTGGGGCCATGGCCGTACTGCCGGAAAAGGTGCTGGTCGCGGGGGGTCAACTGGCGCAGAGGCATGGTTGGGGGACCTCCTGGCTGGCTGTTTCGAGTGACGGTTTGCCACAGGCGGCGGAGCCGTGTGTGGATGCAGCCGGAATGAACGGCGGGCATGCCCGGGTGTCGAACGCCGTGCGGAGTCGCGCGCGGGGCCAGTCTGCGGGTCGGGTCTTTCAACTCTCAACGAGGCGTGCTCGGCCAATCACGGAGCGGAACGCGCCACATGTGGCGTCTTTCACAACAACGGCAACTTCCGCGCCGACCGGCGGCGACTGTGAGGTGGGCAGGTGTGCGCCTCGCGGCCCGTGCGGGCGGGCGCCCTCACGGCGGCGGGACGGCGGCGGGGAGGTCGCCGTGCCGGGCGCGTAACAGAGAGCCTCCGTCCGCGTAACACGGCCGAAGCACGCTGAACGGCATGCAGAACACCGCGACGCCCACGCACTGCCCGTACTGCGCCCTGCAGTGCGGGATGAATCTGACGGCCACCCCGGACGGGACCGTCGAAGTGAGCGAGCGCGCGGATTTCCCGGTGAACCGGGGCGCGCTGTGCGGCAAGGGCCGTACCGCGCCGGCGGTGCTCTCGTCCCGAGTGCGGCTGACCTCCCCGTTGGTGCGCTCCGAGGGCACGCTCGTGCCCGCCTCCTGGGACGAGGCGCTGGACCGGATCGCCGAGGGGCTGTCCCGCACGCGCACGGAGCATGGTCCGGACGCGTGCGGGGTATTCGGCGGCGGCGGTCTGACCAACGAGAAGGCGTACACGCTCGGCAAGTTCGCGCGTGTGGTGCTCGGCACCTCGCAGATCGACTACAACGGGCGCTTCTGCATGTCGTCCGCGGCGGCGGCCGGAATCAAGGCCTTCGGCCTGGACCGCGGCCTGCCCTTCCCGCTGGAGGACATCCCGAAGACCGGCTGCGTGATCCTCGTGGGGTCCAACCTCGCGGAGACCATGCCGCCGTCCCTGAGGTTCTTCAACGAGCTGCGGGAGAACGGCGGCACGCTGATCGTCATCGATCCGCGCCGCACGAAGACCGCCGAGCAGGCCGACCTGCACCTGGCTCCCCGGCCGGGGACCGACCTGGCGCTGGCGCTCGGGTTGCTGCACCTGGTCGTCGCCGAGGGGCGGGTCGACGAGGAGTACGTCCGCGAGCGGACCTCCGGCTGGGAGGAGACGCGGGCGGCGGCGATGGCGCACTGGCCGGAGTACGTGGAACGGATCACGGGGGTGTCCGTTCCCCAACTCCGCGAGACGGTACGCATGTTCTGCGAGCCGGAGTCCGCGATGGTGCTCACCGCCCGCGGGCCCGAGCAGCAGTCCAAGGGCACCGACACCGTGGGCGCCTGGATCAACCTGTGCCTGGCGACCGGCCGCGCGGGGCGCCCGCTGTCCGGGTACGGCTGTCTGACCGGGCAGGGCAACGGGCAGGGCGGGCGCGAGCACGGCCAGAAGGCCGACCAGCTGCCCGGCTACCGCAAGCTGGACGACCCGGCCGCGCGCCGGCATGTCGCCGAGGTGTGGGGCGTGGACCCGGACAGCCTTCCCGGACCGGGGCGCAGTGCGTACGAACTGCTGGACGCGCTGGGTACGGACATCAGGTCGCTGCTGCTGATGGCGTCGAACCCGGTGGTGTCGGCGCCGCGCGCCGCCCACATCGAGGAGCGCATCAGGTCGCTGGACTTCCTCGCGGTGTGTGACGTCGTGCTGTCGGAGACGGCGGCCCTCGCGGACGTCGTGCTGCCGGTCACGCAGTGGGCCGAGGAGACGGGGACCATGACCAACCTGGAGGGCAGGGTGCTGCTGCGCAAGCGGGCGATCAGCCCGCCCGAGGGCATCCGCAGCGACCTGGAGGTCATGCACGAGCTGGCCGCCCGGCTCGGCGTGGAGAAGGGCTTCCCGACCGACCCCGAGGAGGTCTTCGAGGAGCTGCGCCGGGCGAGCGCGGGTGGGCCGGCCGACTACTCCGGGATCACCTACCGCAGGCTGGCGGAGGAGAACGGGGTGTTCTGGCCGTGTCCGGCGGGGGACAACCGGGCCGAGGGGGCCGAGGCTGCCGACTCCGAGGACGCCTCGCTGGACGCCCTCGGTGACGACGACCCGGCGCGGAACGACCCGCAGGCCGACCCGCCGCGGGCCGACGGCATCGCCGGCGGCGTGCACCCCGGCACCCCGCGCCTCTTCCTCGACCGGTTCGCCACCCCGGACGGCCGGGCCAGGTTCGTCCCCGTCTCGCACCGGGCCATCGCCGAGGAGCCCGACGAGGAGTACCCGGTGCTGCTGACGACCGGCCGGGTCGTGGCGCAGTACCAGTCCGGCGCCCAGACCCGCCGCGTCGACGAGCTGAACGCCGCCGCGCCCGGCCCGTTTGTGGAGCTGCATCCGCGGCTGGCGGAGCGGCTCGGCGCGTCCGAGGGCGACCCGGTGGCCGTGGTCTCCCGGCGCGGCCGGGCGGTGGCGCCGGCGCGGATCACGACCACGATCCGCCCCGACACCGTCTTCATGCCCTTCCACTGGGCCGGTGAGGGACGCGCCAACACCCTGACCAACCCGGCCCTCGACCCGACCTCGCGGATGCCGGAGTTCAAGGCGTGCGCGGTGCGGCTGGAGGCCGTGCAGGGCTGAGTCCCGTTACGCGGCCTCGAGGACCGTCGCCGCGTCCGCCCCGTACTCCGCGATCTCCTCGTCGGTGAACTCGCGGGGCTCCGCGAAGCCGAGGCCGACCACGGCGAGGAGCCTGGTCGGGTCGTCCGGGGCGAAGACGGGGAGAGTGGCGGAGCCCTTCGCCTGTGAGGCGCAGGCCGGCCGGCGGGCGACGCCCGAGGTGTCGGTCTGGAGGTCCGTGATGCCGACCGGGGCCTTGCGCTCGGCGGTGGCTCCGGCCATGCCCTTGCCGATACCGACGACGGCGGCGCCGTTCACCACGGCGGGCGGCAGGTTGTGGGCGGCGACCAGCACGATCTCGCCGTCCTCGGCCGGCTCGGACAGGTGGACGGAGCCGACGAATCCGCCGTGGCGTTCGACGAAGGCGGCGAGCCAGGCGGCGATCTCGGGGCGGGCGTTCTTCAGGACGGTCTCGCTCAGCGTGGCGACAGGGGGCGTGGGGGTGGTGGTCATGGGGGGGCTCTTTCAGCAGGTGACGGGCGTTGTGGGTACGGGTGGGCGGGTCCTCATCGGACGGGGTCTTCCGCCAGCCCCGCGAGACGCAGGAGCAGCGGCTCGACCTCGGTCGCGGTGAACTCGGGCCGCGCCGGGCCCGGTTCGGAGCACAGCAGTACGGGGCCGTGTTCCGGGTCGTCGGGGAGGCGGCCGTGGCTGCCGCGTACGCCGGACGGGTCGAGCGGGACGGTACGGAGCCGGTAGCGGAAGCCGAGCTTCTTGCGGGCGACCTGGCCGACGGCTCGCAGCTTCACCGCCGGCACCGTCTCGTCGTGCAGCAGCTCGGCCGGGTCGTAGCCGGGCTTGCGGTGGATCTCGACCTGGCGGGCGAAGTCGGGGGCGCGGTCGTCGTCCAGCCAGTAGTAGTACGTGAACCACGCGTCGGGCTCGGCGACCGCGACGAGTTCTCCGGAACGCTCGTGGTTTAGGCCGTGCGTCGCTTTGCCCGCCGCGTCCAGGACCTGGTCGACGCCGTCGAGTTCGCCGAGGATCTTGGCGACCTCGGGCTCGTCCCCGGGATCGCGCACGTAGACGTGTGCCACCTGGTGGTCGGCGACGGCGAAGGCGCGCGAGGTCCAGGGGTCCAGGGGTCCAGGTACTCCATGCCGTCCTGGGTGTAGACGTCCAGGAGTCCGGCGCGGCGCAGGGCGCGGTTGATGTCCACGGGCCGGGAGACCGGGGTGATGCCGTACTCGCTGAGCGCCACGACCGTGGCGCCGGCGGCGAGGAAGTGGTCGATCAGGGGGCGCAGGGCGTCGTCGAGCCGGCGGGCGGCGCGGGCGGTGGCCGCCGAGTCCGGTCCGGAGCGCTGCGGCTCGTAGTCCATCTGCGGGATGTAGACGAGGGTCAGGTCGGGGTCGTGCTCGTCGAAGACCTGGCGGGCGGCGCCGAGGATCCACTGGGTCGAGGGCATGCCCGCGTTCGGGCCCCAGAGGTTGAGGGCGATCGTGCAGAAGTGCTGGATGCCGAACTGGGCGGCGCGGTACGGCTCCCAGCCCAGCAGGGAGTCGAAGTAGTCGTAGAAGGACTCGGGCGAGGTGCGGGGCTGGCCGAGCCAGAAGGCGGGCTCGACGACGGCCCGGACCCCGGCCGCGTACATCGCCTCGTAGTCGTCGGTGGTGCGGGACGTCATGTGGATGTGGGGGTCGAAGATGCGCATGCTCAGAGATCTCCATCGGGGAGAAAGGCACTGATGAGGGGGCCTGTGTCCGCGGGTCCTGGGCAGCCGGCGACGCCGCGTTCGGCGGCGAAGTCGGCGAGCATGCGGGCGAGTTCGGCGTCCGCGCGCTCGTCGAGTCCGGCCACGCGGGCGAGCGGGATCTCGAGGAAGACGCACTCCAGGACGGCCTGCCGGTACTCGTCCGCGGGGAGGTGGGCGGCCGCGTACGGGCCGAGGGCCGCCTCGATCAACGTGGTGTCGTTGCCGCGCAGGGTCTGCCGTACGAGGTCCAGGTACCTGCCCCGGTCGTCGAGGAGCGGCAACGCTTTGAGGACGGCCCGCTGTTCGGCGGGGTCGCCGTGCCGGTGGAGCGCTCCCACCGCCTCGACGAGCGCCTCGCCGCGCAGCGGCAACGCGGTCAGGAGCAGGGCGCGGGCCGCCTCGTCGACGCTCCGGCCGTCGGGCAGGGGTTCACGCCCGCAGTGGCGGCGGACGGCGGGGAAGAGGGCGCGGACGGCGGTGGGGTCGGCGCTGACGCGAGCGACGGCGGCGTCGAGCCAGGCGCGGGCGTCCGGGGTGAGGGGGGAAAGAGGGCATGGAGCACCTACCTCCGTGAGGGGAGAGAGCTCAGGGACCCTTGGGGGAAGGCCGGGAAGCCTCAGGAGGCGAGTAAGCCGGACTCGGCCGCGCGCAGGAACGCGATCGAGCGGCGGGCGACCTCGGGTGCGTCCAGGGAACCGCCCTGGATCTCGACGGACACCAGACCCTCGTGTCCCAGTGCTTCCAGCGCCGCCAGCACCGGCGGGAAGTCGATCTCGCCCGCGCCGAACTCCAGATGCCGGTGGACGCCGCGCACCATGTCCTCGATCTGCACGTTCAGCAGGTGGCGCGCGGCCCGTCGCACGCATTCCAACAGCGGCGGTTCCTCCACGCAGTGGGCGTGGCCGATGTCCAGGGTGATGCCGAACAGGTCGTGCCCGCCCACCAGTTGGCGCAGCCACAGACACCGTTCGACCGTGTCGACGAACATGTAGGGCTCCGGCTCGAAGGCCAGGGCCACCCCGTACGCCTCGGCCGTCTCCAGCACCGCCCCGACGCCCGCCGCGAGGCGCTGCCACACCGCCGTCTCGGACACCCCGACCGGGGCCGGTCCGCTGCACAGGTGGACGGTGGGCGAGCCCAGTTCGGCCGCGATGCGCACAGCGCGCCGCAGCAGGTCGATCCGCCGCTCCGGCTCCGTCGACATCAGCGTCGGCTCGTGCTTGGCCCAGGCGTCGAGGAAGTACGGCGCCCCGGTCTCGACGGTGACGGTGAGCCCGTGCCGCGCCAACTGCTTGCCGGTCAGGGCGACCTGGCGGCCGAGGTCCACGGCGTACGGGTCGAGGTGGTGATGGTCGAGGGTGAGCGCGACGCCGTCGTAGCCCAGGTCGGCGAGGACGCCGAGGACGTCGGTCAGCCGGTGGTGGGCGAACCCGTTGGTGCCGTAGCCGAATCTGAGGCTCATGTCGGCGACACCCGTCTGGCCAGCCGCAGCGCCAGTGGATGGACGGCGCCGAGGACGGCGGCGGCACCGGGCGCACCGCCGCGCGCGGTGAGCGCCGCCTGCAACGGCACCATGGCGAGGATGCCGGCTCTCACCGCCCGCCGTACAGGCCCGCCGCGCGGGTCGCGCACGGCGAGCGCCTGGGCCCGGCCGTAGGTCCCCAGGTAGGCGAGGGCCGCGGCGACGGCGGTGGCGGGCGTGGTGCCGGCGACGGCGGTGGCGGGCGTGGTGCCGACAGGGGTGCCGGGTGCGTTCCCGTCCGCGGTGCCGCGAGGTGCCGACCGCCTGGAGGGCCAGGCACTGGCCACCGCCGTCGCCGACGAGACGGCGAGGGTCGCCGCCGGCAGCCGCGCCGGGGCGCCGGAGATCTCGTGGCGGCTGAGGAGGGTGAGCGTGTAGGTGTGCAGCCCGGTCAGGAGCGCGGGAACGGCCGCGCGGCCGAGCGCGCGAGCGGTCCCGTCCGACGCGGTGCCGGCTCCTCCACCGGATGCGGGCGGTGGCGTCCGCCCGCCGCCCGCCACCGCTCCCGCCAGCACGTCCAGCACCCGCGCCCCTGCCATCGCCGCGGGTCCCGCCGGGGTCGACTTCAGTTTCAGGTCGTACGCCCACACCAGCACGGTCAGCGGCAGCGCGGCGGCGAGGCCGCGCCGGCCGCCCGAGAGGGTGGCGAGGCCGAGGCCGGCGGCGGTCAGACCGGTGGCGACGGACAGGGCGGTCCGGCGCGGCACGCGGCCGGAGGGTATGGGGCGTTGGGGCCGCTCCACCGAGTCGACGGCGGCGTCCGCGTAGTCGTTGAGGGCCATGCCGGCCCAGTAGAGGCACACGGACGAGGCCATGACTCCGGCCGTCCGGAGGCCGAGCGGGCGGCCGGCCGCCGTCGCTCCGACGAGGACGTCACCGGGAACGCTGAGGGCGGCCGGGGCGCGGACGAGGCTCGCCAGATCCGCCGCCCGGGGAACCGCTTTGCGGTCGTTCATGCGGCGATCATTGCCAAAATTTGTTGAACTTTCGTACTGCGAAATGAGGATGTTTCCTGTGAGATACGCAACAGCGGCACGAGGTTGAGGCGTTGGTCTGCCGCAGCGACGCCCGCGCCCCGGCTCAGCCGCGCACGAGCCAGTCGCCGCTGCCGATGCGCTTCCCGCGGGCGCGCAGACGCGCGGCCACGGCGGGCGCGGCCACGTACACCCACGCCCGTACGGCCCGCCCGTCGCCGCCGAGGATCACCTCGCGCTCCACGCGCTCGTAGAGGCTGCGCGGATTCCCCGGCTCGCACTCCTCCAGCCGGTCCAGCGCGAGCAGCAACTCCTCGTACGCGTCGGGCAGTGCGGTGACGACCTCGCCGAACACCACTCCCCCGCGCTCCTCCCCATGCACCTTCACGCGCTCCTCCACGGCGTACGGATAGCCGGGCCCTTCGTACAGCACGACGCCGGTGAGCCGGCCCGGTTCCTCGGACCGTGTGCGGCCACGCAGGAAGAGGTCGTGGTTGGGCTCGCCGGGGCGGAGGGTGCCGTAGACGAAGAAGGGCAGTTGCGGGGCGCTCACAGAAACGATTCTCACCCCTCACACACCTGCGCATCCGCGCCATAGACACGACATGTCATGGCCCCTTAAATCTTTCTTCAAGATCCCCTTTACTTCCCCCCCCGTCCCGACCCATTCCCCCCACCTCCAGCGCGCCCTTCTTCATGCCCTGATGCCCTCACGCCCCACGCCCCGCAAGGCGCATTCCCTAGGAGACCGATGAGCCGGATACGGCCGTACGTCCGAGGTTCCCGTCGTCTCGCCACCGCCGGCGCCGCCGCCACCGCCGCCACCCTGCTGGCCGCCGCGCTCACCCCCGCCGCCGACGCGGCCGAACGGCCGACCCGGGCCGCCGCGATCGAGAGCGCGTCGTCGGTGCTCGCGGACCGGGCCGCGGCGCTGGGTCTCACCGCCGCGCAGGACACGACCGTCCGGGACGTCGTACTGGACGCGGACGGCACGCAGCACGTCCGCTACGACCGTACGTACCGCCAACTGCCCGTCCTGGGCGGCGATTTCGTGATCCACCTGGCACCCGACGGCAGCTACCGCAGCACGAGCCGCGCCACGAAGAGCGCGATCTCGCTCGCGAGCGTCACCCCGAAGCTGTCCGCCCCGAAGGCCGCCGACCTCGCGGTGAACGCGCTGCGTGCCGTCAACCTCGGCGAGACCCTGCGGCGGATCACCGCCAAGCCGGAGCTGGTCGTCGACGCCCTGCACGGCACCCCTAGGCTGGCGTGGCGGACGAACGCCCTGGCGCAGGACTCCCTCGGCAACCCGACCGGGCGGACGATTCTGACGGACGCCGGCACGGGCACCCAGATCGACGCCTGGGACACCATCGAGACGGCCTCGGGCGACGGCAAGTCCCGGTACGGCGGCACGGTTCCGCTGGAGACGACGCAGTCGGGATCGACGTACCAGCTGAAGGACGCGACGCGCGGGAACACCTACACCGGCGACGCGGCGAACCAGAACGACCTGTGCATCCTGACGGTCTGCCTGAGCCGGGCCCCCGCGACGGTCTTCACCGACGCCGACAACCACTGGGGCACCGGCACGGATGCCGACCGTGCCTCGGCGGCAGTCGACGCGCAGTACGGCACGGACGTGACGTGGGACTACTACAAGAACGTCCACGGCCGCAACGGCATCGCGGGCGACGGCAAGGGGTCCTACAACCGCGTGCACTACGGAACCCGGTACAACAACGCGTTCTGGGACGACAGCTGCTTCTGCATGACGTACGGGGACGGTGACGGGACGCAGCTCGGACCGCTGGTGTCCCTCGACGTGGCGGGCCACGAGATGTCGCACGGCGTGACGTCCAAGACGGCTGCGCTGGCGTACTCGGGCGAGTCCGGCGGCCTCAACGAGGCCACGTCGGACATCTTCGGCACGCTGGTGGAGTTCTACGCCGGCAACTCGTCCGACACGGGCGACTACCTGATCGGCGAGAAGATCGTCCGCTCCGGCTTCGGCCGGGACGCCCTGCGCTACATGGACAAGCCCTCCAAGGACGGCGCCTCCGCGGACTGCTGGACCTCTGCCGTGGGCGACCTCGACGTCCACTACTCCTCCGGGGTCGCCAACCACTTCGCGTTCGTGTTGGCGCAGGGCAGCGGCGCCAGCACGGTGAACGGAGTCAGCTACAACTCGCCGACGTGTGACGGCGCTTCGGTGACGGGCATCGGCCGCGCCAAGCTGGGGGCGATCTGGTACCGGGCGCTGACCGTCTACATGACGTCCTCCACGGACTACGCGGGGGCGCGGGCGGCGACGCTGAGCGCGGCGAAGGATCTGTACGGGGCGGGCAGCGCGGAGTACGGCGCGGTGGCCGCGGCGTGGAGTGCGGTCGGCGTGGGGTGAGTCGGGCAGGTGCGTGACGCGGCCGCCCCGGTCCTGTGGTCAGGACCGGGGCGGCCGTCGCGTTGCCTTCGTCAGCACCCCCGAGCCCCGCCCTATGACTTCGGAGGGTCACAGCTGCCCCCTTCTCCTCCTCTAATGGGAGCCAGGCCGACGGAGGAGTCGGGGGACTGTGGGGGGGGTGACCACGGTGCGGGTATCGAGGTTCGTTTCCACGGTGGCGCTGTCGATGTGCGTGGCGGCCATGGTGGGCGGCTGCGCGGGCGGTGCGGGGCAGGACGATGCGGGGGAACCTCGACCCGTACCGCGGTCCCCCCAGGCCCAGGACGATCTGCTGAAGACGGCCGAATCCGCGCTTGCACGGCGCTGTCTGACGGAGCGTGAGATGCCGTCGGTCTCGGTCTCGGCGGCGCCGCGCGGCTCGGCGGGTCAGGCACCCGTGCCGCAGCGCCAGTTCCCGTACGGGATCGACGACCCCGCCTGGGCCGCCGAACACGGCTTCGGGGGTGCGGCGGGGACTCGACAGGCTCAGCAGCCCGCACCGCAGGCACCGCAGCCGGGGAAGAAGGCGGCCGAGCAGCAACGGCGGCTGGCCGACGCGATGTTCGGCAGCGGGCGCCGAGAGCTGTCCACCCGTACCGCCACCGGACTGGTCGTCAGGGCCAACAGCGACGGCTGCCTCGCCGCAGCGCAACGCGTCCTCTACGGCGACCAGGCGCGCTGGTTCCGTACCGAGGTCGCGGTCAACAACCTGGGGGCCGCCGCTCACGACCGGGTGACCCGGGACCCGGCGTACCGGGCCGCACTCAACCGCTGGGCGCGCTGCGTCGCCCCGGTGCAGAAGGCCGAGGACCCGGCGGAACTGCGCAGCACATGGCAGCGCCGCGCCCGCGACCTCGATCCGCGTCAGGCCGCCGACCTGCAGAAGCGGTACGCCGTGGCCGAGGCACGGTGTGTCCGGAGCACGGACCTCGCAGGCACCGGCGCCCGGCTGGAGAAGCACCACGCGGCCGACCTGCGTGGCGAGTACGCCGACCTGATCGACGAACACCGACAGCTGCGCGAGCACGGCCTGCGCCACGCCGTCCGGCACGGCCTCTGAGGCGTCTGCCTCCGGCGGCCTTCACCGACCCACGTCAGCGACCCGCGGCGGCCTTCGCCGACCCACGTCAGCGACCCGAGTAACCGGCACCACCGGCACCACCGACACCACCGACACCACCGACACCACCGACACCACCGACACCCAGAGATCACACCATCACACCGCATTTCACATCGAAGGGATCACCATCATGCGCAAGACCTTCATCACCGCGGCCGGCGTACTCCTCGGCGCCGGTGCCTCCCTGGCCGCCGTGCCCGGTACGGCCCAGGCCGCCGCCCCCTGCGCCCAGGGGAGCTTCTGCGCCTACACCGACGCCGACTACGGCGGTCTGTCGGTGGGATGGACCGGCGACGACGGCTGGTGGGAGAGCAACATCGCGGACGAGGACAGCTCGTGGGCCAACCACGGGATCTCGGGCCCTGGCATCAAGGACCACGTCAAGGTGTACGCCGGCGCGTGGCAGGGCGGCGGCGTGACCATCTGCCTGTCCCCCGGTCAGGAGGTCCCCTACAACGCGGGCGCCAACGACCGGGGTGACTCCCACATCTGGACCACCGGCTGCTGAACGTACCGAGGGCGCGCCGTCACCCCTGGGGTGGCGGCGCGCCCTTCCGTCGGGAAATCCCATCGCTGCGCCGCTCGGCCGCCGGATACGCTCCCCTGCCGCCCGCCCGACTCCCAGGGAGCCGTATGCCGTCCACGACCAAGATGCACCCCGACGAACTCGACATCGACACGACGCTGGTCGAAGGGCTGGTGTCGGACCAGTTCCCGCAGTGGGCGGAACTCCCGGTGACGCGGGTCGAGTCGGCCGGGACCGACAACGCCATGTACCGGCTGGGCGACGACATGGTCGTACGGCTGCCGCGGCTGCCCGGCGGAGCCCACCAGATCGGCATCGAGCACCGCTGGCTGCCCCGACTGGCCCCGCACCTCCCGCTGGCCGTGCCGGTACCGCTCGCGAAGGGCGAGCCCGGGCGTGAGTACGCGCTGCCGTGGGGGGTGTACGGCTGGCTGGACGGCGCCAACGCCTACGACACGCCGCTCGTCGAACTCGCGGACGCGGCCGTGAAGTTGGGGCGGTTCGTCGCCGCGCTGCGGCGGGTCGACGCCACCGGCGGGCCGGCCTCCTGGCGGGGCGGGCCGCTCACCGGCAACGACGAGTCCGTTCGTGCCGCGATCGACGACATGGGCGCCGACGGGACCATCGACGGGGCCGCGGCTACGGCCGTCTGGGAGGACACGCTGCGGCTGCCGCAGTGGGACGGCGCCCCCGTCTGGCTCCACGGCGACCTGCTACCGGGGAACCTGCTGACCGAGAACGGCCGGCTCACCGCGGTCATCGACTTCGGCGGCCTCGGGGTCGGGGATCCGGCGGCGGACGTGATGGCCGCGTGGACACTCTTCGACGCCGAGACCCGTGGGCTCTTCCGGGAGGCGGCCGACGTCGACGACATGACGTGGGCCCGGGGGCGGGGTTGGGCCCTGTGCTTCGGGCTGACGGCGGAGCACTACTACCGCGGCGGGAAGAATCCCGTGCTCGCGGCGGTGGGGCACCGGGCCGTGGCGGAGGTCCTGGCCGAACACGAGGGCGGGAGCGGGGACCGGGACCGGGGCGGTGTGCGGGGCTGACCTCGCACACCGCCCCCGCCCGTGATTGCCGGGTCCAGCCGTCGACGGGCAGGCGCAGGACGATGATGTTCGGGGGGGCGACGGTGCCCCGGCCGGTCACGTCGGCGCACTCCAGGACGGGTTTCACCTCGGGCGGTCCACGAGACCCTCCGCCGTGACCGCTCTGCCGCGCGTGGTCGGACGTCGAAACATCGTCAACAATCTGGTCAGCAATCAAGCCGGGCCTCTCAGGCATGCCCGGTCACCCCTTCCGCAGGTGTGCCCGGTCACCCGTTCACACCCCCGCCCCGCGTCCTTCGGGTTCTTTTCCCCACTCACCCACCTCGCGCCGATGACCTGCTGAAATACCGCCCGCAGCCGTCCAGTCGGGTCCCGTCTGACACCCATTCACCCCATTTCTGACACACCTTCAGGAAGCGGTCTCGGCCCGCTGCCACTTTCCTCGGAAGAGCAGCCCATCACCGAAGTGCACCGCAGAGCCCGAGGGAGCACCGATGCGACGTACCGCCCGTCTGCTGTCCGGTAGCGCGTTCGCCGTCGCCGTCGCCGGCCTCGGTGCCGCGCCCGCGTACGGTGGCGGTGCCGGCGGCCTGGAGGTCTACCCGGCCTCCGTCGTGCCGGGCGACCAGATCACGGTGAACACGGCGGAGTGCGGGGACGGCGGGACGGCGGCGGGCGACGCCGGCGCGGTGGGCGCCGGTGCGTTCACGCTGGCCCCCGGCACCCACGAGGGCGACGCGATCGGACAGTTCCGGGTGCCGCCGAGCGCGCAGCCGGGGACGTACGAGATCGTCGCGACGTGCGCGGAGAGCGGCCTGCGGGTCACGGGCGACCTGGTCGTCACGCTGACGTCCGCGCGCGAGTGGGTGGCTCCGCGAGGAAGTGTGAAGACGGGGGTCGGCGGCGCACTGGGCCCCGATCCCGTACAGACCGCGGCCGGCGTGGCGGCTCTCGCCGTCGCCGCCGCGGGCGGTACCTGGCTCCTGCATCGCCGGGCGAGAGGCGACGGGATCTGACGGACACCCTCCGCCGTCCGTCCACCGGTACCGCATGCCCCCTCCCTCTCCGGGTCCGACGCCCCTCGCGGCCCGGAGGGGGAAGCGGGCCCAGCGCTTGGGGAAAGGGGTTCCGCCATGCCCAGGCTCGGCAACGCCGCGATAGCGGCCGTCACCGCCGCGGCCCTGTGCTCCGGCGCGTGGCTGCTGCACAGTGGCGCCGAGACCCACGCACCGCCGCAGCCGTCCGCGGCCGAGGCCCGCGTCGACCCGCACACCCAGCGGTCCGCCGCCCCCGCGCTGCCACCCTCCCCGCCCGACCGGATCCGCATCCCGTCGATCGGCGTGAACGCCCCCTTGACGGGCCTCCGCCTCACCACCACCGGCAGCCTCGACGTCCCGCCCGCCGCGCGGAAGAACCTCGCCGGCTGGTACGAGGCGGGCACCACCCCCGGCGAGGCGGGCACCGCGATCGTCGCGGGCCACGTGGACAACGCCGACGGCCCCGCCGTCTTCTACGACCTCGGCGCCCTGAAGAAGGGCGCGGTCATCGAGGTCGAACGGCGTGACGGAGGCGTCGCCGTCTTCACCGTGGACGCCGTCGAGGTGTACGACGCGAAGGGCTTCCCCGACGCGAAGGTGTACGGGCCGGCCGCGCGGCCCGAACTGCGGGTGATCACGTGCGGTGGCGGTTACTCACCGAGCACCGGCTATCAGGGGAACGTCGTCGCGTTCGCGCACCTCACGGGCAGCCGCTGAACACCCGCGATCCCACGGCAGCCGCTGAAGACCCGCGATCCCACGGGCAGCCGCGAGGACCCGCGACCCCACGCGCAGCCGCTGAGACCCCCGGCCTACGCCACCCCTGCTCGTACGCCGGATTCGCCACCAGCGCGAACACCACCGTCAGCAGCACGACAACACCGGCGGAGGGTTCCGGTCCGCCGAAGAGGACGTCGACGAAAGGTCGCGGTCCCGCAGATGGCGACGCCGCCGGAGGATCCGGGTCCGCAGAAGACGACACCACCGGAGGATCCGGGTCCGCAGAAGACGACACCACCGGAGGATCCGGGTCCGCAGAAGACGACACCACCGGAGGATCCGGATCCGCCCGACCACGATGTTCCGGGCAGGGCCGCTCGTCCGCCCCTCCGGGCATGAGCTGGTGAAACCCGGTCCCTGACGGCTCGTGCCGCCTCCGGTCGTAGACGATGCCGACTGCACGGATCCCGGCGGTCGGGCCGCCCCCGGCCCGCCCCCGCCGTGCCCCGCCTCACAGCGCTCCCCCGGCGCCCGCCACGAACCCTCACATCCACCCCCCGCCCCCGCTGAGGGCAGCGTTCCCCGCGGGAAACAGACGTGATGCGGCCGGGTAACACCGGCAACGCACGCTCCTAGACATGACCTCGAATACGCGTGTGGTGGTGATCGGCGCCGGCATCGCGGGCGTCCGTCTCGCCCGGCGGCTCGGTGAGCTCGGCGTTCCCGTGACGCTCATCGGCGAGGAGGAGCACCGGCCCTACAACCGGGTTCTGCTCGCCGAGGTGCTGGCCGGCCGTTACAGCCCCGACGTGATCGCCCTCCCGGCGCCCGCGGAGCTGACGCGCGCCCGGGTCACCGGCATCGACCGGGCCGGACGGACCGTGGAGTGCGCGGACGGCACCAAGATCGCATACGACACGCTGGTCCTGGCCACCGGCTCCAACCCCGTGCTCCCGCCCCTTCGCGGCCTGTTCAGCCCCGACCATGTACTGCCCGAGGGCGTCCACGCCTTCCGCACGATGGACGACTGCCTGGGCCTGTCCAAGGCGGTGCGGCCGGGCGTGAAGGCGGTCGTCATCGGCGGCGGGCTCCTCGGTGTGTCCGCGGCCCGGGCGCTCGCCCTGCGCGGCGCCCAGGTCGTCCTCGCCCAGCAGTCCGAGCGGCTCATGGAACGCCAGCTCGACCCGTCCGCCTCCAAGCTGGTCCGGCGGCACCTGGTCGACCTCGGCGTCGAGATCCACACCGAGTGCCGGGTCCGCGACGTGCGCTGCGTCGGCGGTGCGGTCCGCTCGGTGGAGATGGCCGACGGATACGCCCTCGACGCCGACCTCGTGGTCCTGGCCTGCGGGGTCCACCCGCGCGTGGGCCTCGCCCAGATCTCCGGCCTCGACGTCCGCAAGGGCGTCGTGGTCGACGACGAACTGCGCACCTCCGACCCGCACATCCGGGCGATCGGCGACTGCGCGCAGCACGACGGCACGGTCTACGGACTGGCCACCCCGGCGCTCGAACAGGCCGACGTGCTCGCCGAGTCGCTGGCCGGCCGGGCGAACGCCCGCTACACCGGCACCCGCTCGCTGACCCGACTCACCCTCGCCGGGCAGACCGCCTTCGACCTCGCCGCGTTCGGCGAGACGGAGGCCCTTCCCGGCGACGACGTGGTCCAGCTCGCCGACGCCACCAGAGGCACCTACCGCAAGGTCGTCGTCCGCGACGACCGCCTGGTCGGCGGGGTCCTCGTCGGCGAACTCGGCACCGTCGGCGCGCTCGCGCGCGCCTGGGAGGGAGCAGAGCCGCTCCCGTCCGACGGCGGCCCCCTGCTCCACCTGCTCACCAATGATGGAGGCTCCTGATGTCCACGGACACCCCCACGATCGTGCTCGTCGGCCATGGCATGGTCGGCCAGCGCTTCCTCGAAGCGCTCGCCGAGCGCGGCCTGACCGCCACGCACCGCGTGGTCGTGCTGTGCGAGGAGCCGCGTCCTGCGTACGACCGCGTGCAGCTCACCTCGTACTTCTCGGGCAAGACGCCCGAGGACCTCTCGATGACGGACATGCAGTTCATCGCCGACCACGGCATCGAACTGCACGTCGGGGACCCGGCGGAGACGGTCGACCGCACCGCGAAGAGGGTGACGGCCCGCTCCGGACTGACCGTCGACTACGACGTCCTGGTCCTCGCCACCGGCTCGTACCCCTTCGTCCCGCCGGTCCCGAACAAGGACGCCCAGGGCTGCTTCGTCTACCGCACCATCGAGGACCTCCTCGCCATCGAGGAGTACGCCAAGTCGAGGACGACGGGTGCGGTCGTCGGCGGCGGTCTGCTCGGACTGGAGGCGGCCGGTGCACTGAAGGGCCTCGGCCTCACCTCCCACATCGTGGAGTTCGCCCCCCGCCTGATGCCGGTCCAGGTCGACGAGGGCGGCGGCGCCGCGCTGCTGCGCACCATCCAGGACATGGGCCTGTCCGTCCACACGGGCGTGGGCACGCAGGAGATCGTGGTCGACGAGTCCGGCGCGGTCACCGGCATGAAGCTGTCCGACGGCTCCGAACTCGCCACCGACCTGGTGGTGTTCTCCGCCGGTGTCCGCCCCCGCGACCAGCTGGCCCGCGACTGCGGTCTGACGGTCGGCGAGCGCGGCGGCATCAGCGTCGACGAGCAGTGCCGCACGGTGAACGACCCGCACGTGTTCGCGATCGGCGAGTGCGCGCTGGCCTCCGACGGCCGGGTGTACGGCCTGGTGGCGCCCGGCTACGAGCAGGCCGAGACCGTGGCCGCGACGATCGCGCAGGACGAGGCGGAGTTCACCGGCGCCGACCTGTCCACCAAGCTGAAGCTGCTCGGCGTGGACGTGGCGTCCTTCGGCGACGCGCACGGCACCGCCGAGGACTGCCTGGACGTCGTCTACTCCGACTCCCGCTCGGGCCTGTACAAGAAGCTGGTCATCGGCCGTGACGGCACGCTGCTCGGCGGCATCCTGGTCGGCGACGCGGAGGCGTACGGCACGCTGCGCGCCTTCACCGGGTCGGTCCCGCCGGTCTCGCCCGAGTCGCTGGTCCTGCCGGCCGGCTCCGGTGAGTCCGTCCAGCTCGGCCCGTCCGCGCTGCCGGACGAGGCGGTCATCTGCTCCTGCCACAACGTGTCGAAGGGCGCGATCCGCGGCGCGGTCACCGACCACCAGTGCACGACCGTGCCCGAGGTCAAGAAGTGCACCAAGGCCGGCACGGGCTGCGGCTCCTGCGTCAAGGTGCTCGGCCAGCTGGTCACCGCCGAGCTGGAGGCCAACGGCGTCGAGGTCGACAAGGGCCTGTGCGGCTGCTTCTCGCAGACCCGCGAGGAGCTGTACGAGATCGTCCTCGCCCTGCGGATCAACACCTACCAGGACCTCCTGGACCGCTACGGCCGCGAGGACGCCCGGGGCGGCGACGGCTGCGACATCTGCAAGCCGGCGGTCGGCTCGATCATCGCCTCGCTCGCCCCGACCATCGGCGCCAGCGGCTACGTCCTCGACGGCGAGCAGGCGGCGCTGCAGGAGACCAACGACCACTTCCTCGCCAACCTGCAGAAGAACGGCTCGTACTCGGTCGTCCCCCGCATCCCCGGCGGCGAGATCACTCCCGAGGGCCTCATCGTCATCGGCGAGATCGCCCGCGACTTCGGCCTCTACACGAAGATCACCGGCGGCCAGCGGATCGACATGTTCGGCGCCCGCGTCGAGCAGCTCCCGCTCATCTGGACCCGGCTGGTCGACGCCGGCTTCGAGTCCGGCCACGCCTACGGCAAGTCCCTGCGCACGGTGAAGTCCTGCGTCGGCCAGACCTGGTGCCGCTACGGCGTCCAGGACTCCGTCCGCATGGCGATCGACCTGGAGCTGCGCTACCGGGGCCTCAGGTCCCCGCACAAGCTGAAGTCGGCGGTGTCGGGCTGCGCCCGCGAGTGCGCCGAGGCACAGTCGAAGGACTTCGGCGTCATCGCCACCTCCAACGGCTGGAACCTCTACGTCGGCGGCAACGGCGGCGCCACCCCGCGCCACGCGGACCTGCTCGCGCAGGACCTCAACGACGACGAGCTGATCCGCCTGATCGACCGCTTCCTGATGTTCTACATCCGCACCGCCGACCGCCTGGAGCGCACCTCCACCTGGCTGGAGCGGATCCCGGGCGGCCTGGACCACGTACGGGACGTGGTGGTGGAGGACTCCCTCGGTATCTGCGAGGAACTGGAGTCCCTGATGAAGGACCACGTGTCGCACTACGCCGACGAGTGGGCGACGACCATCAACGACCCCGAGAAGCTGTCCCGGTTCGTCTCCTTCGTGAACGCGCCCGACACCCCCGACCCGGTCGTCGGCTTCGTCCCCGAGCGCGACCAGATCAAGCCCGACCTGCCGCTGCTGTCCATCGGCATGCGCCCCAGTGAGAACCCGGCAGACGTCCTGGAAGGAAGTGCCCAGCGATGACACTGGCACCCGAGACGACCGACCTGAAGGTCCAACTGAAGCTGACCGACAGCTGGTTCACGGTCTGCGACCTGAACGTGCTGCTGCCGGGCCGCGGAGTGGCGGCGCTGCTGCCCGACGGCCGCCAGGTCGCCCTCTTCCGCGACCGCGCCGGCTCCCTGTACGCCATCGACAACCGCGACCCGTTCAGCGGTGCGGCGGTCCTCTCCCGCGGCCTGCTCGGCTCGCTGCAGGGCCGTCCCTTCGTCGCCTCGCCCCTGCTGAAGCAGCGGTTCGACCTCGAGTCGGGGCAGTGCCTGGACGACGAGTCGGTGCGGATCGCGACGTACGAGGTACGGACGTCGTAAGCGGGTTTCTTGACTGATCGTTCCAACTGCATCTAGGCTCCTGGACGTGGCCAGGACCAAGGAGTTCGATCCCGAAGCCGCGCTGCAGTCAGCTCTCGAGCTGTTCTGGCGGCGCGGCTTCGAGGCGACGTCGATGTCCGACCTGGTCGAGCACCTGGGCATCGGACGCGCCAGCATCTACGCCACCTTCGGCAACAAGCACGAGCTGTACCTGAAGGCACTCCAGCGCTACCAGGAGCAGCTCCCGGACCTGCTGCGGGAGCTGTCCCAGCCGGGTCCCGTACTGCCCGCGGTCCGAGCTGCCGTACGGCGTTACGCGCACGAGGCCGCCACCGAGGAACTGCGTCGGGTTGGCTGTTTCATCACCAACACCGCGGCCGAACTCGCCCCGCACGACCCGGTCGCCGCCCGGCAGGTCGAGCGCAACTGGGACGGCCTGGAGACCGTGCTGCACACGGCCCTGGTCCGCGCGCAGGCCCAGGGGGAGCTGCCCGAGGGCCGGGATCCGCGCGCCCTCGCCCGCATGCTGCTGGTGCTGACGCAGGGCCTCAAGGTCGTCGGCAAGGCGTCGTCGGACCCCGCGCGGGTGCGCGAGGCGGCGGAACAGGCGCTGGCGCTGCTCGACTGAAGGCCGACCCACTGATGACACGGGCCCTCGCCGAGGGCCCCTTCTCACAACCTCATACTGAACCGATCGGTCAAAAAAAGGGGAACTCATGGCCATCGCTCGCTTCACCGGCAGGACCGCCCTCGTCACCGGCGCCGGCTCCGGCATCGGACGGGCCGTCGCCCTCGCCTTCGCCGCCGAGGGCGCGAACGTCGTCGTAGCGGGGCGGCGGCAGGAGCCGCTCGACGAGACGGTGACCCTCATCGAGGCGGCGGGCGGCAAGGCGCTGGCCGTCACCGCGGACGTCACCCGTGCCGCCGACGCCCAGGCCCTCGTGGCCGCCGCCGTGGACCACTTCGGTTCGCTCGAAGTGGCGGTCAACAACGCGGGTGTCTTCCGCGGCGGCGCCCCGCTGGCCGACCTGTCCGAGGAGGACTGGCACACCCAGCTCGACACCAACGTCACCGGCGTGTTCCTCGCCCTCCGGGCCGAGATCCGCCAGATGCGCACCCAGCCGGCGGGCGGCGCGATCGTCAACATCGCCTCCAGCTTCGGCGTCCACACCCGCCACCCCGGAGCCGCCGCCTACTCCGCCTCCAAGGCCGCCGTCTCCGTCCTGACCAGGGGCGCCGCCCTCGACCACATCCGCGACGGCGTCCGCATCAACGCGGTCAGCCCCGGCGCCGTCGACACCCCCATGTCCCTGCGCCCCGGCGAGACGGAGGCCGACCGCGCCGAGCGGATGAGGGAAGCCGTCCCGCTCGGCCGTGTCTCCGCCACGGCGGAAGTGGCCGCCGCCGTCCTTTACCTGGCCTCGGACGACGCCGCCTCGACGGTGGGCACGGACCTGGTGGTGGACAGCGGGGCGACGGCCTGAGATACCTGCTGGAGGCACGGCCGCCCCCCGTGCTTGCATGGGGTTCATGGTGCCTGTCGACCGTCTGCTCCCCTTCGCGGCCATGTCCTTCCTGCTGATCGTGGTCCCCGGTCCCAGCGTGCTGTTCGTGGTCGGCCGGGCACTGGCCCAGGGCCGTCGGGCCGCCCTCACCACGGTGGTCGGGAACACGGCCGGCGCCTACGTGCTGATCGTGGCCGTGGCGCTCGGGGTCGGATCGGTCGTCGAGCGCTCGGTCCTCGTCTTCACCGCGCTCAAACTCGCGGGTGCGGCCTACCTCGTGTACCTGGGCGTCAAGGCGTGGCGGGAGCGCGGAGCGCTGCGGGCCGCCTTCACCGGTGACGGGGCGGCGGCGCAAGGGGGCCTGCGCACGTTCTGGGAAGGGTTCGCCGTGGGGGTTACCAACCCCAAGACCATCGTGTTCTTCGCCGCCGTGCTGCCGCAGTTCGTCGACCGGGGACGGGGGCACGCCGCGGCACAGATGCTGGTGCTCGGCCTGGTCTTCAACCTCATCGCTCTCGCGTCCGACACCGTGTGGGGGCTGGCGGCGGCGACCGCGCGGAACTGGTTCGCGCAGTCGCCCCGGCGGCTCTCCCTGGTGGGCGGGGCCGGTGGGCTCACCATGATCGGTCTGGGCGTGACGGTGGCCGTGACCGGCCGCAAGGACTGACCGGCGCGGGGACCGACCGCCGCGAGGGTCGACCGGCGCGAGGGTCGACCGGCGCGAGGGTCGACCGGCGCGAGGACCCCGGCCGACCGCCGGTCACGCCTTCAGCTGGCCGTACGCCACCCCCGTCAGCTTCTCCGAGGCGGCCCACAGCCGCTCCCCCGCCGTGTCGTTGAGCGTCCACGGTGCTCGCCAGGACGGGCCCGGGCTCCCGCGCCACATCGCCCAGAGCGGGCCGGTGAAGGAGTCCGGGGATACGTCGGGCGCGGTCGCGGCGTACAGGGTGGGCAGGGCGCCCGCCTCGGCGGACTGGGCGAAGAAGCGGTTGCCGACCTCCATGAACCGCTCGCTGACCTTGCGGCCGGCCATCCGGGGGCCCTGGGTCTGAAGATTGGTGGCGGCGTAGCCGGGGTGCGCCGCCGCGGCGACGACGTCCGAACCGTGGGCCGCCAGCCTGCGCGCCAGCTCGTGCGTGAAGAGCAGGTTGGCGGTCTTGGAGCGGGCGTAGGCGGTCCAACGCCGGTACCCGCGCTCGCTGTTGAGGTCGCGGATGTCGATGTTGGCCATCGAGTGCATCATGCTGGCGACGGTCACCACGCGCGCACCCGGCGTGGCGAGCAGCACGGGCAGCAGCAGTCCGGTGAGCGCGAAGTGCCCGAGGTGGTTGACGCCGAACTGCGTCTCGAACCCGTCCGCGGTCGTCCCGTACGGCAGCGCCATCACGCCCGCGTTGTTGACGAGCAGGTCGAGCCGGTCGTACGGGAAGACGGCCGCGAACTGCCGTACGGAGGTGAGGTCACCGAGGTCGAGCCGCGCGAACTCGACCTCCGCGCCCGGCACTTCGGTGGCCATCCGGTCCCCGGCCTCGGTGCCGCGTGCCTCGCTCCGGCAGGCCAGCACCACACGGGCGCCCCGGCGTGCCAGCTCCCTTGCGGCGGCGTACCCGATGCCGCTGTTGGACCCGGTGACCACGGCGACTCGGCCGCGCTGATCGGGGATGTCCTTCTCGGTCCAGCCGGCCATGGCCGACCCTCCCTCCGCTGGCAGGTGAGGTTCAGCCTACGAGCGGGGGACGCTCCAGGTAATCGTCCGGGAGGGGCCGCGTGTCCAGGTAGAACCACTCGGCACCGGGGCCGGGCCCGGCATCGGGCGTCGCAGGCATGTCCGGCTCGACCTCGGCGGGCACCGGCTTCGCCGGTCCCGGCATCAGCAGCTCCACCCGTACGCCGTTCCCTCTCTGCTGGGCCGTGAACTCCTCCACCTGGTTGCGGCAGGCGTGGTCCAGATGGGTCACGCCGGTCAGGTCGAGGCGGATGCGGGGCCTGCCCGAGGCCGCCGCGGCCTCCAGCGCCTCGATGACCTTCGGCAGCCGCAGGAAGGTCGCGTTTCCGGCCATGACGACCTTGGCGGTGTCGTCCTCGACGTGCTGGCGGATCACGGTCTGCGACATCCTGAGCGCGGCCAGCACGATCCCGGCGGCGAGCCCGACGAGCACTCCTTCGAGCAGCGCGGTCGCCACGATGACCAGGGTGGTGAGGGTCATCACCGCGAACTCGCCCCGGTCCTGGCGCCACATCTTCGGGAACTCCTCCGGCGCGAACAGCTTCCAGCCGCTGTGCACCAGCACCCCGGCGAGCACCGAGATCGGGATCAGGGCCAGCACCTGCGGCAGCAGCAGCGCGAACGCGAGCAGCCACAGGCCGTGCAGGGTGCGGGAGAGCCGGGTCTTCGCGCCCGCCTGCACGTTCGCCGAACTGCGCGCGACCACCGCCGTGATCGGCAGGGCCCCCAGGACGCCCGCGACCGTGTTCCCCGCGCCCTGGGCGATGAGCTCGGTGTTGTAGCGGGTGCGCGGGCCGCTGTGCATACGGTCCACCGCGGCCGCCGTGAACAGGCTCTCCGCGGAGGCGATGACCGTGAAGGTGAGGATCGCCGTGATGATCGCCGTATCGGTGAGCCCCGCGAACTGCTCCCCGCCGGGCACGCTCACCGCGGCGAGCAGATTGCCGACCTGGAGCGTCTTCACGTCCACGCCGGGCAGCGCGGCGACCGCGATACCGATGCCCACGGCCACCAGCGCGGCCGGGATCTTCTTCACCGGCCCCGGCACCTTCTTCCACAGGAAGCTCAGCACGACGGTGACGACACCGAGCAGCGTGGCGATCATCGCCTGCCGGTCGGTGAGGATGCCGGCGAACAGCCCCGGGATCCCGGCCATGTTCTCGATCGGCGTGCCGGGCGCCTTCGAGTCGGCCATCGGGTAGGCCTGGCTGAACATCAGCGGCAGCCCGATGCCGGCCAGCATGCCCTGGACGACGGCGAGCGAGATCGCCTGGAACATCCGGCCGAGCCGTACGACACCGAGGACGATCTGCAGGATCCCGGACCCCAGCACGATCACGCCCAGCATGGCCACACCGACCTCGGCGACGGTCTCCGCGACCAGCGCGGCGAGCCCCGCCGCGGGCCCGCTGACCTGGAGCGTGCTGCCCCGCACCGCGCCGACCACCAGCCCGCCGATCACTCCGGAGATGATCCCCAGCTCGGCCGGGACCCCGGAGGCGACGGCGACGCCGATGCAGAGGGGGAGGGCGACGAGGAAGACGACAAGGGAGGCGGTGATCTCGGTGCCGAGGTCGGCTTTGGGACCGGCCTTGCCCGTCGTCGCGCCCCCACTGCTGCCGACCTTGACCGCACTCGCGCCCCCACTCCTGGAGACGGCACCCCGACTGCGCGCATGCGCCCCGCTCATCCGGCGTGCACCCGGAAACGACCGTCGTCGTCGAGCTCGTACACCCGCCCGGTGTCGACCTCGTAGTACCAGCCGTGCAACCGCAGCCGGCCCGCGTCGAGCCGCTGCCGAACCGCCGGGTGACTGCGCAGCGCGGCCAGCTGGTTGACGACGTTGTGCTGCGCCACGTCGGACAGCGACGGATCGTCGGAGGCGTCGGCGAGCATCGGAGCCAGCTCCGGGCGGGCCACCTCCAACCAGGCCCCCACGCCCGGCAGCGCGGCCAGGTCGTCGCCGGACTTCAGCGCGCCCATCGCTCCGCAGTGTGAGTGACCGCACACCACGACGTCCTGAACCCCGAGGACCTCCAGTGCGTACTCGATGGTGGCCGCCTCACCACCTGCCCCGGGCCACCCGTACGACGGCACGATATTGCCCGCGTTCCGCAGCTCGAATATCTCTCCGGGCCGGGCGCCCGTGATGAGCGCGGGTATCACCCGGGAGTCCGAGCAGGTAATGAAGAGCGCCTCGGGATATTGCCCCTCGGCCAGTTTCCGGTATTCGCCGGGCTCGAATTCGACCCGCTGTGTGAACGTGCGGGCGCGGTCCAGAAGTGCCTTCAACGATGCCTCCTCGACGGGAAGTTCGACCAGGTCACCCCAACCGTAGGGGGGTGCGCCCCAGAGAAAGGTTAAGTAACGGCCAGAGCCCGGACAGGAATTGAACATTTCTTGTCCCGCTTCGTGCATGCGCTGTCATCTTGTAACGTGTCGACTTCGGAGCACGAAATGCGGATCCGGGCACCTGGATTCACGCCGATTCCTGGTTCACGGTTCACGGTTCACGGAGAGACGGGACGCATGGGCCTACGAGTACTGCTCATCGAGGACGACGAGACGATCGCCGAACCGCTCACCGAGGGTCTCGGCCACTTCGGACTGACGGTCGACCACGTCGCCACCGGCACCGACGGCCTGAGAGGCCCGTACGGCGATGTCGTCCTGCTCGATCTCGGGCTCCCGGACATGGACGGCATCGACGTCTGCCGGGGCATCCGACAGGTCTCCGACGTCCCCATCGTCATCCTCAGCGCCCGCGGGGAGGAGGCGGACCGGGTGCTGGGCCTGGAACTGGGGGCCGACGACTACCTGGCGAAGCCGTTCAGCATGCGGGAGCTGGTGGCACGGGTGCGGGCGGTGACGCGGCGGACACAGCGGACACAGGCGGTGCCGGAGCCGGTGCCGGGGTCGACGCCGAGGCCGGTGTCGATGCCGTCGTACGACCGTGCGCCGATGCCATTGTCGACGCCGTCGTACGACCGTGCGCCGGTGCCGCCGCAGGTCCCGTCGTACGACCGAGCGCCGGTCCCACCGCCGGTCCCGTCGCACGAACCCCTGTCGCCACCGTCGTACGAGCAACCCGTCTCGGCCGCGGCCCACGCCCCCGCCCCCGAACCCGGCCCGCTCGTCGTCGACCGCCGCACCCGCCAGGTCTGGGTCGGCGAGGACCAAGTCGCCCTCACGCCGAAGGAGTTCGAGCTGCTCGCGCTGCTCACCGAGGACCCCGGCGCGGTCTGCTCCCGGCAGCAGATCCTCGACCGGGTCTGGGACCCGCACTACGAGGGCCCGACCAAGACCCTCGACGTCCATGTCGCCGCACTGCGGAAGAAGTTGGGCCACCCCGCATGGATCCAGACGCTGCGCGGCGTCGGCTTCCGGCTGGCGGTGCACGGCGCGCCGAGCGAACAGCGACTGGGCTCGACATGACCCGTCGCCTCCTGTTCAGCTACCTCACCCTTGCCGCGCTCGTCCTGCTCTGCCTGGAGATCCCGCTCGGCTTCGTGTACTCGCGGGGCGAGCGGGAGCGGGTGGTCAACGCGGCGAAGGACGAGGCCGAGTCGGTCTCCGCGTACGCCGCCCTGTCCCTCGCCGCCGGGCGTGCCGCGCAGGACCTGCCCGCCCGGGTGGCCCACTGCGCCGAGCGCATCGGCGGGAAGGTGGTGGTCGTCGACGACACGGGCGCACCGCTCGCCACCTCGCATCCGCTGACCCCGGACGCGTCCCGCGCCCTGACGTCCCGCCCCGGCATCACGGCCGCCCTGCGAGGCACCTCCACGGTGGACGTCCGCACCTCCACCATCGGCGGGGTGGAATACCTCTCGGTCGCCGCACCCGTGGGCCAGGACGTACGGCCGGAAGGTGCCGTCTGGCTCACGCTCCCGACCCGGACGGTCCACGAACGCGTCCACCACGTATGGCTGTTGCTCGCCGTGGGCGGACTCGGCGTACTGACCGCGGTCACCTTCGTCGGCTTCGGCATCGCCCGCTGGACCGGCCGCCCCATCCGTGAACTGGAGCGCGCGACACACGAGTTGGCGGACGGAGGCCGCGTCCAGCCGGTGACCGTCACCAAGGGCCCGCCCGAAGTCCGCAGCCTGGCCGCCGCGTTCAACCGTACGGCGGCCCGCCTCGCCCATCTCATCGACTCCCAGCACGCCTTCGCCGGCGAGGCCTCGCACCAGCTGAAGACACCGCTCGCCGCCCTGCGCCTCCGCCTGGAGAACCTGGAACCGAACGTCACCGCCCGCGGCCAGGGCAGCCTCACCGCCGCCGTCACCGAGACGGACCGGCTCTCCCGCATGGTCGAGGGCCTGCTGGCCATGGCGCGACTGGAGGAGCACGCGGCCACACCCGGCCCTATCGACATCGGCGCGGTCTGCGCGGAACGCCACCACACCTGGGCGCCGCTCTTCGACCGGCGGAACGTGTCCCTGGTCCTGTTCGCGGGCAGCGTGGGCCCGGTGCTGGCACTGCCCGGGTCCATCGAACAGATACTGGACAACCTCCTCTCCAACGCCCTGCGGGCCTCCCCGCCCGCCACCACCGTCACCATCGAACTCCGCCTCCACGTCCCCGCCCGCCGTGCCCTGCGCGACGCCCGCCCCTGCTGGGTCGACCTCCACATCACCGACGAGGGCCCTGGCATGACCCCCGACCAACGCGCCCGCGCCTTCGACCGCTTCTGGCGCGCGCCCGGTGCCCCCAAGGGCGGCACCGGCCTCGGCCTCTCCCTCGTCCAACGCCTCGCCCACGCGAGCGGCGGCGAGGCGAGCGTGCGCGCGGCGGCGACCGGCGGCCTGGACGCGGTGGTGCGACTGCCGTCGGCGGAACCCATGGCGGGCCATGCACCGGGCGGCGCCACCCAGCGAGGCCGAGAGATGCTGGCACTGCACGTCGCTGGTCATGTACACCGCGCCCCCGCTTCACAGCCCGTCCACAGGGAGTCCATCCCGCGCCCCTAGGGTCCGAGACCGCGCCACCCCGCCGCCGGACCGGTGGCGGGCAGGTCACGACACACCCTGGAGCAAGCGTGGAACGTCGTACCCTCCTGCGTGCGGCCGTCATCGGCGGCTCCTCCGCCGTCCTCGGCGGAACCCTGTGGCGAGGCGCCGCGTACGCGGCCCCCGCCCAACCCGGAGCCGGCCCCTACGGGGCGCTCGGCTCCCCCGACACCAACGGCATCAGACTCCCGAGCGGCTTCACCAGCCGGGTCATCGCCCGCTCCGGCCAGACGGTCACCGGAACGTCGTACACCTGGCACAACGCCCCCGACGGCGGCGCCTGTTACACCGACGGCACGGGCTGGATCTACGTCTCCAACTCGGAGATCAACCCGTCGGGCGGCGCGAGCGCGGTGCGGTTCTCGTCGACGGGCACGATCACGGGCGCGTACCGCATCCTGTCCAACACGCGGCAGAACTGCGCGGGCGGCAAAACCCCGTGGAACACCTGGCTGTCCTGCGAGGAGGTGTCCCTGGGCTACGTCTACGAGACGGACCCCTGGGGCCTCCAGTCGGCCACCCGCCGCGACGCGATGGGCCGCTTCAAGCACGAGGCGGCGGCCGCGGACCCGGTGCGCAGGGTGATCTACCTGACGGAGGACGAGACGAACGGCCGCTTCTACCGCTTCGTACCGACGACTTGGGGCAACCTCTCCTCCGGCACCCTCCAGGTCATGGTCGCCGGCTCCGCCACCTCGGGCTCCTTCACCTGGGCCAACGTCCCCGACCCGGACGGCTCCCCCACCACCACCCGCACCCAGGTCTCCGGCTCGAAGTCCTTCAACGGCGGCGAGGGCTGCCACTACGCCGACGACACGGTCTGGTTCACCACGAAGGGCGACAACCGCGTCTGGCAGCTCAACCTGGCGGCCAACACCTACGAGCTGGCGTACGACGACTCTCTGGTGACAGGCGGCACCGCCCCGCTCACCGGCGTCGACAACATCACCGGCACCACCTCCGGCGACCTGTTCGTGGCGGAGGACGGCGGCAACATGGAGATCTGCGTGATCACCCCGGCCGACGTGATCGCCCCGTTCCTGCGCATCGACGGCCAGTCGTCGTCGGAGATCACGGGCCCGGCGTTCTCCCCCGACGGCACGCGGCTGTACTTCTCGAGTCAGCGGGGGACGAGCGGGAGTTCGTCGGGCGGGATCACGTACGAGGTGCGGGGGCCGTTCAGGACGTAGCACAGCGCATCACGCATCACGTCGTCGACCTGTACGAACACGTTGTGACGGTCGTTGGGGCCCGCACCTATGCGGCGTCCCGACGGCTCGAAGACGCTGTGGTGGGTCCCAGGCGGGATGCACCGGGCACGCGGCTCGACGAGGCGGACCAGCTCGTCGGCGGTAGGTGCTGGTTCCATAGGTGTAGGAGTCGGTCATCGTGCGCCCGACCCTATGTTGCGAGGTCAGCCGCACGAGGCAATGCCAAGAGGGCGGCCCCCCGCACAGGGTGCCGCCCTCTCTTCGTGCTCCGGAATCGCCGCCCATCAGTGAGGGTCGGTCGGGGACAGTCGGCGGTTCCGGCGTTCAGCGGGCCGAAGCCTCAGCAGGTCAAAGCCTCCGCGGCCAAGGCCCGTCGGGCCTACCGGTGGTCACTCCCCGCCGACTGCGAAGCCGCCCGTCCCGCCTCCAGTCGCGCCACCGGGATCCGGAACGGCGAGCAGGAGACGTAGTCCAGGCCGACCTCGTGGAAGAAGTGGACGGACTCGGGGTCGCCGCCGTGTTCGCCGCAGACGCCGAGTTTCAGGTCGGGGCGCGTCGCGCGGCCGGCCTCCGCGGCCAGCTTCACCAGGGAACCGACGCCGTCCCTGTCGATCGTCTCGAAGGGGGAGACGCCGAAGATGCCCTTCTCCAGGTACGCCGTGAAGAACGACGCTTCGACGTCGTCGCGGCTGAAGCCCCACACGGTCTGGGTCAGGTCGTTCGTGCCGAAGGAGAAGAACTCCGCCGCCTCGGCGATCTGACCGGCGGTCAGGGCGGCGCGCGGCAGTTCGATCATCGTGCCGATCGCCAGCTTGAGTGACGTGCCCGTGGCGGCCTCGACCTCGGCCACCACCTGGTCGGCCTCCTCGCGGACGATCTCCAGCTCCTGGACCGTGCCCACCAGCGGGATCATGATCTCGGCGCGCGGGTCGCCCTTCGCGGCCTTGCGTTCGGCCGCGGCCTCGGCGATCGCCCGTACCTGCATGGTGAACAGGCCGGGGATGACCAGGCCCAGGCGTACGCCGCGCAGGCCCAGCATCGGGTTCTGCTCGTGCAGGCGGTGGACGGCTTGGAGCAGGCGCAGTTCGTTCTCGTGGGGCTCCTGGCGGGACTCGGCCAGGGCCACGCGGACCGAGAGTTCCGTGATGTCGGGCAGGAACTCGTGCAGCGGCGGGTCCAGTAGCCGCACCGTCACCGGGAGGCCGTCCATCGCCGAGAACAGCTCGACGAAGTCCTTCTTCTGGAGGGGGAGCAGCGCCTTCAGCGACTCCTCGCGCTCGGTCTCCGTGTCGGCCAGGATCAGCCGCTCGACCAGCTCTCGCCGGTCGCCGAGGAACATGTGCTCGGTGCGGCACAGACCGATGCCCTGGGCGCCGAAGCGACGGGCGCGCAGCGCGTCCTCGGCGTTGTCGGCGTTGGCCCGGACACGGAGGCGGCGCTTCCTGTCCGCGAAGGCCATGATCCGGTGGACCGCCTCGACGAGTTCGTCGGCGTCGTTGGCGCCCGCGTGCATCCGGCCCTCGAAGTACTCCACCACCGGGGACGGGACGACCGGGACCTCGCCCAGGTAGACCTTGCCGCTCGACCCGTCGATCGAGATCAGGTCGCCTTCCTCCACCACATGGCCGCCAGGGACCGTCATCCGGCGCCGCTTGGTGTCGACCTCGAGCTCCTCCGCGCCGCACACACAGGTCTTGCCCATGCCGCGCGCGACCACGGCCGCGTGCGAGGTCTTGCCGCCTCGCGAGGTCAGGATGCCCTCGGCCGCGATCATGCCGTCGAGGTCGTCCGGGTTCGTCTCGCGGCGGACCAGGATCACCTTCTCCCCCGAGCGCGACCACTTCACAGCGGTGTACGAGTCGAAGACCGCCTTGCCGACCGCCGCACCCGGCGACGCCGCGATGCCCCGGCCGACCTTCGCCACCTTCGTGTCCTCGTCGAAGCGGGGGAACATCAGCTGGGCCAGCTGGGCGCCCGTCACACGCTGGAGCGCCTCGGCCTCGTCGATCAGGCCCTGGTCCACGAGCTGCGTGGCGATGCGGAACGCCGCACCCGCCGTGCGCTTGCCGACGCGGGTCTGGAGCATCCACAGCTGACCGCGCTCGATGGTGAACTCGATGTCGCAGAGATCCTTGTAGTGGTTCTCCAGCGTCTCCATGATCTGCATGAGCTGGTCGTACGACTTCTTGTCGATCGTCTCCAGTTCGGCCAGGGGGACGGTGTTGCGGATGCCCGCGACCACGTCCTCGCCCTGGGCGTTCTGGAGGTAGTCGCCGTACACGCCCTGGTGGCCCGAGGCGGGGTCACGGGTGAAGGCCACTCCCGTGCCGGAGTCCGGGCCCAGGTTGCCGAAGACCATCGAGCAGACGTTGACCGCGGTGCCCAGGTCGCCCGGGATGCGCTCCTGGCGGCGGTAGAGCTTGGCGCGGTCGGTGTTCCAGGAGTCGAAGACCGCGTGGATGGCGAGGTCCATCTGCTCGCGCGGGTCCTGCGGGAAGTCCCGGCCTGCCTCGGTCTTCACGATCTTCTTGAAGCGGGTGACCAGCTTCTTGAGGTCCGCGGCTTCCAGCTCGGTGTCGACCGTGACCTTCTTGGCCGTCTTCGCCGCCTCCAGGGCGTCCTCGAAGAGGTCGCCGTCGACGCCGAGGACGGTCTTGCCGAACATCTGGATGAGGCGGCGGTAGGAGTCCCAGGCGAAGCGGTCGTCGCCGGCCTGCTTGGCCAGGCCCTGGACCGACTTGTCGGAGAGGCCGATGTTCAGGACCGTGTCCATCATGCCCGGCATGGAGAACTTGGCGCCGGAGCGGACTGAGACCAGGAGCGGGTCGTCGGCCTGGCCGAGCTTCTTGCCCATGCGCTGCTCCAGCGCGTCGAGGTGTGCACTCACCTCGTCACGCAGTGCCGCCGGCTCCTCGCCGCTGTCGAGGTAGACCTTGCAGGCCTCGGTGGTGATCGTGAAGCCCGGAGGCACCGGAAGGCCCAGGTTGGTCATCTCGGCGAGGTTGGCACCCTTGCCGCCGAGGAGGTCCTTGAGGTCCTTGTTGCCCTCGGTGAAGTCGTAAACGAACTTCACGCTCTCAACGCTGGTGCCGTGCTCAGCTACCTGGGGATCTTTGTTTTCCGACACGGGTCTCGACTCCTCGAGGACGCGGTGGCTGCCCTGACGAGCAGGAACATACCCAGATCAAAGGCTTCTGGGTACGTCCACTTGCCCGTCATACGCCTGTAACCACTCGTCCGCCACCGGATCGAAAGTCAAAGCTGGGCACGCGGATACGGGCGCATGTTTTCACTTCTTGAACGCAAGAGCGCTCACTTTCCTGAAATTCTGCTCACATGAGCGGCTGCGAGCCCGTCCGTTTTCGATCGATGAACGATCAAGGGGTGGCACTCAGTGCCACCCCTTGGAGAAGTGCAATCGAGCACCATCCGCTCATCTGAGCGCAAGCCTTATCAAGGGTGGCGATAATCACGCTGTCACAGGCGCCGGAATTTCACCATGCGGACGCGTCTCCGGACCGAAACAACCTCGAAAAGATCGTGGTCACACCCCCAGTGCGGCCAGCCGTTCCTCCACCCGCTCCGGCGCGTACAGGTGCTCCACGACCATCGCCCCCGCCCCGACCAGGCCCGCCCGCTCCCCGAGCCGCGAGGTGACGACGTCCAGATGAGCGGTGGAGCGCGGCAGCGCGCGCTGGTACAGCAGCTCGCGTACGCCCGTGAGGAAGGCGGTTCCGGCCAGATCCCCCGCGATCATCAGAACGCCCGGGTTCAGCAGCGTCACGACCGTCGCCAGGACGTCCCCGACCTGACGGCCCGCGTCCCGTGCCAGCGCCGCCGCCTCCGGGTGCCCGGAGGCCAGCAGGTCCCGTACGTCCGAGCCGGACGCCGCCGGCACCCCGGCCTCGGCCAGCCGCCGTGCCACGGCGCCACCGCTGGCGACGGCGGCGAGACAGCCGTAGGAGCCGCAGCGGCACAGCGCGTCGGCGCCCGCGGGGACCCGGATGTGGCCGAGGTCGCCCGCACCTCCGTCGACGCCTCGGTAGATCGAGCCGTCGACCACGACTCCGGCGCCGATGCCCGTCGACACCTTCACCAGCACGAAGGCCGAGCAGTCGGCATATCTCGTGCGCTGTTCGCCGTACGCCATGAGGTTGGCGTCGTTGTCGACCAGGACGGGTACCGGCCCGGCACCGGAGTGTTCGGTGAAGGCCCTCGCCATGCGGCCTCGTATGTCGTAGCCGTCCCAGCCGGGCATGATCGGCGGCTGTACGACGCGGCCGGTGTCGGTGTCGACCGGGCCCGGTACCGCGAGGCCGATGCCGCAGACCTCGTCCGGCCGGTGGCCGGCCTTCTCCAGGAGTTCGGCGAACCAGCGGCCGATCTCGCCGAGTACGGCGTCGGGGCCGTCCTCGATGACCGGCGTGCCGCTGTGCTCGGCGAGGATCTCGCCGGTCAGCGACAGGACGGCCGCACGGGCGTGCCGCGTGTCGAGGTCGGCGGAGAGGACGACCGCGTGCGCGTCGTCGAACTCGAGGGTGATGGAGGGGCGGCCGCCGAGGGGTGAGTCGACGGGGCCGCCGGCGCCCTCGCGGAGCCAGCCCGCGCGGAAGAGGCGGTCGAGGCGGTGGCCGACGGTGGCGCGGGAGAGGCCGGTGGCCTGTTGCAGGGCGCCCCGGGTGGTGGCGCGGCCGCTGCGCACCAGTTCGAGCAGATCTCCGGCGCTCGCCTGACTTCCCGTTCTGCCGGTCCTGCCGGGTCGTCCGGTCATGCGCACCCCCTTGTGTTTCTCAAGCTTGCATTACATATTGAGTTTTGCGTGTTAAATAGACGTAACCCTACGGTAGCCACTGCCGAACTGGTCGGCCGTACGTCTTCGGGGAGCCTTGAGTGGATCGCGCAACGCAGCTCACCGCCCGCAACACCGGGCACTTGACGCCCGTGGGCACCATTTCCTCACCACCCTTTTCCGGGCATGGTGAGGTGCCGGTGCCGGAGGCCGTTGCATACGATCCGCCGTCCGCGACACATGCGCCGCCGACGGCACGTTCCCTGCACCTCAGGGCCGCCCACGTCCTGGAAGGCAACTGGACCGGCACCTCCACGGTCCCCTCGCACGGCCTGTACCCGCACCAGTGGTCCTGGGACTCGGCGTTCATCGCGATCGGCCTGCGCCACCTGTCGCCGTTACGGGCGCAGACGGAGCTGACGACGCTGCTCGACGCCCAGTGGGGCGACGGGCGGATCCCGCACATCGTCTTCAACCCCTCCGTCCCGCTCGACGCGTACTTCCCGAGCCCCGACTTCTGGCGCTCCTCGACCGCGGGGCGCGCTGCGGGCGCCCCGCGCACCGTACAGACCTCGGGCATCGTGCAGCCACCGGTGCACGCGCTGGCCGCGTGGCTGGTGCACTGCGCCGACCCGGGGCTGTCACGGGCGCGCGGCTTCCTCGCCCGGGTGTATCCGCGGCTCGCGGCCTGGCACCGGTACCTGCTGCACCGGCGGGACCTGGGCGGGGGGTCGCTGGCGTCCGTCGTGCACCCCTGGGAACAGGGTATGGACAACAGCCCCTGCTGGGACGCCCCGCTCTCCCGCGTCACACCCGCCCCAGCCCGTTCCTTCCGCCGCGCCGACCTGGACCACGGCGCCCCGGAGGACCGGCCGACCGATCTGGACTACGGGCGGTACGTGCGGCTGGCGACGGACTACCGGGACGGCGGATACGCGGACGGCGCGGGCGACTTCGCGGTGGAGGACCCGGCGTTCAACGCCCTGCTCATCGCCTCCGAGCACGCTCTCGCGCGAATCGCGCAGGAGCTGGGCGCCGAGGGAACGGCCCGGCACGCGCGAGCCGAGCGGCTGACGGCGGCGCTCGTCGAGCGGCTGTGGGATCCGGCGGAGGGGATGTTCTTCTGCCGGGACGTGCGGGGCGGGGGGCTGATCCGCGAGCGCAGTGTCTCCGGAGTCGTGCCGCTGCTGCTGCCCGGCCTGCCGCGGGAGATCACGGACGCGCTCGTCCGCACGCTGGGCGGGGAGCACTTCGGGCTCGGCGACTCGACCCGCCTGGTCCCGAGCTACGACCTGCTCGGCGAGGCCTTCGACCCGCACCGCTACTGGCGCGGCCCGGCCTGGTTCAACACCAGCTGGCTGGTGGAGCGCGGGTTGCGCACGCACGGCGAACAGGGACGGGCCGACGCGCTGCGCCAGGCCGTCCTGGACACCGCCGGCACGTCCGACTTCGCGGAGTACGTCGACCCGTACACCGGCGAGGCCTGCGGGGCGACCGGCTTCAGCTGGACCGCCGCGCTCACGCTCGACCTGCTGCACACCGGCCCGGGAGACGACATGTCCCCCACGGGCATCCGGACGTTCGAGATGAGTGACAGGGGAGGGGACCGGGGATGACGGACCGGCATCATCTGCTCGTGCACGGCGGGACGTTCGCCGCCGTGGGAGACGGCGGGGACATCAGCGGCGTACGGGGCGGCAGTTCCCCGGACGGATTGTTCGTGCGCGACGCCCGGCATCTGAGCCGGTGGCAGCTCACCGTGGACGGCGCGGTGCCCGAGGCGCTGTCGCCGGTCGCCGACGGGGACACCGCGCGGTGTGTGCTCGTGCCGCGCGGCGGACGTCAGGAGCCGCCCGCGTACACGCTCTTCCGCGAACAGGCCGTCGGTGACGGCTCGTTCGTCGAGTCCCTGCGGGTGACCAGCAACCGCCCGGTGCCGACGACGGTCCGGCTCGCGGTGACCGCGGACGCCGACTTCACCGACCAGTTCGAACTGCGCTCCGACCACCGTACGTACGCGAAGATAGGAGCGACCCGCTCCCGCCAGGTCCTCGACGACGGTGTGGAGTTCGCCTACCAGCGTGGCGAGTGGCGGTCCTGTACGACGGTGACGGCCGAGCCCGCCCCGGACGGCGTCGAGGAGACCGGCACCGGCGCCCGTCGCCTCGTATGGACCCTGGATCTCGAACCGCACGGCACGGCCGAGCTGATACTGCGCGTGATGGCACGGCCGCACGGGGACAAACGGGCGCTGCGGGTACCGCGCTCCCCCGCCGCGCTGAACGACCAACTCCTCGCTCTGGAGGGCGAGTTCGTGGAGGGCGTGGCCTTCCCGACCGGCTGGCCGGAGCTGGCCGCGGCCTGTGCCCGCGGGCTCGCCGATCTCGCCTCGCTCCAGGTGCCGGCGACCGGGCCGGACGGCGAGGAACTGCGCGTGCCGGCGGCGGGCGCGCCCTGGTTCCTGACCCTGCTGGGCCGGGACGCCCTGCTGACCTCGCTGTTCGCGCTGCCCTACCGGCCTCGGCCGGCCGCCGCCACACTGCTGGCGCTCGCCGCCGCCCAGGCGACGGAGACCGGCCCCACGGCGGTCGCCCAGCCCGGCAAGATCGTGCACGAGGTGCGGCACGGTGAGCTGGCGCACTTCGGGCAGGTGCCCTACGGCCGTTACTACGGCTCGGTGGACGCCACCCCGCTGTTCCTCGTGCTCCTCGGCGCTTACGTCGAGTACACCGGGGACACGGACCTGGCCCGCCGCCTGGAGGCCCACGCCCGTGCGGCGATCGGCTGGATGCTGGACCACGGCGGGCTGACCTCGCGCGGCTACCTGGTCTACCGCGCCGACCAGGGCGGCCTCGCCAACCAGAACTGGAAGGACTCCCCCGGCGCCATCTGCTCGGCCGACGGCAGCCGCGCGAGCGGCCCGGTGATGGCCGCGGGGGCCCAGGGCTACGCGTACGACGCGCTGCGCCGCACCGCGTGGCTGTCGCGCACGGCGTGGGACGACCAGGTCTACGCGGCCCTGCTGGAGCAGGCCGCCGCCGACCTGCGCGACCGCTTCCAGCGCGACTTCTGGATGCCGGACCACTCCTTCCCGGCCCTCGCCCTGGACGGTGAGGGCAACCAGGTGGACGCGCTGGCCTCGGACGCCGGGCATCTGCTGTGGTCGGGGCTCCTGGACAAGGAGTACGGCGAGCTCGTCGGCCGACGCCTGCTCGAACCCGACTTCTTCTCCGGCTGGGGCGTGCGCACGCTGGCCGCGGGACAGCCGGCGTACCACCCGTTGTCGTACCACCGGGGTTCGGTGTGGCCGCACGACAACGCGCTGATCACGCTGGGCCTGGCCCGCTACGGACTGCACGACGAGGCCCGCACGGTCGCCCACGGCCTGGTCGACGCGGCGACGGCGACCGGGCACCGGCTGCCGGAGGTCCTCGCGGGCTACGGCCGGGACACGCACGCGGAGCCGGTGCCGTACCCGCACGCGTGCGTGCGGGAGTCGCGGTCGGCAGCGGCTCCGCTGGCGCTGCTCACGGCGGTCGGGGGCGCCTGACAAGGCCCACGACGGGCCCGTTGGTGAGGCGTTTGCCCGGTGTTTGCCGAGCGCTGGGCAAATGGGCTGAACAGCGGACGGAGGCGAACCGTACGGGAGTACGGCGGATGCGGTGCCCTGCTTCGGGCCCTCGTCCGCCGTATCACCGGGCTTCGTACGGAAGGACCTTCGGGTGTCGGCAGAGGCGACTGAGGCAACCGAGGCGACGGGCGACGCCCTACCCGAGGAAGACGCCGTACCCGGCGAACCCGTACCCGGCGAGGAGACGCCCGGCACGCTCAAGGTCCGTCTCGCCCACTGGCGTTCCTGGCGCACCCGGCACCCCGCCGCCGCCCGCGCCCTGAGCTGGACGACCACCGGTCTCGCCGCCGTCCTGGTCTACGGCGCCCTGGTGCTGCCGAACACCGTCAGCGCGCTCCAGTACAACCGGTTCACGCGGCTGCCGGCGGAGGCGATCGTCGGTGCTGTCCTGGTGCTCGCGCTGCCGCGCCGGCCGCGGGTGGTCGTGGCGGCGCTGTGCGGGACGCTCCTCGGCGCGCTGACCGTGCTGAACCTGCTGGACATGGGGTTCATCGAGTACCTCGGCCGGGGCTTCAACCTGGTGCTCGACTGGGGGCTGCTGGACGACGCCCAGGCGTACGTCGAGGACTCCATGGGCAGGGCGACGGCCATCGGGGCGGCGGTCGGCGCGGTCGCCCTGGTCGTGCTGCTGCTGGTAGTCATGGCGCTGGCGACGGTCCGGCTGAGCAACCTGTTGGTCCGCGACACCCGGACCGCCACCCGGGCCACCCTGATCGCGGGCACCGTCTGGATCACCTGCTCCAGCCTCGGCCTCCAGGTCAACGGCATGCCGATCGCCGCCGACCGGGCCGGTTATGCGCTGAAGATCCAGGCGCGGCGGGTGCAGGACACCCTGCGCGACGAGGCCGCGTTCGCGAAGGAGGCGAAGACCGACACCTTCGGCAACACCCCGGGCAGCGAGCTGCTGCCCGACCTGCGCGGCAAGGACGTCATCTTCACGTTCATCGAGAGCTACGGCCGCAGCGCGCTCGAAGACCCGGAGATCGCACCCGGCGTCGACCAGACCCTCGACGCGAGCACCGAGGCCCTGGAGAAGGCCGGTTACCGCGCGAAGAGCGGCTGGATGACCTCGGCGACGTACGGCGGCAGCAGCTGGCTCGGCCACTCCACCACCATGTCGGGCCTGTGGATCGACAACCAGCAGCGCTACCGGACCGTCATGTCCAGCGACCACCTCAGCCTGACGAAGGCGTTCGGGAAGACCGGCGCCTGGGACACGGTGGGCATCATGCCGGGCGTGCAGAAGGGCTGGCCGGAGCAGGAGTACTACGGCCTCGACAAGGTCTACAACGCCTTCCATCTGGGTTACAGGGGCCCGAAGTTCAGCTGGTCGACCATGCCGGACCAGTACACCCTGGAGGCCTTCCAGCGTCTGGTGCACGGCAAGAAGCGCGACAAGCCGCTGATGTCGGAGATCATCCTGACCTCCAGCCACCAGCCGTGGGCGCCCATCCCGAAGCTGGTCGACTGGGACGAGCTCGGCGACGGCTCGGTCTTCGGCCCGATCCAGAAGGCCGGCGTCGACCCCTCGGAGCTCCTCACGAACTCCACCCGCTCCAAGGAGGAGTACGGCAAGTCGATCCAGTACTCCGTCACCAGCCTCACCCAGTGGCTGGAGCGCTACGGCACCGACGACACCGTCCTCGTCTTCCTCGGCGACCACCAGCCCATCGCCCGGGTCAGCGGCGCGGGCGCCAGCCGTGACGTACCGGTCACGATCGTCGCGAAGGACCCGAAGGTCCTCGACAAGATCGCCGCCTGGAACTGGACGGACGGCCTGAAGCCCGCCAAGAACTCGCCGGTGTGGAAGATGAGTGCGTTCCGGGACCGGTTCCTGACGGCGTACGGGTCGACCCCGCACCCGTCCGAGGGCTGAGCCTCCACACCGGGTTCAGCCCCCGGACGTGTCCAGTTCCGCGTCCTCGCCGATCCCCGCGCAGTCGTACGGGTCCTTCAGCCAGCCGTCCGGCAGCACCACGCGGTTGTTGCCGGAGGTACGGCCGCGGGGGCCGTCGGCGCCGGTGGGCCAGGGCTGGTCGAGGTCCAGCTCGTCGAGGCCGGTGCGGAGTTCGGCCAGCGAGGAGGTGATGGCGAGGCGCTTACGCATCTCGGAGCCGACCGCGAAGCCCTTCAGGTACCAGGCGACGTGCTTGCGGAAGTCGATGACCCCGCGCGCCTCGTCGCCGATCCACTCGCCGAGCAGGGTGGCGTGGCGGACCATGACGTCGGCGACCTCGCGGAGGGAGGGGCGTGCGATGTCCTCGGTACGTCCCTCGAAGGCCGCCACCAGGTCCGCGAACAGCCACGGCCGGCCGAGGCAGCCGCGCCCCACGACCACTCCGTCACAGCCCGTCTCGCGCACCATCCGCAGCGCGTCCTCGGCCGACCAGATGTCGCCGTTGCCGAGCACGGGGATCTCCGGCACGTGCTCCTTGAGGCGGGCGATGGCGTCCCAGTCGGCCGTGCCGCCGTAGTGCTGGGCGGCGGTGCGGCCGTGCAGGGCGATGGAGGTGACGCCCTCCTCGACGGCGATGCGGCCGGCGTCGAGGAAGGTGATGTGGTCGTCGTCGATGCCCTTGCGCATCTTCATCGTCACCGGCAGGTCACCGGCGCCGCTGACGGCCTCGCGCAGGATCGCCCGCAGCAGGTTGCGCTTGTACGGGAGGGCGGAGCCGCCGCCCTTCCGGGTCACCTTCGGGACCGGGCAGCCGAAGTTCAGGTCGATGTGGTCGGCGAGGTCCGCCTCCGCGATCATGCGGACGGCCTTGCCGACGGTCGCCGGGTCGACGCCGTACAGCTGGATCGAGCGCGGCGTCTCCGTCGCGTCGAAGCGGATCAGCTGCATGGTCTTCTCGTTGCGCTCGACCAGTGCCCGGGTCGTGATCATCTCGCTCACGAACAGGCCCTTGCCGCCGCTGAACTCCCGGCACAGGGTACGGAAGGGCGCGTTGGTGATCCCGGCCATGGGGGCGAGGACGACCGGCGGCCGGACGGTGTGCGGGCCGATCTGGAGAGGGGAGGCGGGCGTGGACATTCCCCCATTGTCGCGTACGGCGAGGGGTGGTCGGCTGCGTGATCCTGCAACAGTCATTAGTTAGACACACTATCGATATCGGCGTACGCTGGAACGCATGCCCGAGCTCAGCCACCGTCGACGCATGCTCGTGCTCGCGATCTGCTGCATGAGCCTGCTGATCGTGAGTCTGGACAACACCGCCCTGAACGTCGCCCTGCCGTCCATGCAGAGAGAACTGCACGCCAGTACGGCGGGCCTGCAGTGGACCATCGACGGCTACACCCTGGTCCTCGCCTCCCTGCTGATGCTCGCCGGATCCACCGCCGACCGGATCGGCCGCAAGCGGGTGTTCATGGCGGGCCTGATCGTCTTCACCCTCGGCTCGGCCCTGTGCTCCGTCGCCCCGAACCTGGAGATGCTCGTCGCCTTCCGCATGGTGCAGGCGGTGGGCGGTTCGATGCTCAACCCGGTCGCCATGTCGATCATCACGAACACGTTCACGGACCCGCGCGAGAGGGCGCGGGCCATCGGTGCGTGGGGTGCCGTGGTCGGCATCTCCATGGCCGCGGGCCCTCTGGTCGGAGGGCTGCTGGTGGAGTCCGTCGGCTGGCGGTCGATCTTCTGGGTCAATCTGCCGGTGGGGCTCGCCGCTCTGCTGCTCACGCTGCGCTACGTCTCCGAGTCCCGTGCGCCCAAGGCCCGGCGGCCCGACCCGGTCGGCCAGGTCATGGTGATCGCCCTGTTCGCTTCCCTGACGTACGCGATCATTGAGGCGCCGAACGCCGGGCTCACCTCGGTCCTGCCGTTCGCCGCGCTGGCGGTAGCCGCGCTGGCGGGACTCCTGTGGTTCGAGCCCCGGCGCGACGAACCCCTCATCGACCTGCGGTTCTTCCGGTCGGCGCCGTTCAGCGGGGCGACGGTGATCGCGATCGCCGGGTTCGCCGCGCTGGGCGGGTTCCTCTTCCTGTCGACGCTGTATCTGCAGAACGTACGAGGGCTGGACGCGCTGCACGCGGGGCTGTGGATGCTGCCGATGGCCGTTCCGACGTTCCTGTGCGCGCCGCTGTCGGGGCGTCTGGTGGGCAGCCGGGGCCCGCGGCTGCCGCTGCTGATCGCGGGGGTCGCGATGACGACGAGCGGGCTGTTGTTCGCCGCCTTCGACGCGGAGGCGTCCGACGTCACGCTGCTCCTCGGGTACGTGCTGTTCGGGGTGGGCTTCGGTTTCGTGAACGCGCCGATCACCAACACGGCGGTGTCGGGCATGCCGCGCAGTCAGGCGGGGGTCGCGGCGGCCATCGCCTCCACCAGTCGGCAACTCGGCCAGACCCTGGGCGTCGCGGTGGTCGGCGCGGTCCTGGCGGCGGGCGTGAGCGTCTCGTCGTACCGCGACACCTTCGTCTCCGCGGCCGTCCCCGGTTGGTGGATCCTCGCCGGATGCGGCCTGGTGGTCCTCGTTCTGGGCGCCGCGACCACCGGAACATGGGCCCGACGGACGGCCGAGCGGACCGCGGAGCGGCTGGAGGCGACGGACGTCCGGGATGCGGCGAGCGTCAGCGCCTGAGCAACGCGAGCCGGACGCCGAGGGCTGAAGTACTCTCCGCACGGGCGGTGACGGACCAGGACCGCCGGGGAACGTGGGTGGAGGTCGGGGCGGGATGATCGGGACTGTGTTCCGGACCGAGGACGTACCGGTGGAGGACAGGTTCGAGTACTGGCGGCAGGTGATGAGCCTGGCGATCGCACCCAGCGAGATGAGCAGTGACTACGCCGCGGACTTCCGGGCGGAGCAGCGGTTGCTCGAACTGGGGCCGGTGCGCGTGTGGCCGACCCGGATCCGGCCGACACGGTTCCAGCGGAACGCGCGGCTGGTGCGGCGGTCCGACCCCGAGGAGTACCACCTGTCGCTGGTGCTCGGCGGCGGGATGGGCTTCGACCACGTGGGGCGGGCCGACACGTACGGACCGCACGACCTGTGGCTGTCCGACACCTCACGCCCGTACGACGTACAGCCCTACGGCATGCGGCCGTCGGCCGACCAGGACATCCCCTTCATCACCGGGGTGGGTGTGGACTTCTCCAAGACGCTGCTGCCCCTGCCACCGGCCCGGGTCCGGGAGTTGCTGGGCAGGCGGCTGTCGGGGCGGGAGGGGACGGGCGCCCTGCTGACGGGCTTCCTCACCGGCCTGGACCGGCAGTCCGACTTCCTCCAGCCCGCCGACGCGCCGCGTCTGGGCATGGTCCTGGTCGACCTGCTGGCGGCATGGCTCGCCCACCTGCTGGAGGCGGAGAGCGCCCTGTCTGCGGAGACCCAACGCCGGGTCACGGTCACCCGCATACGGGCGTTCATCCGGCAGCACCTGCACGACCCGGAACTGCGGCCGCCCGTGATCGCCGCCGCGCACCACATCTCGCTCAGCTACCTGCACCGGCTCTTCCAGGAAGAGGGGTCGGGCGAGACGGTGGCGGCCTGGATCCGCGCTCAGCGGCTGGAGGGCGCCCGCCGCGATCTGGCCAACCCCGCGCTGTACACCACGCCCGTCCACACCATCGCCGCCCGCTGGGGCATCCCCCGCGCCTCCGACTTCACCCGCGCCTTCCGCACCGCGTACGGGATCTCGCCCACGGAATACCGGTTCCAGGCCCTGTTCGAGGGCGAGTAGACGCAGCGTCAAAGCCCTGTGGACCCAGTGGTAACGACAGCCTCAGTACCCGCTCCGCATTCTGGTGACGTGATGAGCACGTACGTTTCACCCGAATCGAGAGAACTCCTCCATGGGTAGACCCTTCCGGATGCCCCTCGCCATGGCGGCCGTCGCCCTGCTGACCGCGCCTGTCCTGACCGGTTCCTCCCTCACCGGCACGGCGACGGCGGCAGAGACCGCCAACGCCACCACGACCACCACGACCGCGGCGGTCACCGCCGAGGCCGCCGCGGACCCGGTCTACGCCCGCCTCTACAACCAGGGCACCGGAAAGTGCCTCGCCGTGCCGGGCGAGTACACGGACGTCGAAGGCGCCGAGCTGATCCAGTGGACGTGCAGCACCAGCGAGACCCAGTACTGGGCGCTCATCCCCGCGACGGGCGGCTACCAGGTGAAGAACCTGGCGAGCGGCATGTGTCTCGCCATGGCGAGCAGCACCAAGGTGCAGGGCGCCAACCCCATCCAGTGGCCGTGCGACGGCGGTGACGGCGGCGAGCAGGTCTGGGCACACGACTCCATCGACCGGCTGACGAACGCCAACAGCAAGTTCTGCCTGGCCGTCCTCGGCACCGAAACGGCCAACGGAGTCAAGCCCGCTCAGTGGACCTGCGGCACGAACAAGGATCAGCAATGGCTCTGGTAACGGAACAACGGTTCTCGCGACGGCCCCGGCCGGCCCTCCTGGCAGGTCTCCTCGGTCTCGTCGCCGCGCTGCTGGTGACCCTGCTCATCGCGCCCGACCGCGCGTCCGCCGCGAGTATCTCCGCCCCGCAGGTCGCCTACCAGAACACGGCGACCGAGGGCGACGGGCCGCGCACCCCCGACATCATCAGCACCAGCGCGAACGACGCGGTCGTGGTGTGGCGGGAGGGCACCACCGCCACGGTGATCACCGACACCTCGGGACCGGTCGTCGACCACGGGTACATCCGGTACTCGTACACCACCGACGGCGGCGCGAGCTGGAGCCGCCCGCAGACGCTGGCGCAGGAGACCAGCGAGCACTCCTGGCACTACGTCGAGCTCTACAAGACGGGCGACCGCATCCTCGCGTACATGGGCAGAACCTCGCCCGCGAACCGCAGAGGCCTGCCGATCGACGCCATCGTCGCCAAGGAGAGCACCGACGGGGGGCACACCTGGCACGACTTCACCGTCAATCTGCCGCTCGCCGACCACGGGAACCTCGCCCTGGCCGGACGCCCGGTCCAGATGGCCGACAAAAGATATGTCATGCCGGTCTGGTGGACGGGCCGGAAGGTCGGGGCGCTGTACTCCACCAACCTCCAGGACTGGACGGCCGGCACCGCCGCCCCCAACCCGACCGACCACCTGCCCGGCGAACCGCAGTTGGTCATCTCCCAGGACGACCCGAACCAGCTGCTCATGGTCGCCCGCAGCAGTCCCCCTGACGGCACATCACCGACGTTCGCGCTGACCGCCACCAGCACGAACGGCGGCGAGTCCTGGAGCAACCTCGCCCTGGACACCAACGTGCCCAACAACGACTCCAAGAGCTACTTCACCAAGGACAGCACCGGCCGGTATCTGACCATCTACAACACCGCCCGAGACCGGCTCGCCATGAACTACCGGACCAGGAGCCCCGGCGCGGCCTGGTCGAGCAGCAAGCCGTTCGCCAACCCCGACGGCCCCAACGACCCGACACCGGCCGGAACAGGCGCCGGCTGGGACACGTACCCGATGGGCGACGAGTACGCGCCCGGCAAGTACTTCATCGTCTGGGAGCACGACACCTCGGCCATCCTGGTGAGCAAGCTCGACATCTCCGACACGTAGACCGACCGGCTCCGCCGACCCGGCTGCTTCACGAGGGGAGAGCAGCCGGGTCGGCGGAATTTCACGAAGCAGTTCGGCCCCCTCAGCCCGTTTGCGAGGCCAGGTTCGGCCACCGCTTGAGCAGTAGCTCCTCCACGCCCGGTAGAGCCTTCTGGCCCACCAGGGCCACTGCGATCGCCGCCAGTACTCCCGCCCACGCCATCGGCCCCAGCGGCGTGCAGCCGAAGAGTTGGCTCGCGCCCGGGGTCTGCACCAGGGCGAAGAGGGCCAGTGCCGAGCCCAGGGACGTGAAGCGGACCAGAGGGCTGTCCCGGCGGTCGGCCAGGGTCTGGGCCAGCTGGGTGCCGACCACCGCGCACAGGGCCATCGTCGTGGAGCGGCGGGCCGTGCCCGGGGTGAAGCGTCCGAAGAGCCAGGCCACGGTGGCGCCGAGGCAGGTGGTGAGGGCCCGGTGGCGGATCTGGCGGATGAGGGGGGCACCGAGCAGGGCCGTGCCCAGGGGTTCGTCGGATCGTGTCGCTGCGGACTCGCCCTGTTCCTTCGCCTTCGGGGTCACCGCCACCGCCATCGCCGGGAACAGGTCCGTGAAGAGGTTGACCAGCAGCATCTGGCGGGTGGACAGGGGCGCGGCGCCGGACAGGAGGGTGCCGAGGATGCCGAAGCCGACCTCGCCCGCGTTGCCGCCGATGAGGATGGCGATGGCGTCGGCGACGCTGTGCCACAGGGCGCGGCCTTCGTGGACCGCCTCGATGAGCACCGAGAGGTCGTCGCCGGTGACGACGAGGTCGGCGGCGTTGCGGGCGGCGGCCGAGCCGCGGGCGTTGATGCCGACGCCGATGTCGGCGGCACGGATGGCGGCGGCGTCGTTGGCGCCGTCGCCGACCATGCCGACGACCCGGCCGGCGTCCCTGAGGGCCTCGACGACCTGGAGTTTCTGCTCGGGCGCGACCCGGGCGACGACGTCGGCGTCCCGCAGCATCCGGGAGCGGGTCGTGCGGTCGGCGGCGGCGAGTTCGTCGCCGGTGACCACGTTCGCGTCGTCCGGCCAGCCGAGGTCGACGGCGATGGCGTGGGCGGTCTGCGGGTGGTCGCCGGTCAGCACGACGGGCCGTACGCCCGCCTCGCGCAGCCCGCGGACCAGCGCCGGGGACGTCTCGCGCGCCACGTCGGCGAGCGCGAGCAGTCCGGTGAACTCCAGGTCCCGCAGGGGCTCTTCGAGTACGTCCGTCGCCTGCTCGCCCTCCTTCAGCGGGCGGACGGCCACCGCCAGGACGCGCAGGCCGTCGCCGGCCAGCGACTGGGCCCTGTCGTGGATGTGGGAGGGGAGACCGGCGCAGGTGGGCAGGACGGTCTCGGGGGCGCCCTTGACGACCAGGACCGGGGAACCGTCCCCGGCGCGGCCGACGGCGGCGGCGTAACCGCGGGCGGCCTCGAAGGGGACGCCCTCGGTCTGCTCCCAGTCGGGGTCGGGTTCGGCGGCGTCCAGGACGGCCTCGTCGGTGGCGTGCACCGGACGGACCGAGTCGCCGTTGAGGCGGGGGCAGGCGCGGGCCGCGGCCCGCAGCGTGTCGGCGGCGTCCGGCTCGTCCAGGGTGTGGACCGTGCCGTCCGAGCCGGCCACCCGGACCAGGCGCAACCGGTTCTCGGTGAGGGTGCCGGTCTTGTCGAAGCAGATGGTGTCCATCCGGCCCAGCGCCTCCAGCGTGCGCGGGGTGCGGACGAGGAGGCCGCGGCTGCTGAGCCGGCGGGCGGCGGCGAGCTGCGCCACGGTGGCCACCAGCGGCAGCCCTTCGGGTACGGCGGCCACGGCCACGGCGACTCCGCCGCTGACCGCCTGCCGGATCGGCGTACCGCGCAGCAGTGACAGGCCGGTCACGGCGGCGCCGCCCGCCATCGTCAACGGCATCGCCTTGCTGGTGAGTTCCTGGAGGCGGGCCTGCACTCCGCCGGCCGGCGGGACGCGGGCGGCGAGCGAGACGGCCCGGGCGGCCTCGGTACGGTCGCCGGTCTCCACGACGACCGCCTGGGCGCGTCCGGCCACCACCGTCGTCCCCTCGAAGACCATGCAGTGCCGCTCGGCCACGGGGGCGCGGGGGGTCACGTCCATGTCCTTGTCGACCGGCAGGGACTCGCCGGTCAGCGCGGACTCGTCGACCTCCAGTCCGTCCTGCCACAGCAGGCGGGCGTCGGCGGGCACCACGTCGTCGGTCTTGAGGTCGATGACGTCGCCGGGGCTGAGCTTGGCGGCGTCGACGAGGTGTGCCGATTCCCCCTCGTCGTCGTCCGCGACCCGTGCCTTCTGCTTCTGCTGGGCGAGAAGCCCGGACAGGGCACGCTCGGCCCGCAGCCGCTGGATGCCGCCGACCAGGGCGTTCAGGTCGAGGGCTCCAAGGACCAGCAGGGCGTCCACGGCGGACCCGAGGATCGCGGACGCGGCCGAACCGACGGCCAGGACCGGGGTCAGGGGGTCGTCCAGCTCGCCGCGCACGGCCCGGGCGAGCTGCCACGACCAGCGCGCCGGGGCCATCGCGGGCTGTTGTACGACGCTGTCGGCGGCCGTACGCGCCCGGGCGGTCGCCTGTTCGACGGGGGTCGGCTCCGGGGGCGCCTGCCGCTCCAGCCGCTCGCGTACGTCGTCCGGGTGCAGGGCGTGCCAGGACACCCGCGGCCGGGGGCGCGGGGGACGGGCCGCGGCGACGCCGAGGGCCGCGCGTGTCCCCGTGAACAGGGCGGCGGCCGCGCCGATGTCGACCGGCGCGTGCGGGAGGCCGGGCAGGGGTGGACCGCCGCCCTTGCGGGACTCGCCGATGGCCACGAGCAGGCCGGACAGCGCGGCGCCGGACCGGGCCAGGGTCTGTGACCGGCGGCCGACGCCCCGCGCCGCCGGAATGGCGATCAGCAGCCGCCACACGTCGGCGAGGCCGTGCGGGGCGAGGACGTCCGCGCCCCACACCACCTGGCCGTCCTCGTCGGTGAGGGCGACGGCCACGTCGCCCCGGAGAAGTCCGAAGGTCACGTGCGCGTCCTCGTGCGGGCGGGGGCGAGCGACGGTGACGACACCGCCCTCCTCGCGCAGTTCGTCCACCACCTCGCTCAGTGGCCGGTCCGCGCCGACGACCTGGTCGGCCAGGCCGGTGAAGTCGGCGAGTGCGGGATCGTCGACGATCACGACCCGCAGCCCGGCCCGGCGGGCGGCGTCCAGTACGGCCTCGGCCCACGGGTCCGCGCCCGCGCCGGGTGTCCTGAGCGCACTGGGATGCAGCACCACCGTGCCGGCCATTTCCAGCTGCCGCAGCCGGTCGGGGTCCCGCACGAGGACGCCCGCACGGGACAGGGCACCGCTCAGGACGGCGTGGAAGGCGGCGGGCCCGTACCGCGCGGCCTTGGGCGAGCCGGCCAGGACCGCCTCCGCCGCCTCGGCCAGGTTGTGCTTGACGAGCAGGGCCGCCGCCGCGCCCAGGACGCTGCCGGTCGAGGCGTGGGCGGCGTACTCCTGGGCCGGGGACGTCCGCAGCGGCGGGCGTACGCCCGGATCCGCGGGCACGCTGTCCCGGCCCGGCGCGCACAGGTGGTCGTGCACGGTCTCGAAGGCGGCCGTCCGCACCACCGCCTCCGCCAACTGGCAGCTGCGCAGCACGCCGTCGAGCAGCAGCGAGGTCGGGGAGTGCCCGGCGCCGTGCACGGCCGCGTTCACGGCGGCGAGGACGACTTCCATGCGGGCGTTGCCCAGACGGGCGCGCAGCCAGGAGCGGAAGCGGGGGTTCTCGCGCAGCAGCGTGACCATGGCGGTCACCAGCCGCGGCGAGGCCGGCAGCCGCAGCGCGGACCCCGCCATCGCGGCCGCCGTCCCCACCACGTCGGCGGCGAGCGCCTCGGCGACGGTCCGCACGGAGGCGGGATCACCGGGGTGATCCATCTCCTCGACGGTGTCGTCGGCGGCCATCGGCACCAGCCCGTACCGCTCGGCCAGCTCCGCCGCCCGCTCCGCGACCCGGTCACTCACGGCTTCCTCGGTCGCCGCGACCACCAGCCGGGCCAGCCCGCGGTCCCAGTAGGCGAAGGCGACATCCGGATGCTCGGCGAGAGCGACGGCCACACGACGGGCGAGGTGCTCGGTGCGGTGGGGGTGCGGGGCGGAGGGTTCGGGCGGTTGGGAGGCCGCAGGTTCGGTATGGCGGGGGTCGGTGCGTGGGTGTTCGGGGGCGCCGGAGTCCGGCTGCGCCGGGGGCTCGGCGCCGCCCGGCCGCGGCTTCACACCACCGTCGGCCTGCCATGCCTCGTGGCCGACACCGCCCGCCTGCCGCTCCGCGCGCCCGCCCCCGTCAGCGGACTCCGCGCCGGCCCCCGGGTGATCCACGCCGTCCGGCCCGGCCGGGTGCAGCCCGTCGTCGGGCCGGTCGGTGCTCCGTGCCGCGTCGCCTGCGTGCTCTGCGCGCTCCGCCGCCTCTTCCGCCTGGTGTGCTGCCTGGCGGAGTTCCTCCGGGGTGGCCTGTCGCAGGGCCAGGTGGGTTCGGGTGCCGGCGTGCCAGTGGCGGGGGGCGCCCGGGAGGGCCGCTCGGGTGACGCGCGCCGCGCGCAGCGCGAAGTCGGCGCTGCGCACGCCGACCCGGGCCGTGCCTGCCACGGCTCCGGCGGCGACGCCCACGGCGGGTGCCGTACCCCGGGCGAGCAGGCGCGGGCCGGCCATGACGAGCCCGGCGGCGGCTGCTGTGGGACGGGAGAGAAGTCCTCCGCTCATCACTCGCCCTCAGCCGTTCGTAGAGGCTCGTCGGGCCGTCGTCGAGCCACCCGGTCCACGGCTCCCACCGCTTCCCCCGCCTGCGGAGGACGCCGTGGGCAACTTGTCGGAGGGCGTCGCGGGTGCCGCCGTAGCCTCCGCGGAGGGCCTGCCGGAGGTCGAGGCCAGTACCTGCGGCGTCGGCGCCGTGCCGGACGCCGCGCCCGCCCGTGCCGTACCGCCGGCGGCTTCCGCCTCCGCCCGCTCCTGCTCCTGCTCCTGTTCCTGTTCCTGCGTTTCCTCCCGCCGCGGCTGGGTCAGCCACGCCACCGCCGCTCCGGTGATCGCGACGGGCCACTCCACGACTCCCGCGACGCCGAGCACCCCGGCGCCGGTGTACACGGCGATCCGCCGCCCGCGCGGCGACACCGCTCCGATCTTGTCCAGCGCGCCCTCGGCCGCCCGGCCCACCGTTCCGGCACCGGGCACCACGCGCAGTACCGAGGCGGCCGCCCGCAGCGGCTGCGGGAGATTCTGCGTCGACTTCTGCTCGGCCATGACTCTCCTCGGGTCGTGCCTCACCTTTCGGTGACCCGAGTTCCCGCACTTCGCAGAGTCACCCGGAGTCCGGGAGATCACCTCGGTCGCGTGGCAGAGCGCCGATGCGGCCGACGCACCGGTTCAGGAACGCCTTGCGCCCGGGTCCTCGGGCGGCACGCAGCGGCGTGATGAGCATGCGGAACGCCCCGCCGGCCGAGCCCCAGAACACGGGTTGGCCAACTCGGTGTGAAGGATCCCCCGTTGATGTTGGTCTTGCTGCACACTCCTTGCTGCGTCAACAGGCTCGGTGTCAACAGACTCAGGGCCCGGCCTCTGGAGGCAGCATGCTGGAGATCAACACGAGCAAGGTGAGCCGGTGGGACCAGCACGGGCGCGAGCACGTCGTGCGGGTACAGCGTGCGGGAATGCAGCGCACGATCAGATGCGACACGTGCGGCTGGCGCAAGGGAGCGCAGTTCCTGCCCTGGCTGAAGGCGGAGGAGCACCTCGCGGAGGCGCACCAGGCGACGGTGGATCCGGCCGGGGCGTAGCGCGCCGCTACTCGCCGAGCTCCGTGAAGAGCGTCAGCTGCAGTGCGCCCGGTGCCTCCAGCCGGGAGTTCAGCGAGTTCCAGGGGGTGCGGGTCGGCTCGGCGACCACTTCGGCTCCCGCGGCGGCCAGCTTCTCGGTGGTGGCGACGGAGTCGTCGACCTGGAAGGCGACCCGGATGTGGCCGGCCACCCGCCGCCCGACCTCGACCTCGTCGATGAAGGCGGCGTGGTTCGGGTCGGTCAGCTCCAGGGTGGCCCGGCCGGCCTCGAGGATGGTGACCCGCCCGTCCTCGGAGGCGAACGCGGCGCGTTCGGGCAGACCGAGGACGTCACGGTAGAAGTGCAGTGCCGCGTCGTAGTCGGCTGCCGTGACGACCAGGCGGAGTTCGCGGACGGCGGGCTCGTCGGACTTGTCGACCATGTCGGCTCCTCGAAGATCGCGGGTACTGACTCCTCAACCTGGCGGACGACCGGGCGATTCCCGCGGGTTCAGGCCGCGAGACCCCGCAGCAGCAACTCGACCAGCGCTTCGAACTCGCCCTCCACACCCGGCAGTTCCCACTCCCGCGCATGGCAGGGGTGGTGGAAGCGGCCTGTCGCCTGGAAGACGGCGCGGGCGGCGGAGGCCGGATCGGCGGCCGTGAAGGTGCCCGCCTCCACGCCTGCCCGGACGATTCGGGTCAGCTGGGCGGTGAGGTCGGTGATGTGCTCGCCGACCACTTCGCGGTTCTCGTCGGTGAGGACCATGTACGTGGCGAACAGCTCGGGGTCGTCGCCCGCCTTGCGGCGCTTGGCCTCGAAGAGGGCCGCGAGCCAGTCGCGCAGGCGCTGTGCGGGGTCCCGCCCGGAGTCGGCGGCGATTCCGGCCAGGGACGCGGACGCGCGGTCCAGCCATCGCTTCGTGACCGCCTCCCGCAGTGCCGCCTTGGTCCGGAAGTGGCGGTAGACGCTGCCGTGGCTGACGCCGAGCGCGCGGGCCACGTCCACCACGGTCGCCTTGGCCGGGCCGTGGCGGCGCAGCACCTCCTCGGTGGCTTCGAGGATGCGCTCGGCGGTCAGGATCTCGCTGGTCGGTGGCATGAGCAGACCGTACCCGGCGGCCGGGTCAGCGCTCGACGTGTGCCATCTGGGCGGCCGGGTAGCGTTCGCCGGCGGCGGCCCCGGCCGGTACGGCGTCCTCGATGGCGGCGAGGTCGGCCGCCTCCAGGGTGACGTCCAGCGCGCCGAGCGACTCCGCCAGCCGCCCCCGGGTGCGGGCGCCGACGAGCGGCACGATGTCGTCGTTGTGCTGCGCGCCCCGTGAGAGCACCCAGGCGATGGCGATCTGGGCGACGCTGACGCCCTTCTGCTCGGCGATCTTCCGCAGGGCCTCGACGAGGTTCAGGTTGTGCTGGAGGTTCTCGCCCTGGAAGCGCGGGGACATCGCCCGGAAGTCGTTCGCCGCGAGCTGCCGGTCGCCGGTGAAGTGGCCGGAGATCAGCCCGCGGGAGAGGACCCCGTACGCCGTGACACCGATGCCCAGTTCGCGGGTGGTCGGCAGGATCTCGTCCTCGATGCCGCGGGAGATGAGGGAGTACTCGATCTGGAGGTCACTGACGGGGGCGGTGGCGGCGGCCCGGCGGATGGTGTCGGCGCCGACCTCGCTCAGGCCGACGTGACGGACGTACCCCTTCTCGATCAGTTCGCTGATCGCGCCGACCGTCTCCTCGATCGGTACGGCGGGGTCGAGCCGGGCGATCCGGTAGACGTCGATGTGGTCGACGCCGAGACGCTGGAGCGAGTAGGCGGCGAAGTTCTTCACGGCGGCCGGGCGGCCGTCGTATCCGGACCAGCCGCCGTCCGGGTCGCGCAGCCCGCCGAACTTCACGCTGACCAGGGCCTGTTCGCGGCGGGCTGCGGGCGCGGTGCGCAGGGCCTCGCCGATCAGCAGCTCGTTGTGGCCCATGCCGTAGAAGTCGCCGGTGTCGAGCAGCGTCACGCCCGCCTCCAGGGCGGCGTGGATCGTGGCGATCGACTCGGCGCGGTCGGCTTCGCCGTACAGCGCGGACATGCCCATGCAGCCGAGACCGAGGGCGGAGACCTGGGGGCCGGTGGTACCGAGAGTGCGCGTGTGCATCGTCATGACACCCACTCTGGCATGACAGCTGACAGATTTCAATATCTGTCAGCTGACATCTGTTATCCATCACCTGTCATCTGTCCGGTCGACGGAACGGGCACCCCGAGGACAATGGGAGATGTCGGCGTGCAGTCACTTCGGCGGCGCCTGCCGCCGGTCGAGCGGCCCTCTCGCGCCGCCCCCCAGGAGGCCCGTATGAGCATCCGCATCGCCACGTTCAACATGGAGAACGTCTTCCGCCGGCCCACGGCCTTCCGCCTGGAGGACCCGGCGAAGCGCAAGGAGATCCTGGACGACTTCGCCGCACTGGTCGCTCGCCTCGACCTGCCGGTGTACCAGGACGCCGACAAGAAGGAGATCGCCCGGCTCGTCGAGAAGCACCGGGCGTACGACGTCGACCCGAAGAACCCGCCGCCGATCTACGTCAACCAGTCCCGCCCGGGCAAGGACTCGGGGCTGTTCAGGACGAAGGGGTCGGGGAAGAACACCACCGTCGAGGTCACCGCCAAGGGCCGTGCCGCCTGGGCCGGCTGGGCCGAACTGGGTCGGGACGACCTCGACCTGGACGTGGTGAGGAACACCGGCCGGGTGGTCTCGGAGGTCGACGCCGACATCCTGCTCACCGTGGAGGTCGAGGACCGGCTCACCCTTGAGCGCTTCAACACCCAGGTCCTGGCCGGAGCGCTCGGCAGGCGGCCGTACCCCTACTGTCTGCTGGTCGACGGCAACGACAGCCGGGGCATCGACATCGGGATCCTGAGCCGGCACCCGATCACGTCCATCCGGACCCACCTCTTCGACACCAACCCCGAACGTCCCGACCAGCGCCTCTTCAGCCGTGACTGCCCCGAGTTCGAGATCCAGCTCAACGGCACGCCCCTCGTGCTCCTCGGCAACCACCTGAAGAGCAAGTCACACGACGACCCGGAACTGCGGCTGGCCCAGGCGAGGCGGGTCGCGGAGATCTACCGGACCGCGCTGGAGCGCACGCCGCACGTCGTCGTCGCCGGGGACCTCAACGATCACCCGGAGAGCGACGCGGCCGCGGTGCTGGCGGGCACCGGGCTGCGGGACGTGATGACCCACCGCTCCTACGGCGGGCTGCCCGGCACGTTCGGGGAGTGCAAGAGCGAACAGAACAAGCTCGACTACCTGCTGCTGTCGCCGGACGTGTGGCAGGAGGTGCAACAGGTCGGCCTGGAGACCCGCGGCATCTTCGCGGACGACATCAAGTCGTTCGACACCGTGACCTCGAAGGGCAACGCGGCCTCCGACCACGCGGCGCTCCACGTGGACGTGGACCTGTAGACGAACGGTTCCCCGCACCCACCCAGGGGTGCGGGGAACCGCGCCAACACCTAGCAGCCGACGAGACGCGCGGCCAGGTATCCCTCGATCTGGTCCAGCGACACGCGCTCCTGCTTCATCGAGTCACGCTCGCGCACGGTCACCGCGTTGTCGTCCAGGGTGTCGAAGTCGACCGTCACGCAGAACGGCGTACCGATCTCGTCCTGGCGGCGGTAGCGGCGGCCGATGGCGCCGGCGTCGTCGAAGTCGATGTTCCAGTTCTGGCGCAGCGCCTGGGCGAGGCCCTTGGCCTTCGGCGAGAGCTCGGGGTTCCGCGACAGGGGAAGCACGGCGACCTTCACCGGGGACAGCCGCGGGTCGAGGCGCAGCACCGTGCGCTTCTCCATCTTGCCCTTGGCGTTGGGCGCCTCGTCCTCGACGTAGGCGTCGAGCAGGAAGGCGAGCATCGCGCGGCCGACACCGGCCGCCGGCTCGATGACGTACGGGGTCCAGCGCTCCTGGGCGTCCTGGTCGAAGTACGACAGGTCCTGGCCGGAGGCCTTGGAGTGCGCACCCAGGTCGTAGTCGGTGCGGTTGGCGACACCCTCCAGCTCGCCCCACTCGTTGCCGCCGAACTGGAAGCGGTACTCGATGTCGGCGGTGCGCTTGGAGTAGTGGGAGAGCTTCTCCTTCGGGTGCTCGAACCACCGCATGTTCTCTTCGCGCATGCCGAGGCCGGTGTACCAGCTCCAGCGCTGCTCCATCCAGTACTCCTGCCACGTCTCGTCCTCGCCCGGCTTGACGAAGAACTCCATCTCCATCTGCTCGAACTCGCGGGTGCGGAAGATGAAGTTGCCGGGCGTGATCTCGTTGCGGAAGGACTTGCCCATCTGCGCGATGCCGAACGGCGGCTTGCGGCGCGAAGTGGTCTGCACCTGGGCGAAGTTGGTGAAGATGCCCTGGGCGGTCTCGGGACGCAGGTAGGCGACGGAGCCGCTGTCCTGGGTCGGGCCGAGGTGGGTGGAGAGCAGACCCGAGAACTGCTTGGGCTCGGTGAACTGGCCCTTGTTGCCGCAGTTGGGGCAGTTCACGTCCGCCAGGCCGTTCTCCGGCAGGCGGTTGTGCTTGGCCTCGTACGCCTCTTCAAGGTGATCGGCACGGAACCGCTTGTGACACGAGGTGCACTCGGTGAGCGGGTCCGTGAAGGTGGCGACGTGGCCCGAGGCCTGCCAGACCTCGGGGGCCAGGATCACGGACGAGTCGATACCGACCACGTCCTCGCGCGACGTCACCATGTAGCGCCACCACTGGCGCTTGAGGTTCTCCTTGAGCTCGACACCCAGCGGCCCGTAGTCCCAGGCGGCGCGCTGTCCGCCGTAGATCTCACTGCAGGGGAATACGAAGCCACGGCGCTTGCTCAGGCTGACGATGGTGTCGATCTTGTCGGCGGCCACGGTGCTCTCTTCATTACGACGACGGGCGACGAAGCGAGGATGCTTCAGAGCGAATGCTTCAGGTTACCGGCGGGGACTCCCCTCCGATCAAATCGGTCCCTGTACAGGGCCTCTCACCACGTTTGTTGACAACGGTTTCCATATTTGTTGAAAATGAGTGTCATGAACGTACGACGACACCACATATCCGGCATCGCGGTCGCCGCGGCCACCGCCCTCGGCCTCGGCACCCTCTCCGCCTGCTCGAGCGACAGCGCGGCCGCGGGCAACACGGACAAGTTCGACGTCGTCGCCTCGTTCTACCCGATGGCCTTCCTCGCCGAGCAGATCGGCGGGGACCATGTGAACGTCACGAGTCTCACCGAGCCCGGCCAGGAACCGCACGACCTGGAGATCAGCGCCAAGCAGACCGCGCAGCTCCAGGAGTCCGACGCGGTGCTCTACCTCAAGAACCTCCAGCCTGCCGTCGACGAGGCGGTCGGACAGGCCGACGTCAAGAACAAGATCGACGCGGCCACTCTGACCAAGCTGGAGGACCACGGCGACGTCGAGCACGAGCACGAGGGCGAGGAGGCCCACTCCGAGGAGGAGGAGCACGCCCTCGACCCGCACGTCTGGCTGGACCCGGTGAAGTACGCCGAGGTCGCCGAGGGCGTCGCCAAGTCCTTCGAGAAGGCCGACCCGGACAACGCGGCGGACTACCGGAAGAACGCCGACGCGCTCACCAAGAAGCTCGGCGATCTGAACACCGCGTTCACCGACGGCCTGAAGACCACCGACAGCAAGGTCTTCTTCACCAACCACGCCGCCTTCGGCTACCTCGCCGAGCGCTACGGCCTGACCCAGGAGGCCATTTCCGGCCTGGACCCGGAGAGCGAGCCCAGCCCGGCCCGGATCAGGGAACTGCAGACCGAGGCCAAGGCCGACGGCGTCACCACCGTCTTCTACGAGACACTGGTGTCCGACAAGACCGCGAAGACCCTCGCCCAGGACGCGGGCCTCAAGACGGACGTGCTCGACCCCATCGAGGGCATCACGTCCAAGTCCGAGGGCGACGACTACTTCCAGGTCATGGAGTCCAACCTCAAGGCGCTGCAGTCCGCTCTAGGCGCCAAGTGATCCCTACGGAGGACCTCGTGAGCGAGCCCGTCATCTCCCTGCGCGGCGTTCGCGCCGAGCTGGGTTCGCGCCCGGTCCTGCGCGGAATCGACCTCACCGTGTCCCGCGGTGAGGTCGTCGCGCTGCTCGGGGCCAACGGTTCCGGCAAGTCGACGGCGATCCGCGCCATCATCGGCCAGGTGCCCGTCAGCGACGGCGAGATAGAGCTGTTCGGCACCCCGCGGCGCCGCTTCCGCGACTGGGCCCGCCTCGGCTACGTCCCGCAGCGCACCACGGCAGCCGGCGGTGTCCCGGCGACGGTCACCGAGATCGTCTCCTCCGGCCGCCTCTCCCGCGCCCGCTTCGGCGTGCTCCGCAAGGCCGACCACGCCGCCGTGCGCCGTGCGCTGGACCTGGTCGGCATGACCGACCGCGCGAAGGACTCCGTCAACGCACTCTCCGGCGGCCAGCACCAGCGCGTGCTGATCGCCCGCGCCCTCGCCGCCGAACCCGACCTCCTGATCATGGACGAGCCGATGGCCGGCGTGGACCTGGCGAGCCAGGAGGTGCTGGCGTCGACCCTGCGTGAGCAGGTCGCCCAGGGCACGACCGTCCTGCTCGTCCTGCACGAACTGGGCCCGCTGGAGCCCCTGATCGACCGGGCCGTCGTCCTGCGCGACGGCTGTGTCATGCACGACGGACCGCCCCCTCAGGCCCTCGGCCAGCACGCGCTGCCCGGCCACGACCACGTACACCCGCACGCGGCTCACGACGCCGAACCGATCCGCACAGGACTGCTGAGCTGATGGACCTCCTGAACTACGCCTTCATGCAGCGGGCGCTCCTGGCCGCGGTCCTGGTCGGCATCACGGCCCCGGCCGTCGGCATCTACCTCGTCCAGCGCCGCCAGGCCCTGATGGGCGACGGCATCGGTCACGTGGCGATGACCGGCGTCGGCCTGGGCTTCCTGCTGTCCTGGTCACCGGTGTGGACGGCCACGCTCGTGGCCGTGCTCGGCGCGGTCACCATGGAACTGATCCGCTGGTACGGCAGGACGCGCGGCGACATCGCCCTCGCGATGCTCTTCTACGGCGGCATGGCCGGCGGCGTGATGCTCATCAACCTCACGCCGCGGGGCTCGAACGCGAACCTGACGTCGTTCCTCTTCGGTTCCCTCTCGACGGTGAGCGAGTCGGACATCACGGCGATCTGCGTTCTGGCCGCCTTCGTGCTGTTGGTCACCCTCGGTCTGCGCCGCCAGCTGTTCGCGGTGAGCCAGGACGAGGAGTTCGCGCGGGTCACGGGCCTGCCGGTGCGGGCCCTGAACCTGCTGACGGCGATCACGGCGGCGGTCACGGTGACGGTCGCGATGCGCGTGGTCGGCCTGCTGCTGGTGTCGGCGCTGATGGTGGTGCCGGTCGCGGCGGCGCAGCAGCTGAGCCGCAGCTTCGCGGCCACGTTCGCGATCGCGGTGGGCATCGGGGTCTCGGTGGCCGTCGGCGGCACCGCGACGTCGTACTACCAGGACGTGCCGCCCGGTGCGACGATCGTCCTGCTGGCCATCGCGGCGTTCATCCTGCTGACCGCTCTGGCGGCCCCGCTGGCCCGGCGGCGCGCGCGGGCACTGGCGGCGGCGCAGCCCGCCGGGGATCCCGCGGAGTGTGCGATTCCGGCCAGCCGGGGATCCGGCGGAGAGGTCGGCGTCTGACCCCTGACAGGCCGGACTGGCACAATGGCCCGGCAGGTGCAGACGCTAAGGAGGCAACCGGTGACGACCGCAGGACCGTCCGTGAAGGGCCGCGCAACCCGGCAGCGGGCCGCCGTGGCGGCGGCCCTCGACGAGGTCGACGAGTTCCGCAGTGCTCAGGATCTCCACGACATGCTCAAGCACAAGGGCGACTCGGTCGGGCTGACCACGGTCTACCGCACGCTCCAGTCCCTCGCCGACGCCGGCGAGGTCGACGTCCTGCGCACCTCCGACGGCGAGTCCGTCTACCGGCGCTGCTCCACCGGGGAACACCACCACCACCTCGTCTGCCGCGTCTGCGGCAAGGCCGTGGAGGTGGAGGGCCCGGCGGTGGAGACGTGGGCCGAGGCCATCGCCTCGGAACACGGGTTCGTGAACGTGGCGCACACGGTGGAGATCTTCGGCACGTGCGAGGACTGCGCGGCGAAGCCGGCGTAGCAGCTCAGCGGCGGGCGGTCGCAGCCGCCAGTCGCCGTAGCTGCGGGCAATCGTGCCGCTGGGCGGCACGGGTGGGCGCAGCGGCACCCCGCAGCGCCGGGTTGCGCACCCACCCCCGGCCGGCAGCAACACCGGCGCCGGTCCGGCCTACTCCTGCTTGCCCTCCATGGCCAGCAGCTCCTCGTTAGGGATGGCCCCGCCGAAGCGCCGGTCCCGCTGGGCGAACTCCAGGCAGGCGCGCCACAGGTCCCGCCGGTCGAAGTCCGGCCACAGCACGTTCTGGAAGACCATCTCGGCATAGGCGCTCTGCCAGAGAAGGTAGTTGGAGGTGCGCTGCTCTCCGCTCGGCCGCAGGAACAGGTCCACGTCCGGCATGTCCGGGTAGTACAGATACTTCTGGATGGTCTTCTCGGAGACCTTGGACGGGTCGAGCCGGCCGGCCTTCACGTCCTCCGCCATGGCCTGCATCGCGTCCGCGAGCTCGGCACGGCCGCCGTAGTTCATGCAGAAGTACAGCGTCAGCTTGTCGTTGTCCTTGGTCTGCTCCTGGGCGACCTGGAGCTCCTTGGCGACGGACTTCCACAGCTTGGGCATACGGCCCACCCAGCGCACCCGGATCCCGAGCTCGTCGAGCTGGTCGCGGGTCTTGCGGATGAAGTCGCGGTTGAAGTTCATCAGGAAGCGCACCTCGTCCGGCGACCGCTTCCAGTTCTCGGTGGAGAAGGCGTACAGGGAGATGTTCTTCACACCCTGCTCGATCGCGCCCTGGAGCACGTCCAGCACCCGCTCGGCACCGACCTTGTGCCCCTCCGTGCGCGGCAGGCCGCGCTCCTTGGCCCAGCGGCCGTTCCCGTCCATGACGATCGCCACATGGGTGGGCACCAGCTCGCCGGGGAGCTTCGGCGGACGGGCCCCGGACGGGTGCGGCTCCGGCGTCTTGTACTCGCGGCGCTGACGCCCCAGGATCCCGCGTACGGCCATGGTGCTTCTCGTCTCCTCGTGCTTGCCGGCTAGGACTTTTCCACGTAGCGAAGGGAGCGCAGCCCGCGCTCCAGATGCCAGTGCAGGTACGCGGACACCAGCCCACTCCCCTCCCGGACATACCGCGGCTCGCTCGCGTCCGCGGTCTCCCAGTCTCCCGTAAGCAGCGCACCGAGGAGATCCAGGGTCTGCGGCGACGGTACGACACTCCCCGGCACCCGGCAGTCGACGCAGACCGACCCCCCGGCCGCCACCGAGAAGAACCGGTTCGGCCCGGGCATGCCGCACTTCGCGCAGTCGGTGAAGGTGGGCGCGTAGCCGTTGACGGCGAGGGAGCGGAGCAGGAACGCGTCGAGGATCAGATGCGGGGCGTGCTCCCCCCGGGCGAGCGTCCGCAGCGCGCCGACGAGCAGCAGATACTGCTGCACCGCCGGCTCGCCCTCGTGATCGGTGAACCGCTCGGCGGTCTCCAGCATGGCCGTCCCGGCGGTGTAACGCGCGTAGTCGGCGACGATCCCGCCCCCGTACGGCGCGATGGTCTCGCTCTGCGTGCACAGCGGCAGCCCGCGCCCGATCAGCTCGCTCCCCCGCGCGAAGAACTGCACGTCGACGTGGGAGAACGGCTCCAGCCGGGCCCCGAACTTCGACTTGGTCCTGCGCACCCCGCGGGCCACGGCCCGTACCCGCCCGTGACCGCGCGTGAGCAGGGTGATGATCCGGTCCGCCTCACCCAGCTTCTGGGTGCGCAGCACGACGCCGTCGTCACGGAACAGACTCATGGGGCCCATTCTCGCCTACGCCGGTCGTCCCCCGTCGTCCCCCGTCGTCCCGGTGCTTCAAGGCACCTCACCGCGGCTGCGCGCGTTGGCGTACGCCGTCATCGCGCTCAGCCGCTCGGCCGGGGTGGCATGCCGTACGGCACCCGGATCGGCGTCCCACTCCCGGCCCCCGCCGTACGGTCTCAGTTGCACATACGGCCCCTCGTGCCCCATGACGATCCCCACCCTCCCGCTCCGGGTGTCCACGACGTACGCCCCCACCGGCGGCTTCACCGCAACACCGCCGCGAGTCGCTGCGCGGTCTCCACGGAACACCGCCCCAATTCGATGAGCGGACAGGGCGCCTCCCGCGCAAGACTCACCGGATCGAGCCCCAGTGACGGAAGTGCAATTCCCGCCACAAGGAGGGTCTCACGCAATTCTTTCAACGTTTCCTCCGCCTCTTCGACGCAGTGCGCCGAGTGCCGTGACTCCACCGTGCTCCCCTTCCTTTTTGAGTTTCACTCTTCTCATCTCCAGGGTGCCCTGCGGGGCCTACACTCGGCAGGAGTCTGTGCACTACAAGTGCGGGTCAGCAGGGGGTGGTTGGCTGTGGCCAATGGTTCACGTCAGGCGGCTTGGGAGTTCTTCGGCACAGAGCTGAAGCGACGGCGCGAGGACGCGGGTATCACACAGGCGGAACTGGGATTGAGGGTTTTCGTGTCCGGTGGGTACATCGGACAGTTCGAACAGGCGATTCGGAAACCTCAATTGGATGTGGCTCAGCGCATTGACGGAGTACTACAAACCGATGGCCTTTTCGAACGGCTCTGGAGAAAGCTCATCAAGGAGCAGCCATACACGGAGTACTTCGCGCACGTGGTGGAGCTGGAGCAGCTGGCGACGGAGATCTGCGAGTACGCGCCGACGGTGATTCCGGGCCTGCTCCAGACGCGGGAGTACGCGCGAGCAGTGTTCCTTGCGGGCAATCCGCTGGCCACCGACGAGTACATCGAAGAGTTGGTCAGGGGGCGCATGGACCGGACGCAGCTCCTCAAGGACGCTACACGGCCGGTGTATTGGGCGGTCCTGCACGAGACGGCTCTGCGCATGCCGGTCGGCGACGCCGGGATCATGGCGCACCAGCTGGACCACGTCGCGGCACTGGCCCGAGGGCGCACAGGACTGTTGCAGGTGCTGCCATTCGCGGCGGGGGCGCACCCGGAGATGGGCAAGTTGATGAAGCTCATGGAGTTCGAGGACGCCCCGCCAACCATCTATACAGAAGGGGTGCGTTCGGGGAGTCTGCTGGACGAACCGGCGGTGGTGAAGCAGGTCCGGGCGTCCTACGATCACATCAGGGCCGCCGCGTTGTCGCCGGAGGCGACCCTTGCCCTGATCGAGTCGGTGGCGGAGGACTACAGACGATGCGCGAGTACGACCTGAGCAACGCCCGCTGGCGCAAGAGCAGCCACAGCGGCGGCAGCGGCGGGGAGGACTGCGTCGAGGTCGCCGACGGAGTCCCCGGTGCCGTCGTCCCGGTCCGTGACAGCAAGGTGCCCGCTGGGCCCGTGCTGGTCGTCGGGCCGGTCGCCTGGACGGAGTTCATCCGTACCGTCGGGATCGCCTGATGGCGGACGGGGCTGATGTCACGGGTTGGTTCTCGGGCTCCGGGGAAACCCGAGCACCGCTGTGGGGGTAACCCCGTCCAGAAATACGGGAGTTACCCGGATGTGGCGAACCGTGGGGTTCCGCGAGGCTCGTCCGCATGACGCAGATCAAGAGAAACGCAGCCCTGGTCGCCGCCTCCGCCGTTCTCCTCGGTCTCACCGCCCCGCTCACCACGTCCGCGTCCGCCGCCACCCCCTCCCTCCGGTGGGCGAAGTGCGCGGGCACCGGCCTCGACCCGCGGCAGCAGTGTGCGACCGTCGAAGTCCCGATGGACTACACCGAACCGCACGGCCAGAAGATCGATGTCGTCGTCTCCCGCATCCCCGCCGAGGATCCTGACGCCCGCCGCGGGGCGCTGGTGCTGATCCCGGGAGGGCCCGGCGGGTCCAGCCTCAACAACCCTTCCGGCAAGGGCCAGAAGCTCCCGCAGGACGTACGCGACACCTACGACCTCATCGGCTTCGCCCCGCGCGGACTCGCGCCCTCGACCTCCGTCAGCTGCGGCCTCGAGCATGGCGACCTCGCCCTCTCGAAGCTGCGACCCTGGCCCGCCCCGGACGGTTCCGTCGCCGAGAACATGGTCACCGCCCGTCGCATGGCGGACGCCTGCGTGCGCAACGGTGGTGAACTGATCCGGCACCTCAGCACCGCCAACGAGGCCCGCGACATCGACCGCATCCGGGCGGCGCTCGGCGAGCGGAGACTCTCGGCGTGGGGAGTGTCGTACGGGACGTATGTCGGCTCGGTCTACAGCCAGTTGTTCCCGCACCGCACCGACCGGATCGTCCTCGACAGCAACGACGACCCCGATCCCGACCGCGTCTCCCGGGCCTGGCTCGCCGGGCACGAGCAGGGCGTCGAGGACACGTTCCCCGAGTTCGCGAAGTGGGCGTCGGCGCCGGGCAACCCGGACCGGCTGGCGGACACGGCGGCAGAGATACGGCCGCTGTTCCTCGCCCTGGCCGCCCGGCTCGACCGTGAGCCGATCCCCTGGCCGGGCGCCAACCCGGAGGAGCTGAACGGCAACGTGCTGCGCCAGACCCTGCTGGACAGCCTCTACGACCCGGACGACTTCCCGGCCCTGGCGCAGCTGATCCTGGCCGCCCGCGAGGGCACCGTGCCGCCTGCGCCCGCCGCTCCCCCGGAATCCGTGCTGCAGAACGTCACCGGCGTCGGCGCGGGGACCCTGTGCAACGACGTCGCCTGGCCCACCTCAGCCGCCCACTACCAGAAGGGCGCCGATCAGAGCCGGGCCAAGTACCCGCTGACCGCCGGCATGCCCCGCAACGCGATGCTCTGCGCCGCCTGGCCGTACCCGCCCAAGGAGCCGGCGGTACGAATCACCGACCGAGGGCCGTCCAACATCCTGCTCGTGCAGAACGAGCGGGACGTCGCCACCCCGCTCTCCGGTGCCCTGAAGCTCCGCCGCGCCCTCGGCGACCGTGCCGTCATGGTCACCGTGAACTCCACCGGCCACGACGCCTACCTCGACAACGGCAACGCGTGCGGGGACGAGACGGTGTCCCGCTTCCTGGCCACCGGAGAGCGGCCCGACGCGGACGTGTACTGCGACTGACGTCTACCGCGACAGGCGGCCACCGCGACCGACCGCTACAGCGACCGACGGGACGACCGACACGCCCCGGCATAGCGTCGGGCCAGCGCGTGGAACGCCTCCTTCGGCTCCCAGTGCCATCCCGAATCCGGGTCGTCCGGGCGGTCCTTGAGGGTCTTGGTGATGCTGTAGCTCGCCAGATCGAGATCGTGGAGCGGGTCGTCGGGGCGGTGCGGGGAGTCCGGGGTGACGAACTCGAAGGCCATCGCCGCGTACAGGCCCATCGACTCGAAGACGTCGAGCAGGTCCGTCAGATGGGCGGCCTGGACGCGCTCGCTGCGCACCGGGTCGCCCTTGATCTCCGGCGGGTCCTTCTCCAGGTCGACGATGCCCCAGCCCATGCCGCCCGCCTCGGGGGCACCGACGTACGTGCAGGTGCCGAACTCCGTGATCGCGAGGGGCTTGCCCCAGCGGAGGTACTTCTTCAACTCCCTTACGTACGCGCGCCGGTCGCGGAAGTGGGAGTAGTAGTCGATGCCGACGACGTCGAAGAGGTTCCAGTCGACCGTGTCGTCCTGGGCGGCGGCATAGCTCAGCCGGCCGCGGAAGACCGAGCGGCCCACCTTCGCCGCCTTGGCCGTGAAGCGGTCCAGGCGGCGCTGCATGAGCTCCCAGTCGACCGTGCCGTTCTGCAGGTTCTCGATGCGCTCGAGGACGTTCTCCCCCGGCACGATCCCGGGGACGAACAGCCAGAACTCGCAGCCCACGCTGAGGTCCACGCTCGCGCCCTGCCGCCGCAGCCGCTCCGCGAACCGTCCGGTCTCCGCGAGGTGTTCGAGGATGTCCCGCTCCGGGACGTCCCCGAGGGTGGGCTGGAGCCAGACGTGCAGTCCGCGCTCGGCGGCCTCGGCGGCGGTGGCGGTGAGGCGTTCGACGCCGTCCCCGGTGACGTCGAGGGTGTCGGCGTGGAGGTCGTCGCGGATGGCCCGGACGTCCTCGCGCATCCGGGCGGTGCTGAAGGCGGTGCCGGGCGTCTCGCCGGCGCCGACGGTGTAGACGACGCCGTGGTGCCGCAGCCCGCGTCCGGTCGCCTCGGCGGGGCGTGCGGCCGCCTCGGCCGGGCGCGCGGGCAGGGTCGCCGCCGCGACTCCCAGGGCCGCCGCCCCGGCCAGGAACTGTGCTCGGTTGATCCCCTTCGTCTTCTCCATGCCGTCACTGTGCCGAGCGCGGGCGCGCACCGCCGTCCTCCGATGGTCTACGGCCCCGCAACCAAGGGATGAGATCCGGCGTCGATCACTGGAGAGATCGTCGACGCACATCCAGCGAAGGAGAGCAAGATCTTAGGCTCCGACAAGTCCCCGATGACCCGACGCACCCTCCTCGCCGCCGGCACCGCCACCGCGGCCACCCTGCTCACGAGCGTGCCCGCGCATGCCACCGGCGCCCCGGGCGTCACCGCCCGCCTCCGGCGCCTGGAGGAGCGGCACGGCGCCCGTCTGGGCGTCTTCGCCCACAACCTCGCGACCGGGCGGTCCGTCCGGCACCGGGCCGACGAGCTGTTCCCGATGTGCTCCCTGTTCAAGACGCTCGCGTCCGCGGCCGTCCTGCGCGACCTGGATCGCAACGGCGAGTTCCTGGCCCGCCGTATCCGCTACACGGAGGCCGACCTGCCGGCGACGGGTTCCGACAAGACCAGGGAGCACCTGGCCGAGGGCATGACCGTCGCCGAACTCGCCGAGGTGGCCATCACCTACAGCGACAACGGCGCCGGCAACCTCCTCCTGCGCGAACTCGGCGGCCCCACCGCGATCACCCGCTTCGCCCGCTCCCTGGGCGACCCGGTGACGCGCCTCGACCGCTGGGAGACGGACCTCAACTCGGCCGAGCCGTGGCGGATCACGGACACGACAAGCCCGTACGCCATCGGCCGCACGTACGGCCGACTGGTCCTCGGCGACGCGCTGAACCGCGAGGACCGCGCCCTCCTCACCCACTGGCTGCTGAACAACACGACCAGCGGCAAGCGCTTCCGCGCGGGCCTCCCGGCGACCTGGACGATCGCCGACAAGACGGGCTCCGGCTCCTACGGCACCACCAACAACGTGGGCGTCGCCTGGACCGACCACGGTGCTCCCGTCGTCCTGTCCGTCCTGTCGACCAAGCCCACCCAGGACGCGGCATGGGACGACGCGCTGGTCGCGGACACGGCGGCGCTGCTGGCCGAAGCCCTCGGCTGACCGGGAAGTACCGCGCCCCGGCGGCACCTTCGCCGGCAACGACAGCCGACCGAGCCCGCGCCTCCGCGTCCTCCACCTCCGGGACACGATGAGCACCCTCGACCGGGCGGGTCTGCCGGCCGCCGGCAGCGGGCCGGCTTCGCGGACGTGTCCGTCGACACGCACCCGTGGAGCGGCGGCCTACGCGTCCGCGCCCGCCGCCCCTGAACCCGCCGCCGCCGCGAACCCTCGTACGTACCGCGCCTGCCACGGCGTCTCCACCGCGTGCCGGTCGTAGTGCCGGCGGACGTACGCGACGGCTTCCTCGGCCGGCACACCGTCCAGCACCGCGAGGCAGGCGAGCGCCGTGCCCGTACGGCCGCGTCCGCCGCCGCAGGCGAGCTCCACGCGTTCACCGGCGGCCCGTTCCCAGACCTCGGTGAGGACCGCGCGGGCCGCCTCGTGGTCGGCGGGCAGCCGGAAGTCGGGCCAGCGCAGCCAGCGGGACTCCCAGTCCACAGCGGGCGGCTGCCGGCCGAGCAGATAGACGCCGTACGACGGGCTCGGCGCCCCCACTGCGAGGGGGTGCCGCAGGCCCCGGCCCCGCACCAGCCGCCCGGAAGGCAGCCTCAGCACCCCGGCGTCCCGCTCGTCCCACAGCTCCATACTCCCCATGGACCCATTCGAACGCCGTGCCGGACGCCGGGCAACCGAATCCGGGAGAACGGTGGTCTGGAGGGCGAGGGAGGGTGCTTGATGCAGGCCGAACAAGAGGCCCAGTTCCAGGAATTCGTCAGAGCCCGGTGGTCCCGGCTCGTACGGACCGCTTACCTGCTCACCGGCGACGTGCACCACGCCGAGGACCTGACGCAGACGGCGCTGGCGAAGGCGTACCGCTCCTGGCGGCGCGTGTCGCGCAGCGACAGCCCGGAGGCGTACGTCCGTCGGATGCTGGTCAGCTGCAACAGCGACCGGTTCCGCAAGCGGCGCGTCGCGGAGTCACTGACCGCGGCGCCGCCGGAGGTTGCGGGACGCGACGAGGCCGTGGCACGGGTCGACGAGCGCGGTGTCCTGATCGGCGCGCTGGCCGGGCTGCCGCCGAAACAGCGGGCGGTGATCGTCATGCGGTACTGGGAGGACCTGTCCGAGGCGGAGGTGGCCGAGATGCTCGGCTGCTCCCCCGGCACGGTCAAGAGCCAGGCGTCCAAGGGGCTGGCGAAGTTGCGTACGTATCCGGGGCTCGCGCAGGTCATGGACCGGGCCGAGCCAAGCCGCACGTCATCCGCCGGCACCTCGTCCGCGGGACAGGGAGGAACCAGGTGAGCGAGGAACAAGGGCAGGGACGGGAAGAGGGGCCCGACTTCGAGGAGCAGTTGCGTGAACTGCTCGCCGAGGACGCGTACACGATCCGGCCCTCGCAGGCACCGTACCCGGCGATCCGGCGCCGGGGCGTGGTGGAGCGGCGGCGCCGGGTGGCGGCGGCCGGGGCGGTTCTGGTGACGCTGGCGGCGGTGCCGGTGGGGGCGTACGCGGTCGGGGGTTCGGGCGGGGGGTCGGTCACGGCGTCGCCGCAGTCGTCGGTCAGCGCCTCGCGGGCGGCGTCACCGACGCCCACGCCCACGCCATCGGCGACTCCGTCGGGACCCGCCGGGCCGGCCACGCCGGGGCAGCTGCTCGACGGGATCACGTTCGCCCAGGCCGCGGACGGGCTGGAGAAGTGCCTGGCCGACCAGCGGGAGCAGGAGAAGAAGGGCGGGCTCGAACTGAACCTGGGTACGGCCGACAGCTACCGGATCATCCTGGCGCAGAACAGCACCGGCGACACCAACGCGCCCGGCGACGGCATGTACGTCGTCGCCGTGAAGGAGAAGCCACGGGAAACCCGGCTGATCTGCAACGTCAAGGACGGCGAGGCCGGGGGGCTCAACACCAGCGGCGGCGACCGGCTGCCGGACTCCCCGCCCGTGCTGGCCGACATCAACGGCGGCAAGCTGTACCAGCAGTCGTTCCTGGACAAGGGCAACTGGAAGCTGCCGTTCCGCTGGGGGTTCATCGGCACGGTGGAGCCGTCGGTGGCCAAGGTGACCGTCTCCTACGGCGACGCCACCAGCGAGGCCGCCCTCGACCACGGCTGGTTCGTCGCCTCCGGCGTCCTGAACCAGCAGGTCACCCTCGCGCCGCACGTCAAGGGCTACGACGCCGGCGGCAAGCTCGTCTACGACTCCGACGAGGACGGGTCCTACCAGAAGACCCTCCCGTAAGGGCCGCGCCCCGGGGGCGCCGCACAGGGGTCGGCGCCCCCGGCGCTGCCACAGGGGTTTCCGTACCCCTGTGGCAGCCCCTACGCCGTCCCATCCCAGGGGCCGGCCCCGTGGGGGTCCTCGTCCGCGGCGCTCAGCCGAGTCGCCTCGATCCCGTCCGGCCGGGCAGCCGGACGTCCATCACCACAAGGTCGTCCCGCGCGCCGCGCGTCGGCTCGACGGCCCCCTCCGGTCGGGGTGTCCGGGTCGTTTCCGGACTCCCGGCGGGGAGGCGATTCGTCGGGCGGGAGGGCGAGTTCCGGGGTGGCGGGCGGGCGGGACTACTCCCCGGGGAGTGTCAGGACGGGGTCCGCGCCGACACCAGGAGCCGGGTCACGTCGTCCGCGCAGATGGTCAGGGCGGCGCCCACCGTCGTCAGGACATCACGCTCGGCCGGGGTGTACGGGCCGTCGGCGAGGGCGATCCGGGCGCCCTGCAGCAGGATCGATTCGCGGCCGGCCGCGGCGAGGTGCGGGGCCAGCGGGTCCAGCGCCTCGTGCAGCTCTATGGCCAGCCCGGCACCGCACGGGCGGCCGTAGACCCGCCCGGTGTCCAGCGCCAGCGCCTCGACGAGGGCGTCCAGCTGCTCCTCCGTGCAGTCGTCGAAGCCGGCGGCGCGCACGGTGGCCGCGGCGGCCTCCAGAGACGTACGGGAGCAGGTGCCGCCCGCGGACAGCACCGCGAGGGCGACCGTGTGGACGGCGTCGCGGAGCATCGCGGAGAAGCGGGTGGTCGTCGGGTGGTCGAGGACGTCGGTGCCGAAGTGGCGGCGGCAGGCCGCGCACTCCACGACGGGGCCGGTCTCGCCGCGCGGCAGCACGGGCACACCGAGAAGGGTGAAGCGGCGGTGCCCGGTCAGCCGCTGGAAGTTGCGGTCGCCACCGCAGCCGGGGCAGAAGAACTCCCCGTCCCCGACCGGCGTCCACGCGGTACGGGTGCCCAGGAGGCGCACAGGCCTGGCAGCACGGCCGTTTCGTCCCCGTCCTGGCAGCACGTCAGCACCTCCGTAACCCCACGGCAACATCGCCGCGCTTGCGTGATGTTAGCCACATCAGCGACCCGGCGTCAGTACCCGTGACGAGACCTTCCCGTGACCTGCACATGGATTGGCCGGTATACGACGGGACAGGACGGGGCCCCGCCCGCCGGACAAATGGCGAACGGGGCCCTAAACCGCCGGTGAGGCTGGTCAGCGAGCCGAGCGGTTGACGGCCGACACGACCGCCTTCAGCGAGGCGCGTGTGGTGTTGGCATCGATGCCGATGCCCCACAGAACCTTGTCGTCGATCGCGCACTCGATGTAGGAGGCGGCCTGCGCGGACGCCCCCTCGCTCATCGTGTGCTCCTGGTAGTCGAGCAGCCGGGCGTCGATGCCGACGGACTGCAGGGCGTCGAAGAAGGCCGAGATCGGACCGTTGCCGGTACCGGTCAGGACGGTGTCGACGCCGTCGACCGTCGCCTCGACGCGCAGTGTGTCCACGCCGTCGGTGTCGGTCGTCGACTGGCCGTTCTTGACCTGAATCCGGCCCCACGGGTTCTCGGGGTTGGGCAGGTACTCGTCCTGGAAGGTCGCCCAGATGGCGCCGCCGGTGACCTCGCCGCCCTCGGCGTCGGTCTTGGCCTGGATGAGCTTGGAGAACTCGATCTGCATCCGGCGCGGCAGGTCCAGCTTGTGGTCGTTCTTCAGGACGTACGCGATACCGCCCTTGCCGGACTGCGAGTTGACCCGGATGACCGCCTCGTAGGAGCGGCCGACGTCCTTCGGGTCGATCGGCAGGTACGGCACGGCCCACTCGATGTCGTCGACGGTGACGCCCTTGGCGGCCGCGTCGGCCTCCATCGCGTCGAAGCCCTTCTTGATGGCGTCCTGGTGGGAGCCGGAGAAGGACGTGTAGACCAGGTCGCCCACGTACGGGTGGCGCGGGTGGACCTCCATCTGGTTGCAGTACTCCCACGTACGACGGATCTCGTCGATGTCGGAGAAGTCGATCTGCGGGTCGACGCCCTGGGAGAAGAGGTTCATGCCCAGGGTGACCAGGTCGACGTTGCCGGTGCGCTCGCCCTGCCCGAACAGGCAGCCCTCGACGCGGTCGGCGCCGGCCATCAGCGCCAGCTCGGCGGCGGCGACGGCGGTTCCGCGGTCGTTGTGCGGGTGGACGGAGATGACGACGTGCTCGCGGCGGGAGATGTTGCGGCTCATCCACTCGAAGCGGTCCGCGTGCGTGGACGGCGTCGAACGCTCCACCGTGGCGGGCAGGTTGAGGATGACCTCGCGGCCCGGGCCGGGCTGGTAGACGTCCATCACCGCCTCGCAGACCTCCAGGGCGAAGTCCAGCTCGGTGTCGGTGAAGATCTCGGGGCTGTACTGGTAGCCGAACTCGGTCTCCGGGCCCAGCAGCTTCTCCGCGTACTCCATCACCAGGCGCGTGCCGTCCACCGCGATCTGCTTGATGTCGTCCTTGGAGCCGCGGAAGACCACGCGGCGGAAGACGGGCGCGGTGGCGTTGTACAGGTGCACGGTGGCGCGCTTGGCGCCCTTCAGCGACTCCACGGTCCGCTCGATCAGGTCCTCGCGGGCCTGGGTCAGTACGGAGATGGTGACGTCGTCGGGGATGGCGCCGGGCTCCTCGACGATGGAGCGCACGAAGTCGAAGTCCGTCTGGCCGGAGGCCGGGAAGCCGACCTCGATCTCCTTGTAGCCCATCTTGACCAGCTGGTCGAACATCCGGCGCTTGCGCTCGGGCGACATCGGGTCGATCAGGGCCTGGTTGCCGTCACGCAGGTCCGTGGAGAGCCAACGGGGGGCGGCGGTGATCCGGTTGTTCGGCCAGGTGCGGTCCGGGATGTCGACCTGCTCGTACTGGCCGTACTTGTGGATCGGCATGGAACTGGGCTGCTGGCGGTTCGCCATGATGCGGGGGCTCCTCGAGGGCTGGTCCGGAAGGACGGCCGACGGCGCAACGCCAAAACTCCGCGGGGAGGGGGTCGGCCTCGGTTACAGGCCCTCGCCGCGGCAGCTAAGGAGAAGCAGCCCGAATCGCATGATGCTCCGCAGCCTAGCCGAGCCACGCCGGTCGCGTGGGCCTGTATCAGTATGCGGGACCCCAGGGACCAATGGGACAAAAAGTGCGCCATACCACTTCGCTACGGAGAGTGAGGCTCCTTATCCCTACATTTCACCAATCATGGTTGCGGGTAGTGACACCGGAATGACTCAGTGCAAGGGTGCCGGGCATGACGACCCACGGGGGCTTCGAGCCCGTCTTCTGCACGATCGTTCCACCCCATGTCCTCGACAAGCTCGCCCGCAACGAGGACCCCGCCCTGTCCGGCCCCGCCCAGCGCACCCTTGTGCGCGACGCCCAGGAACGCAGCCGCCGCCGGGTGACCACCGAGTACGGCCTGGCCGCCGCTCCGAGGGCGAAGGCACCGTCGGACCAGCCGCTGCGCACCGTCTACGACGCCGGACGCCGGACCGTCCTGCCCGGCACCAAGGTGCGCGGGGAGGGCCAGGACCCCGGCCAGGACGCCACGGTCAACCGCGCCTACTCCGGCCTCGGCGCCACCTTCGACCTCTTCCTCAAGGCCTACCGCCGCCACTCGATCGACGGCGACGGCCTGCCCCTGGACGCCACCGTCCACTACGACGAGAACTACGGCAACGCCTTCTGGAACGGCGAGCAGATGGTGTTCGGCGACGGTGACGGCGAGATCTTCCTCGACTTCACCATCCCGATCGACGTCATCGGCCACGAGCTGGCCCACGGTGTCACGCAGTACACCGCGAACCTCACCTACTTCGGCCAGCCGGGCGCTCTGAACGAGTCGATGTCCGACGTCTTCGGCTCGCTCATCAAGCAGTACACGCTCGGCCAGACCGCCGCCGAGGCCGACTGGCTGATCGGCGCGGGCCTGCTCGCCCCGAGCGTCAGCGGCAAGGCCCTGCGCTCCATGAAGGAACCGGGCACCGCCTACGACGACGACGTCCTCGGCAAGGACCCGCAGCCCGCGACCATGGACGACTACGTCCGCACCGGCCGCGACAACGGCGGTGTCCACATCAACTCCGGCATCCCCAACCACGCCTTCTACCTGGCCGCCACCGCCCTCGGCGGCCACGCCTGGGAGAAGGCGGGACAGATCTGGTACGACGCCCTGTCCGGCGGCGAGCTGACCGAGCGCGCCTTCTTCGGCGACTTCGCCAGGCTGACCGTCAAGGCCGCCCGCGAGCGCTTCGGCGACGGCGGCGAGGAACTCCAGGCCGTGGAGAAGGCCTGGGAGCAAGTCGGGGTGCGCATTCTCTGACTCCGTACTAGACAGGGACCCATGCGTATTCAGGTGAGGCGCACGGGCGGGTTCGCGGGCATCGAGCGGTACGCCGAGGTGGACACCTCGGGCCGGGCCGATGCCCACGAATGGCACGCCCTGGCCGAGAAGGCACTCGCCGCCGGCCGGGGCACACCGCCCATCGGGGTGCCGGACGGCTTCAGCTACCAGATCACCGTGGACGGGAGGACGGTGTACGCGTCCGATCCCCGGCTGACGGAGGAGCAGCGGACGCTGATCTCGAAGGTCCTCAAGCAAGGCGCCTGACTCGTGGTTCCCGCCTGCCCGTTGACTTCCTTACCCGCCAGTACGGATGATCCGGCGCATGGCGACGAACCCGATACCCCGGCTCCCTGCGTTCCCTGACGGCTTCCTGTGGGGCGTCTCGACCTCGGCCCACCAGATCGAGGGAGCGGCCGACCTGCGCGAGCCGTCCGTCTGGGACGCCTTCGCGGCCGAGCCGGGACGGGTGAAAGACGGCTCCACGGCGGCGGTGGCCTGCGACCACTACCACCGCTACCGCGAGGACGTGGCCCTGCTGGCCGGCCTCGGCGTGGACGCGTACCGTTTCTCGATCTCCTGGCCGCGGGTGCGCGCCGAGGGCGGCCTGGACTTCTACGACCGCCTGGTCGACGAGCTGTGCGCGGCGGGCGTACGTCCGGTCCCCACCCTCTTCCACTGGGACCTGCCGCTGGCCCTCCAGGAGGCGGGCGGCTGGCTGGAGCGGGACACGGCGTCGCACTTCGCGGAGTACGTGTCGGTCGTGGCCGACCGTCTCGGCGACCGCGTCAAGAAGTGGATCACGATCAACGAGCCCGCCGAACACACGCTGTTCGGGCACGCGCTGGGCGCGCACGCACCGGGCAGGCAGCTGATGTTCGACGCGCTGCCCGCCGCCCACCACCAGCTCCTCGGTCACGGCCTCGCCGTACGGGCCCTGCGGGCGGCCGGCGCCACGGACATCGGCATCGCCAACTCGCACGGCCCGACGTGGCCGGCGTCCGAGGAGCCCGCGGACGTGGAAGCGGCCGGCTTCTACGACCTCCTCCTCAACCGCCTGTTCGCGGACCCGGTCCTGCTGGGCGAATACCCGGACGGGATGGGCGAGTTGATGCCGGGGGACGTGGCGGCGGACCTGAAGATCATCGGGGAGCCGCTGGACTGGTACGGCATCAACTACTACGCCCCGACCCGCGTGGGCGCCCCGCAGGGCGAGGACATCGAGTTCGGCGGCCTGACGATCCCCGCCGAACTCCCCTTCTCGGTCCGTGAGATCGAGGGCGTCCCGACGACGGACTTCGGCTGGCCGGTGGTACCCGAGGCCCTGACGGACCTCCTCACCGCCTTCCACACCCGCTACGCCGACCGCCTCCCCCCGATCGTCATCACCGAGAACGGCTGCTCGTACGAGGGCGTCGACGACCAGGCCCGCATCACGTACCTGGACGCCCACATCAGCGCCCTCCACCGAGCGGCGGAAGCGGGCGTGGACGTCCGCGGCTACTTCGTCTGGTCCCTCCTCGACAACTTCGAGTGGGCGGAGGGCTACGCACGGCGGTTCGGCCTGGTCCACGTGGACTACGAAACGCTGGCACGAACCCCGAAGGCGTCGTACACGTGGTTCCAGAACCTGCTGAGGCCCGAAAGCTGACCCGCACTGGGGGCTCCGCCCCCAGACCCCCGACCTGTGCCCACCCTGCCACCCGTCTCGGTTGGTCGAGAGGTGGGCCTTGTCACGACGGTTGAGGACGGCTGTTCGGCTCCCGCAGTGGACGCTTGCGTTGTGGGTGCGTTTCGACCCACCGAGTCGGGTGGTGGGTGGGCACAGGTCCGGGGGTCTGGGGGCGGAGCCCCCAGAGACGGTCACCGGGACGCCACCCAAGCCGGGTGGCAGGGGTGGCCACGGGCCCGGGGGTCCAGGGGGCGGAGCCCTCAGGGGGTGGGTGGAGCGGCCTCCGTCAGAAGCCCAGCTTGCGCAGCTGGCGGGGGTCCCGCTGCCAGTCCTTCGCCACCTTCACATGCAGGTCGAGGAACACCGGCGTACCGAGCAACGCCTCGATCTGCTTGCGGGACTTGATGCCGACCTCCTTCAGGCGCTTGCCCTTGGGCCCGATGACGATGCCCTTCTGGCTGGGACGCTCGATGTAGACGAACGCGTGGATGTCGAGGAGCGGCTTGTCGGCGGGCCGGTCCTCGCGAGGCAGCATCTCCTCCACCACGACCGCGATGGAGTGCGGCAGCTCATCGCGCACGCCCTCCAGCGCGGCCTCCCGGATCAGCTCCGCGATCATGACCTGCTCGGGCTCGTCGGTGAGGTCACCCTCGGGGTAGAGGGCCGGGCCCTCCGGCAGGAGCGGGACGAGCAGGTCGGCCAGCAGGCCCACCTGCTGGTCGGCGACCGCCGAAACCGGCACGATCTCCGCCCACTCGAACCCCAGCTCCTTGCCGAGCTGGTCGATCGCGATGAGCTGCTCGGCGAGCGTCTTGGAGTCGACGAGGTCGGTCTTCGTGACGATCGCGACCTTCGGCGTCTTCTTGATGGACGCCAGTTCCTTCGCGATGAAGCGGTCACCGGGGCCGAGCTTCTCGTTCGCGGGCAGACAGAAGCCGATCACGTCGACCTCGGCCCACGTCGTCCGGACGATGTCGTTGAGGCGCTCGCCCAGCAGGGTGCGCGGCTTGTGCAGCCCCGGGGTGTCCACCAGGATCAGCTGAGCGTCGGACCGGTGCACGATCCCGCGAACCGTGTGCCGCGTGGTCTGCGGCTGGTTCGCGGTGATGGCCACCTTCGTGCCGACCAGAGCATTCGTGAGGGTGGACTTGCCCGCGTTGGGGCGGCCCACGAAACAGGCGAAGCCCGCCCGATGGACGGCCTCCGACGATTCCGACGGCTCGGATGACTGGCTGCGAACGCTCATGCGCCCCATTCTCCCTGATCCACGGAGCCCCGCCGTACAACCGCCCGCACAACCGTCCGGACAAGCGCCTGCGCGGCCGTCCGCACGGCCACCCCCACACCCGCCTCCCCGTGAGCTTTCGGAAACCCCCTCGCAACGAAACGTCGCGGAAACACACCCGTAGACGTTCAGAAACGCACACCCGTGACCCTCTGACGAGCCCTCACACCGTTGGAGACGACCGTGACCCTCGCCGCCGCAAGCGTCGACACCGGCGACACCGCCTGGCTGCTCGCCGCCACCGCCCTCGTCCTGCTGATGACCCCGGGCCTGGCCCTGTTCTACGGCGGCATGGTCCGCACGAAGAGCGTCCTCAACATGCTGATGATGAGCTTCGTGTCGATCGCCCTGGTCACGGTGGTGTGGCTGGCCGCCGGGTACTCCCTCGCCTTCGGTGACGACATCGGCGGCGGGCTCATCGGCGGGCTCGATCACGTCGGGCTGTCCGGCCTCGGCCCGGACAGCGTCCAGGGGACCGTCCCCACCCTCCTCTTCGCCACGTTCCAGCTCACCTTCGCGATCATCACCGCCGCCCTGATCAGCGGCGCGATCGCCGACCGGGCGAAGTTCGGGGCGTGGCTCGTCTTCGTGCCCGTGTGGGCGCTGCTCGTATACGTTCCCGTCACCCACTGGGTGTGGGGCCCGGGCGGCTGGATCCTGGACCGCCTCGGCGCCCTCGACTTCGCGGGCGGCCTGCCCGTCGAGATCACCTCCGGCGCCTCCGGTCTCGCCCTGTGTCTGGTCCTCGGTCCGCGGCTGGGCTTCAAGAAGGACGCCATGCGTCCGCACAACCTGCCCATGGTCATGCTGGGCGCCGGACTGCTCTGGTTCGGCTGGTTCGGCTTCAACGCCGGCTCCGCGCTCGGTGCCAACGGCCTCGCCGCCGCCGCGTTCCTCAACACCCTCGCCGCCGGCTGCACCGGTCTGCTCGGCTGGCTCTTCGTGGAGCAGAGGCGCGACGGCCACCCGACGACGCTGGGCGCGGCCTCCGGCGCGGTCGCGGGCCTGGTCGCGATCACGCCGTCCTGCGGCTCGGTCTCGCTGCTCGGCGCCCTGGTCGTCGGCCTCGCCGCCGGCACGGTCTGCTCGTACGCCGTGAGCTGGAAGTCCAGGCTGAACTACGACGACTCCCTGGACGTCGTCGGCGTCCACCTGGTCGGCGGAGTCATCGGCACCCTTCTGATCGGCGTCTTCGCGGTCGAGTCGATGACCGGCGGGGCCGAGGGGCTCCTCTACGGCGGCGGCCTCGCCCAGCTCGGCAAGCAGCTGGTGGCCGTGATCGCCGTAGGGGCGTACGCCTTCCTCATGACGTACGGCATCGCCACACTGATCGACAAGGCGATGGGCCTGCGCGCGAGCGAGGAGCAGGAGCAGACCGGTCTGGACCTTACGGTGCACGCCGAGACCGCATACGATCACGGCGTCCTGGGCCACGGCGCCCCGGTCACCGCGTCCCTCCCCTCCGCGCAGAAGGTCAAGCCTCAGGCATGAAGCTCATCACCGCGATCATCAAGCCGTACCGCCTCGACGAGGTCAAGAACGCCCTGCAGGAAATCGGCGTGCACGGTCTGACCGTGACCGAGGCCAGCGGCTACGGCCGGCAGCGTGGCCACACCGAGGTGTACCGCGGCGCCGAGTACCAGATCGACCTGGTTCCCAAGGTGCGGATCGAGGTCGTCGTCGAGGACGCGGAATCCGACGCCGTGATCGACGCGATCGTCAAGGCCGCGCAGACGGGGAAGATCGGGGACGGCAAGGTGTGGGCCCTGCCGGTGGAGACGGTCGTACGGGTACGGACGGGCGAACGCGGCCCCGACGCGCTGTAGCCACGGGGGCCGCGTTCGCGCGCGGCTCAGTCGAACACGAACGGGCCCGGCGACTGCGGCCCGGTCGCCGTGCAGGTGATGGTGATCCCGAAGACGGTCATCTGCAGGGAACCGCCGAAGGCCTCCAGGGTGTCGCCGGAGGCCACGGTGCCGTCGAGCGGGCCGACGTTGACGGGGTCGCCGGCCGCCATGGCCGCGTTCTTCGTGCCGGTGAAGGCGGTGGTGCCGCCGGCGGCGTTCACCAGGGTGAGGGTGGAGCTGATCGAGTCCTGCGTCAGGGCGATCGGCGCGGTGATCGCGGCGGAGGTGACGGTGACGGTGGCGGCGGTGCCGTCCTGCGTCGCCGTCAGGGTGGCTTCACCGCTGCCGAAGGTTCCGCAGTCGGCGGTGATGGTGGCGGTGTCCGGGGTGACGGCCACGGCCGTGGGTGCGAGGGCGAGTCCGGTGAGCGCGAGGGCTCCGACCGCGACTGCCACACCTGTTCCTGCTCGCTTGCCTCTCATGGGATTCCGACTCCCTTCCCGAGTGGGGAAGTGCCATGTGGGGATGGACGGGAGATTGCTGACGGTCCGTCAGAACTGCTGGTCCCATTGATGCGCACGAGGCGGATGCCGACAAGAGCGATATTCAGCCGGTCCCGGCCGGTGGAGCGACCTGCGGTGCCGGTGGCCTGATCAGCCCGCGGAGACCGTCGCCCGCACGGACCCGTCCGGCCCCGCCACCAGCACCGGCGTCTCGGGCCCGCCCAGATCCCGTACGGCCGCCCGGTCCTCCGGTGCCGCGGACTCCGCGTCCGTCACCACCGCGGCCGCCTCCAGGGACTTGGCGCCCGAGGCCACCGCCATCGCCACCGCCGTCTGCAGGGCGCTCAGCTTCAGCGAGTCGAGGTCGACGGTCCCGGCGACATACGTCCGCCCGGTCTCGTCGCGTACGGCCGCCCCCTCGGGCACGCCGTTGCGGGCCCGCGCCGAACGGGCCAGGGTGACGATCTTGCGGTCCTCGGGGTCGAGCGCGCTGCTGTCGGTCATGAGGTGAGCATACGTAGCCGCGGGGCGAGGGGGCCCACTCACCCCGCCACGGGGTACATGGCCCCGCGCCGCCCCTCCGGCGAGGCCAGCCACTCCAGCTTGGCCGCGGTGTTCGCCTCGTCCAGCGGCGTGTGCAGGACGACCGTGAGGTCGGGCCGCGCCGGCACCTTCATCGCCGTGGACTCCACGCACAGCAGCCCGACCAGCGGATGGTCGAGCTCCTTGCGGATCACCCCGGCGTCCTGGATGTCCCGCCGCTCCCACAGCGCGCTGAACTCCGGGCTCGCCGCGTGCAGCCGGGCCAGGACCTCCTGGAACCCCTCGTCGTCCGGGCGGGCCGAGCAGGCCGCCCGGAACTGGGCGACGACCATGCGCGCGTTCCGCTCCCAACTCTGTGACCGGGAGCGGTACATGGGGTCGGTGAAGAAGTCGACGATGCAGTTCTGCGTGATCTCGGGACGCATGCCGAGCACCCATGCGGCGGCGTCGTTGTACATCACGCAGTTGTAGTACGCGTCCATCAGGTGCGCCGGATAGGGCATCCACGCGTCGATCAGCCGCCGCAACCCCTCGCAGCCGTGGTCCGCCGCCGGTTCGGGGGCGGGCGGGTTCAGCCCGGCGAGGACGTACAGATGGCGGCGTTCGGCGTTGCTGAGCCGCAGCACCCGGGCGACGGAGTCGAGGACCTGCGGGGACACGGAGATGTCCCGCCCCTGCTCCAGCCACTGGTACCAGGAGGCGCCCACTCCGGCGAGTACGGCGACCTCCTCGCGGCGCAGCCCCGGCGTCCGGCGCCGCGCCCCGCCGTCGGGCAGCCCCGCCTCGGCCGGGGAGACCCGGGCCCGCCGGCTCATCAGGAACTCGCGCAGCTCACGCAGCCGATGCGCCTTGCCCGCGCCCGTCTCGATCACGTCCGCCACGTACTCCCCCAAGTCTGGTGGTGCCACCACCAGGACAACTTCCCGCTCCCCACGGCTATTCCACGGCCCGCAGGCTCTTGCGCATGGCGATCGACACCTCCTCCCCGCAACTGCGCGAGACAGCCGCACCCCGCCTCTCGGCCCGCGACAAACTCGTCCTCTTCGTGCTGTGCGCCGCCCAGTTCATGGTCGCGCTCGACTTCTCCGTCCTGAACGTCGCCCTGCCCGTCCTGGGCGCGGACCTCGGCATGAGCCAGTCCGCCCTCCAGTGGGCGGTCACCGCGTTCGCGTTGCCCTCCGGCGGCTTCCTGCTCCTCTTCGGCCGCGTGGGCGACCTGTACGGCCGTCGCCGGCTGTTCCTGACGGGGCTCGCCCTGTTCGGCGCGGCCTCGCTCCTGGCGACGTTCGCCTGGGACCCGGCGTCGTTCCTGGCCGGTCGCGCGCTGCAGGGCGTGGGCGCGGCGGCGATCGTCCCGACGGGCATGTCGCTGCTGACGACGACCTTCCCGGAGGGCCCGGCCCGCGACCGCGCGCTCGGCATCTCCGGCACCCTGCTCTCCCTCGGCTTCACCGTCGGGATGGTGGCCGGCGGCGTCCTCACCGACACCCTCGGCTGGCGCTCCACCATGGGCCTGCTCGGCCTGTTCGCGGTGCTCGTGCTGCCCCTGGCCCCGGCCCTGCTCCCGGAATCCCGCACTCCCGACCGCCCCCGCCTGGACATCCCCGGCGCCATCACGGTCACGACGGGCCTGCTCTCCTTCATCTACGCCCTGTCGACGGCCGCCGACCACGGCTTCGGCCGCCCCGACGTCATCGTGACGCTGATCGCGGGCGTCCTGCTCCTCACGGCTTTCGTGGCCGTCGAGTCCCGCGCCCACTCCCCCCTGGTCTCCCTCCCGATGCTGCGCCGCCGCACGGTCGCGTGGGGCAACCTGGGCGGCCTGGTCACCTTCTCGATGATGTCGACGGTCGTCTTCGTCCTGACCCTGTACCTCCAGGAGGTCCTGCACCTGTCGGCCTTCGAGACGGGCCTGGTCTTCGGCGTCCAGGGCGTGCTCTCGGTGGTGGCGGGCTCGTACACGCCGAGGGTGATCGGCCGTCTGGGCGCCCGCCGCACGCTCGTCGCCTCCCTCGCCGGCCAGGGCGCGCTGGTGGCGACCCTCCTGGCCCTGAACGAGGACGGCTGGTCGGTCTGGTTGGCCACGGCCGCCGTGTCCCTCGCCAGCATGTGCCACCTCGGCGCGATCATCTCCTACGGCCTGACCGTCACCTCCGGCGTGCCCGACGCGGAACAGGGACTGGCCACCGGCCTCGTCACCTCCACCCAGCAGGTCGGCATCACCATCGGCATCCCCCTCCTCGGGGTCCTGGCGACGACGTCGGGCGACCTGATGTCCGGTGTCCACACAGTGCTGGCCCTCGACGCGGCGATCGTGCTCGCGGCGGCGGTGCTGGTGGCGGTGGGGCTGCGGGTCCGCCGGGGCGACTCAGGGACGGTCGAGGCGGAGGCGGTCGGCGCGCGGTAGACCGGCCACCACCAGGTCGTACGAGTCCTCGACGAGCTCTCGGACCAGCCGGTCCGGGAGGTCGCCGTCGACCGTGACCGTGTTCCAGTGGCGCTTGTTCATGTGGTAGCCGGGGATGACGAGCCCGGGGTGCTCCTCACGGAGCCGCACCGCGTCCTCCGGGTCGCACTTGAGGTTCACCGTCAGAGGCCGCGCGTCGAGGTCCGTCAGGGCGAACAGCTTGCCCTGCACCTTGAAGACGGACGTCTGCGGGTTGAACGGGAAGTCTTCGACGGCCGCGTTGAAGGAGAGGCAGAACGCGCGCAGTTCCTGCGGGGTCACTCCGCCTTCGTCTCCTCGTCCGCGGAGGCGCCGACCGGGTCCATCGGCTCCACCAGCACCGTCACGATCTTGTTCCGGCGGCCCGCGGCGGCCTCCGCCGTCAGGCGCAGCTCGCGCCCGTCGGGAAGTTCGACGACGGCCGACGCTCCGGCGATCGGGACCCGGCCCAGCGCCTTCGCCAGCAGCCCGCCGACGGTCTCCACGTCCTCGTCGTCGTACTCCTCCAGGCCGTACAGCTCGCCGAGGTCGGTGATGTCGAGGCGGGCGGTGACGCGGTGGCGGTCGCCGCCCAGCTCCTCCACCGGCGGGAGTTCACGGTCGTACTCGTCGGTGATCTCGCCGACGATCTCCTCGAGGATGTCCTCGATGGTGACGATTCCGGCCGTGCCGCCGTACTCGTCGATGACCACGGCCACGTGGTTGCGGTCCTGCTGCATCTCCCGCAGCAGGTCACCGGCGTTCTTGGTGTCGGGCACGAAGGCGGCCGGCCGCATGGCCGTCGACACCAGTTCGCTCTCCGCGTCCCGGCTGATGTGCGTCTTGCGGACCAGGTCCTTCAGATACACGATCCCGACGACGTCGTCCTCGCTCTCCCCGGTGACGGGGATGCGGGAGAAACCGGACCTGAGCGCCAGGGTCAGCGCCTGACGGATCGTCTTGTAGCGCTCGATCACGACGAGGTCGGTCCTCGGGACCATGACCTCCCGTACGAGCGTGTCGCCCAGCTCGAAGACGGAGTGCACCATGCGGCGCTCCTCGTCCTCGATCAGCGACTCCTTCTCGGCGAGGTCGACCAGCGCCCGCAGCTCCGCCTCGGACGCGAAGGGGCCGCGACGGAAGCCCTTGCCCGGGGTGAGGGCGTTGCCGATGAGGATCAGCAGGGACGGGATCGGGCCCATGATCCGCGCGAGCGGGAGCAGGACGTACGCCGCAGCCGTCGCCGTGTTGAGCGGATGCTGGCGGCCGATGGTGCGCGGGGACACCCCGACGGCCACGTACGACACCAGGACCATCACCCCGATCGCGACCAGGAGCGCCTCGGTGGTTCCCGCGAACTCCTGCAGACAGGCGTACGTGATGAGGGCGGCGGCCGCCATCTCGCAGGCGACGCGCACCAGCAGCGCCACGTTCAGATAGCGGGTCGGGTCGGCGGCGATCTGGGCGAGCTTCTCGCTGCCGCGACGGCCGGTCCGCACGGCCTCCTCGGCCCGGAAGCTGGAGACCCGCGCGAGGCCCGCCTCCGCGCAGGCGGCGAGCCAGGCGACGACGACCAGGGCGATCGCGCCGGAGACGAGCGTCGGGCTCATGAGACGGTCGGAGCCGGGGACGGACCGGTCAGGCCCTTCTCCGCACGCCAGCCGTCCACGATGGCGGCCTGCAGCCCGAACATCTCGGCCTTCTCGTCGGGCTCCTCGTGGTCGTACCCGAGAAGGTGCAGCACTCCGTGGACGGTGAGGAGCTGGAGCTCCTCGTCCATGGAGTGCTGCGTGTCCGCTTCCTTGCCCTGCTTCTCGGCGACCTCGGGGCACAGCACGATGTCGCCGAGCAGCCCCTGCGGGGGCTCGTCGTCGTCCTTCGACGGCGGCCGCAGCTCGTCCATGGGGAAGGACATGACATCGGTCGGCCCCGGCAGGTCCATCCACTGGATGTGGAGCTGCTCCATGGCGGGGGCGTCCACGACGATCACCGAGAGCTCGGAGAGCGGGTGGATGCGCATCCGCGCGAGCGCGTAGCGGGCGATGTCGAGGATCGCCTGCTCGTCGACCTCGGTTCCGGACTCGTTGTTGACGTCGATCGACATGGTCGTGCTGGTCTACTTCCGCTTGTTACGGGCGCCCTTGTGGGTGCCGTTCTCCGTACCGTTCTCGCTGTCGTACTTCTCGTACGCGTCGACGATACGGCCGACCAGCTTGTGCCGTACGACATCGTGGGACGTGAGCCGCGAGAAGTGGACGTCGTCGAGGCCCTCCAGGATCTCCTGCACCTGCCGCAGCCCGGACTTCGTGCCGCTCGGCAGGTCGACCTGGGTCACGTCACCCGTGACGACGACCTTCGAGTCGAAGCCGAGCCGGGTGAGGAACATCTTCATCTGTTCGGCGCTCGTGTTCTGGGCCTCGTCCAGAATGATGAAGGCGTCGTTGAGCGTGCGACCACGCATGTACGCCAGCGGCGCGACCTCGATCGTCCCCGCCGCCATCAGCCGCGGGATCGAGTCGGGGTCCAGCATGTCGTGCAGCGCGTCGTACAGCGGGCGCAGGTACGGGTCGATCTTCTCGTAGAGGGTGCCCGGGAGGAATCCGAGACGCTCTCCCGCCTCCACCGCCGGGCGGGTCAGGATGATGCGGTTGACCTGCTTGGACTGCAGGGCCTGCACCGCCTTGGCCATGGCGAGGTAGGTCTTGCCGGTGCCGGCGGGGCCGATGCCGAAGACGACCGTGTGCTTGTCGATCGCGTCGACGTACCGCTTCTGGTTGAGGGTCTTGGGGCGGATCGTGCGGCCGCGCGAGGAGAGGATGTTCTGCGTGAGCACTTCGGCGGGGGTCTCCTCGCCGTCGCTCTCGCCGCTCTCACTGGCTCTCAGCATGGCGATCGAGCGTTCCACTGCGTCCTCCGTCATCGGCTGTCCGGTGCGGAGCACCAGCATCATCTCGTCGAACATGCGCTGGATGAGTGCGACTTCGGCGGCTTCGCCGACCGCGCTGATCTCGTTTCCGCGGACGTGGATGTCGGCCGCCGGGAACGCCTTCTCGATCACGCGCAGTAGGGAGTCGCCGGAACCCAGCACGGTCACCATGGGGTGCTGGGCGGGGACGGTGAACTGTGCTCTGGCCTGCCCCTGCGCGGGTGTGTGAGCTGTGGGTGTCTGAGTCATGGGCCGGCGCTGTAGGCCTGCGGTTCCTCCTCATCACGGCCGCGTAGCTGAGAGCGGCCTCGCGATACCAAGGGTACGACGGTGCACTGACAACGCCGTAGGGCTTTTCGCCGACCCTTCCCGGGGCGGGGCCCCGGGACGGTCACCAGGGCGCCGGGCGGCTCACGCCGACCGCCCGAACCCGATCGTCGGCACCGCCCGCCGCAACGGCCACGGCCGCGCCGCCTCCTCCTCCGGCACCAGCCCCGCCAGGAACCCGTACCGCTGCAGCGCCGCCGGGTCCTGCCCGTCCACCGACTGCACCTTCCGCCACCACGCCCCGATCTCGGACCACCCGGGCGCCGACAGCGACCCGCCGAACTCCTGCACGGACAACGCGGCCGTCAGCCCGCCGAACGCCAGCCGGTCGGCCAGCGGCCACCCCGCCAGGGTGCCGGTGACGAAGCCCGCCACGAACACGTCCCCCGCCCCGGTCGGATCCAGCGCCTCCACGGCGATCGCCGGCACCTCCGCCGTCTCCCCCGTCCGGCGGTCCACCGCGTACGCCCCCTCCGCGCCGAGGGTGACGACAGCCACCGGAACGTGATCGGTCAACGCGTGCGCGGCCTCCCGCGGACAGGCCGCCCCCGTGTACCGCATCGCCTCCGCCGCGTTCGGCAGGAACGCCTCGCAGTGCTCCAGGTCGGGCAGCCCCGCCAGATCCCACGCGCCCGTGTCGTCCCAGCCGACGTCACCGAAGATCCGCGCCCCCTTGCGTGCGGCCTGCGCGATCCAGGGCGCCCGTCTGCCCGGCGTGAGCGAGGCGATGGCGGCACGCGCGCGTGGCGGGCACTCGGGCGCGCCCCCTTCGATGAGCTCGGCGTCGGGGGGCGGCTCGTGGCCGTGGGAGATCATCGTGCGCTCCCCCTCGTACGCCATGGAGACGGTGACCGGCGAGTGCCAGCCGGGAACCGTGCGGGACGGCGTGAGGTCGATGCCCTCGCCCGTCTCCAGCGCGTCCCAGCAGTACTCGCCGTAGTGGTCGTCGCCGAACGCGGCCGCGAGGGACGTGCGCAGGCCGAGGCGGGCCAGCGCGGTCGCCATGTTCGCCACGCCACCCGGGCTCGATCCCATCCCGCGCGCCCAGGACTCGGTCCCGCGCACCGGGGCGGAGTCGAGCCCGGTGAAGATGATGTCGAGGAAGACGGTGCCCGTGAGGTACACGTCCCAGGGCGGATCGCCGGGGGTGCGCAGGGCGGCGAGCGGGTCGACCTGGGCCCGAGGATGCCCGGCCTCTCCGAGGTGCGACGGTCCCTTTCCGGTGGACGCGGTGGACGCGATCACGGTGCGCTCCCTGACGTGGTGCCGATCAGGCCAGTCTGCACCAAGCCAGTGTCAACGCGCCGTCGTCACACCGTGACCACAGGCTCCGTCCGGCCCACCGCAGGTCCCGGCAGGGCCACCGCGGGTCCCGTCAGGGCCACCGCGGTGGGTCCGGCCGGCCGCTGGTCCTGGCAGGGTCACCCTGGTCCCGGCCTGGCCACCCTGATCCCTGGCCGGGCCACCGCGGGTCCCGGCCAGGTCACCGCAGGCCCCGGCAGAGCCACCACGGCCCCGTCCAGCCCGCCCCTGGTCCGGCAACGCCACCACGGCCCCATCCGGCCCGCCCCTGGCCGCAGGACCGCCTTGGTCCCGGCCAGGCCACCGCAGGCCCCGGCAGAGCCACCACGGCCCCATCCGGCCCGCCGCTGACCCTGGCAGGGGCACCGGGGCCCCGTCCGGCCCGCCGCTGGCTCGGCAGAGCCACCGGGGTCGCGTCCGCCCCGCCGCAGGTCCGGCAGGGTCACCGCAGGTCCCGGCCGAGCCACCGAGGTCCCGTCCAGCCCCCCTCGTCCGGCAAGGCCACCGCAGGCCCCGGCCGGGCCACCGCAACACCGGCCGGGCCACCGCAGGCCCTGACCAGCCCACCGCAGGATGCGCTGTCCCGGGCGGCGGCCGGCCCCCGCCTACGTCCCGGGCGTCCGGCACCCGCCTGCGCGGCCTCCGGTGCCGTGGTCGCTGTCAGATCCTGCTCCGACCGTGTCCGGATCCGGTCGTCGCGGCCGTCGGCGCACCCCGGGCGGACGTCGGTCAGGGCCGCCTACCAGCGGGGGACGGCCGGCGGGACCCACCCGGGCTCGGCGACCCGCATCGCCGCCGCGTCGTCCCGCTCGCGCAGCGAACCGTCGTCGTCGAGCCAGCGCCGGTGAAGGAACCGGAGCCGGTCCCGGTCGAGTTCGACGCCCAGGCCGGGTGTGTCCGAGACGGTGACCTTGCCGCCCTCGAAGGTGAGGCGTTCGGTGAGGACGTCCTCCGACTGCCAGGGGTAGTGGGAGTCGCAGGCGTGGTGGAGGTTCGGGACGGTGGACGCGACATGGGTCATCGCGGCCAGCGAGATCCCGAGGTGGGTGTTGGAGTGCATGGACACCCCGACGCCGAAGGTGCGGCAGATCGCGGCGAGTTGCTGGGTGTTGCGCAGTCCGCCCCAGTAGTGGTGGTCGGAGAGCACCACCTGGACGGCACCGCGGGTGAACGCCTCCTTGATCTCGGCGAAGGTCGTCACGCACATGTTGGTGGCGAGGGGAACGTCCGTCCGAGCGGCGACCTCGGCCATGGCCGGAGTGCCGAGCGCGGGGTCCTCCAGGTACTCGAGGACGTCCCCGAGCTCCTTGGCCACCTTCAGCGAGGTCTCGACGCTCCACGCCCCGTTGGGGTCGAGCCGCAGCGGGTGTCCGGGGAACGCCGCCGCCAGCGCGCGTACGGCCGCGATCTCCTCGTCCGGCGGGAAGACGCCGCCCTTGAGTTTGAAGGAGGTGAAGCCGTACCGCTCGGTGAACTTCCGGGCCTGCTCGACGACCCCGGCCGGGTCGACGGCGACGCCCCAGTCGTCCTTCTCGGCCGGCACGCCCTCGGGATGGTCCGCCCACTTGTAGAAGAGGTACGCGCTGTACTCCACCGCGTCCCGCAGCTTGCCGCCCAGCAGGGCGTGCACGGGCAGGCCGAGCGCCTTGCCCAGCGCGTCGAGGCAGGCCACCTCGAAGGCGGACACGACGGACAGGCGCAGCTTGTCGGCGGTCTGGACGCCCCGCAGTCCGCCGACGTCGACCTGACCGGAGACCCGGGAGCTGTCGACGGCGACCTCGTCGGCGAGGACGAACAGTCCGTTCAGGTCGCTCACCTGACGTCCGACCAGCTTCTGCGCGAACGGCCGGGCCAGTTCCAGGTACTTGGTGTCGCCGTACGTCTCGCCGATGCCGGTGATCCCGTCGGCCGTCACCACCTCCACGATCAGCCGGGGCGTGTACGGCTGGTGCACGCCCTGGGTGTTCAGCAGCGGCGGGTCGGCGACCAGGATCGGTGTCAGCCGGACGTCCGCGATGGAGAGGTTCACAGGGTGGCTCCTACCAGGTCGAGTCCGGTGGTCAGCAGCTGTTCGAGCGCGGCCAGGTCGGCGGCCGAGGGGTCGGTGAGCGGGGCGCGCACGGGTCCCACCGGACGGCCGCGCAGCCGGGCCGCCGCCTTCACCAGGGACACGGCGTATCCGGGTACCCGGTCGCGGAGTTCGACGAGCGGGACGTAGAAGTCGCGCAGCAGCTTGTCGACCGTGCCGTCGTCGCCGCCCTGGAACGCAGTGAAGAAGGCGTTCGCGATCTCGGGGGCGAAGGCGTGGACGGCGGAGGAGTAGGCGGGGACGCCGACGGTGGCGTAGGCGCGGGCCTGGATCTCGGCGGTGGCGGCGCCGTTGAAGAAGAGGAAGTCCTCGGGGGCGGCGAGGGTGAGGCGCTGAAGCCGGTCGAGGTCGCTGTGGCCGTCCTTCAGGCCGATGACGGTCGGGATGTCGGCGACGCGCTTCAGGGAGGCGACCGTGAAGGCGACCTGCCCGCGCTGGTAGGCGATGAGCGGCAGCCGGGTGCGGGCCGCGATCTGCTCCAGCTGTGCGACGAGTCCGTCCTGCGGGGCGGCGACCAGGTAGTGCGGCAGGACGAGGAGCGCGTCGGCCCCGGCCTGCTCGGCGATGCGCGCGAACCGGACGGCCTGCGCCCAGCCGTAACCGGTCCCGGCGACGACGGGCACGCGCCCGCCGGCCTCCTCGACCGTGATGGTGACGACCTGCCGGTACTCGTCCTCGTCCAGCGAGAAGAACTCTCCGGTGCCGCAGGCGGGGAAGACGGCGCCCGGGCCGGTGGCAATCCGGTCCGCGACGTAGGCGCGGAAGCCGTCCGGGTCGAGGGAGCCGTCGTCGTGGAAGCTGGTCAGCGGGAACGACAGCACGCCGTTCACCATGCCCTTCCTCAGTTTCCGCGCCACGGCGCCGGTATCAGGACTCACCCTCACGCATCTCCCTATGTAGACGACATACACGTATGAAGATGAAGATTAGATAGGCGAACGATCCTCGTCAATGGGCCGGGCACCCGCGCTTACGATCGACGCATGTCAGAGACAGGGGGCGTCCGCGAGGTGAAGTCGGCCGCGCGCACGGTCGAGCTGCTGGAATTGCTCGCCGCGCGGGGCGACCGTCCGGCACGGCTGCAGGAGCTCGCCGACGAGCTGGGCGTGCCGCGCAGCTCGATGTACGCACTGCTGCAGACCCTCATCTCGCACGGCTGGGCCCGCACGGACGTCACCGGTTCCCTGTACGGCATCGGCATCCACGCCCTGCTCACCGGCACCAGCTACCTCGACTCCGACCCGCGCGTGCGCGTCGTACGGCCGTATCTCGACGAGGCGTCCCAGGCGCTGGGCGAGACGATCCACATGGGGCGGCTCGACGGCCGGGGCGTGGCGTATCTGGCGACGCGCGAGTCGCACGAGTACCTGCGGACCATCAGTCGGGTGGGGCGCCGGCTGCCGGCCCACGTGGGCGCGCTGGGCAAGGCGCTGCTGGCCGAACGGGACGACGCCGAACTGCCCGAGGGGCCGTACGAGGCACTCACCCCGAACTCCCACACCAGCCGCGCGTCACTGGCCGCGGACCTGGCGCGGATCCGCGCCCGCGGCTACTCGATCGACCGCGAGGAGGGCGTCCTCGGCATCGTCGGCTTCGGCTTCGCCCTGCGCTACGACTCCCCCGCCCAGGACGCCGTCAGCTGCTCGGTGCCGGTGGCCCGGCTGACCCCGGAGCACGAGGAGCGGATCGTCGCGGTCATGCGGGAGATCAGGGGCAAGATCGAGGCGATTTCCCCTGTGGCGGGCGGGGCCGTGCACTGGCGGTAGGCGATCACGAAACGCGCTCACCTACCCGGCGCCCCTCGCCTCAAACGCAACGTGCGCCACATCACACCCCCCGCGTTTCTTTCCCGAACCGCGTGCTTGATACAAATTGCCCGCGCGTTCCTGTCCGTCGACGGTCGTCGCCCAACCCCCTTTTTGAGCCGCTTCTTTCGCATGCCCTGGGAACGCCCGTGTTCGCCCGCACCACCACGCCCTGGCCCCTCGTTGCCCTTTTCATGGCCGGGTACCTCGCCCCGTACCTCCTCCCCACCACCGTCGGCAGGCTCGACTCGGGGCTGCCTCTGTCCGCCACACAGGCGGGAGCCATTGGCAGTGCCCTGCTGCTGAGTTCGGCGTCGGCGGGCTTCCTGCTCGCCTCCCGCGTCGAGCGGATCGGCGCCCGGACGCTGGCCCGCGCCGGACTGGCGCTGGCCGTTCTCGGCTACGGCACCGCCGCCCTCACCACCTCCGTCCCGGCCGTCGTCGCGGGCGCGCTGCTCGGCGGCTTCGGCTCCGGTACGGCCACCACGGTCGCCGCCACCGGGATCGCCGCCCAGCCGGACCCGCACCGCACGACCACGCTGGGCCTGCTGAGCGTCTCGGCGCTCGCGGGCACGGTCTATCTGACGGTTCCGCACCTCGGTCCCGGCCACGGGCTGCCGCTCGCCGCGATCGCCCTGACCGCGGCGGCCGTCTGGCCCCTGACGAGCCGTCTCCCGGTCCGTACGGCCACCACCCGGCAGACCCGCCGGAACCACGACCCGCTCCCCCACCTGCGCGCCGGTCTCGTCCTCGCCACCGCCATGCTGTTCTGGTCGCTCGCGCAGAACTCCCTGTGGGGTGTCAGCGGGCAGATCGGCCTCACACAGGCACGGCTGACGGAGACGACCGTCGGCGTCGTCTTCGCCGTGGCGCTGGGTGCCGGGCTCCTCGGAGTCGTCGGCGCCGGAGCGCTCGGGCCGCGACTCGGCCGGGCAGTGCCCGTCGGCGCGGGCACCGTCCTCATCGCCGGCTGCATCGCGCTGAGCGCGTCCGCGACCGACCTGGCGACCTTCGCGGGCGGCGAGATCGCCTGGAACACGCTGTACCCGATCGTCCTGTCGTACGTCATCGGCCTCGCCGCCTCCCTCGACCCGCGCGGCCGCTGGGCGGTGCTCGTCGGCTCGGCGGCCTCGCTCGGCACGGCGGCCGGGCCGCTCACCGGCAGTCTGCTGTCCGCCGAGGTCGGCTTCCCGGCCATGGGCGCGCTCCTCGCCCTCGGTCTCCTGGTGGTCACCCTCCCGATGACCGCCGTGGCCCTGCACACCGGCGGGCGCCCGCTGCTCACCGGCGCGGTGCGCCGCCGGGGCGGCACCCCGGCCGCCGTGGTCGCCGCCTCGACCGGCACCCCGGCCGACGCGCTCCCGCGGGCCGGCGTCCCCGAGCAGCCGGTCGTGGAGATCCCGATCGACGCCCCGGCCGTCCCCGCCCAGCGGTCCTACGACACGGCAGGACCCCGGCAGGCGGGCACCGCCGCACCGGGGTCCTGACGAACCGACGGGCCTACGGGAAGACGTACGCCTCCACCTCGGCCAGACAGCGCGCCCGCCGCTCCTCGTCGTGCTCCAGGAAGGACGCGACGAAGGAGTTGCGGGCCAGCTCGCGCAGCCGGTCCTCGCCGAGGCCCAGCGCCTGGCGTACGGCGTCGAAGTTGTCGCCCGCGTAACCACCGAAGTAGGCCGGATCGTCGGAGTTGACCGTGCACAGCAGCCCGGCCTCCAGCATCGCGGGCAACGGGTGCTCGGCGAGGACGTCGACGGCACGCAGCCGGACGTTGGAGAGGGGGCAGAGGGTCAGCGGGACGCGGTCCCGGACGAGCCGCTCGACCAGTTCGGGGGACTCCATGCAGCGCAGCCCATGGTCGATCCGCTCGACCCCGAGCACGTCCAGGGCCTCGGTGATGTACTCCGGCGGCCCCTCTTCGCCTGCATGCGCCACTCGCCTCAGCCCCAAGGCCGCTGCCGAGTCGTACACCTCCCGGAACTTCACCGGCGGATGCCCGACCTCGGCCGAGTCGAGCCCGATGCCGACGATCCGGTCGAGGTACGGCTTCGCCGCTTCCAGGGTCTCCAGCGCCGACTCGGCGGACTCGTCGCGCAGGAAGCACATGATCAGCTGGGTGGAGACGCCATGTGCGGCCTCGCTGTCCCCCAGCGCCCGCCACAGTCCCTCCACGACCGTTCCCATGCCGACGCCCCGCGCCATGTGGGCCTGCGGGTCGAAGAAGATCTCCGCGTGCCGCACGCCCTGCGCGGCGGCGCGGGCGAGGTAGGCGTTCGCGAGGTCCGCGAAGTCCTGCTCGGTGCGGAGCACGGCCATGAGCTCGTAGTACAGATTCAGGAAGGACTGGAGGTCCTCGAACCGGTACGCCTTGCGCAGCTCGTCCGTGTCGGCGTACGGCAGTTCGACGCCGTTGCGGGCGGCCAGCTCGAAGGCCAGCTCCGGCTCCAGGGTGCCTTCGATATGGAGGTGCAGTTCAGCTTTGGGGAGGGACATCGAAGCATGGTACGGCGGTTCACCGACGCTTCGGAACCGGGACCCTCAGCAGATCGTGCGCCACCGTCAGCTCGCCCTCGAACCCGGCGGCCCGCGCCTGCCGCTCGAACTCCTCCGGCTCGGAGTAGCGCTGACTGAAGTGGGTGAGCACGAGGTGCCGTACACCGGCGTCCCGCGCGACCCGCGCGGCCTGACCGGCGGTCAGGTGGCCGTGTTCGACGGCCAGTTGCTCGTCCTCGTCCAGGAACGTCGACTCGATGACCAGCAGGTCGCAGCCCTCGGCCAGCGCGTGCACGCCGTCGCACAGCCGGGTGTCCATGACGAACGCGAACCGCTGCCCGCGGCGGGTCTCGCTGACGTCGTCGAGGGAGACACCGCCGAGAATCCCCTCGCGCTGGAGGCGGCCGACGTCCGGGCCCTTGATGCCGTGCGCGGCGAGCCGGTCGGGCAGCATGCGGCGGCCGTCCGGCTCGATGAGCCGATAGCCGTAGGACTCGACGGGGTGGGAGAGCTTGCGCGCGTCCAGGGTGTAGCCGGGGGTTTTGGCGATCGTCCCGTCCGCCGCCACCGGCGCCTCGACGAGCTCGACCGTCTCGCGGTAGGCGGTGGCGTACCGCAGCCGGTTGAAGAAGCGCTGCCCGGAGCGCGGGTAGTGGGCGGTGACCTCGTGCGGGACCCGGTCGAGGTTGATCCGCTGGATGACGCCGGCCAGACCCAGCGAGTGGTCGCCGTGGAAGTGCGTGACACAGATCCGGTTCAGGTCGTGCGCGGCGACCCCGGCGCGCAGCATCTGCCGCTGCGTGCCCTCGCCGGGGTCGAACAGGATGCCCTCGCCGTCCCACCGCAGCAGGTAGCCGTTGTGGTTGCGGTGCCGGGTCGGGACCTGGCTGGCGGTGCCGAGGACGACCAGTTCACGTACGGACACGGTGACTTACGTCCCTCCGGGTCAACCGGGAGGCCACTGCAGGCCGCGGCCGCCGAGGACGTGCGCGTGCACGTGCCAGACGGTCTGCCCGGCGCCGCTGCCGGTGTTGAAGACGATGCGGTAGCTCTCCAGCTTCTCGTCGTCGGCGACGGCCTGGGCCTCGCGCAGGACGTCGGCGGCGAGCTCCGGCGAGTCGGTGGCGAGCGCGCCGGCGTCCTTGTGGTGGGCCTTCGGGATCACCAGGACGTGCGTGGGCGCCTGGGGGTTGATGTCCCGGAACGCGACGGTGGTGTCGGTCTCACGGACGATCGTCGCCGGGATGCTCCCCGCGACGATCTTGCAGAACAGACAGTCGTCCTGCGGTTCCCCTGCCATGCGTGTGCCTCCTTCACGCCGGTGATCTCTTATCGGGGCATGCTAGTCGCCCAGCCGCGGGCAGTCGTGCCGCTGGGGCGATGGGGGTCCCCCCGCTCGAGCGAAGCCGAGAGTGGGGGAGGGTGGGCGCGGGCGGCACCCCGTAGCGCCGGGCTGCGCGACCCACCCCCGTCCAGCCCCACGCCGGGCTACGGCAGACTCGGCGGAACCTTCGCCGGCGCCGACTCCAACGCCGCCAACGCCAGCCGAACCGCCTCGTCCAGCTGCGCGTCCCGCCCCGCCGCGTGGTCCTGGGGCCGCTGCACGACCTCCACGTCCGGGTCGACCCCGTGGTTCTCGACCCCCCACTCGTATCCCTCCAGCCAGAACGCGTACTTCGGCTGAGTGATCAGCGTCCCGTCGACCAGCCGGTACCGGCTGTCGATGCCGATCACCCCGCCCCACGTCCGCGTACCGACCACCGGCCCGATCCCCAGCGCCTTGATCGCCGCGTTGACGATGTCCCCGTCCGAGCCGGAGAACTCGTTGGCGACGGCGACGACCGGCCCGCGGGGCGCGTCGTGCGGATAGCTGTAGGGCCGCATCCCGCGCGGCACGGCCCAGCCGACGATCCGCCGGGCCAGCTTCTCGACGACGAGCTGGGACGTGTGCCCGCCGCGGTTCTCGCGGACGTCCACGACCAGCCCCTCCCGGGCCACCTCCACCCGCAGGTCGCGGTGGATCTGGGCCCAGCCGGGCGCCTGCATGTCCGGCACGTGGAGGTAGCCCAGCCGTCCGCCTGACTTCTCGTGGACGTACGCCCGCCGGTCCGCGACCCACGCGTGATAGCGCAGCGGTTCCTCGTCCGCCGTGGGGACGACCACCGCGTGCCGCACCTCGCCCCCGCCGGACGGCGAGATCGTCAGCTCGACCGGCTTGCCCGCCGTACCGACGAGCAGCGGGCCCGGCCCGGTCACCGGGTCGACCGGCATCCCGGCCACCGCCACGATCGCGTCCCCGGCGCGCACCGCGACACCGGGCGCGGCCAGCGGGGAGCGGGCGTCCGGGTCGGAGGTCTCGGTCGGCAGGATGCGGTCGATGACCCACCTGCCTTCCTCATGACGGGAGATGTCCGCACCGAGCAGCCCCTGCCGGGGCCCGCCGCCGTGGCCGCCGCGCGGGACGACGTAGGCGTGCGAGGTGCCGAGTTCGCCCTGGACCTCCCACAGCAGGTCGACGAGGTCGTCGTGGGTGGCGACGCGGTCCAGCACGGGACGGTAGCGGTCGAGGACGCCGGCCCAGTCGACCCCGTTCATGTCCGGGCGCCAGAAGTGGTCCCGCATGACGCGGCCGGTCTCCTCGTACATCTGCCGCCACTCGGCCGCCGGGTCGACGGTCTGCCGTACGCGGGTGAGGTCGACGGTGATGTTCGTGTCGCTGTCGTCGTCGTTCGAGGCACGCCGGTCGCTGGGAACCACCTTGAGCCGGCCGTCGGTCCACAGCAGGACCCGCTTGCCGTCGCCGCTGACGGCGAAGTGGTCGGCGTCGACGGCGAGGTGCTCGATGCGCTGCTGGGCGAGGTCGTAGCGCTCCAGCTCGGTGTGCGGGTCCGGGTCGTCCGGGGTCGCCCGGGAGGAGCCGAGGACACCGCGCACCGGGTGCCGCAGCCACAGCACGCCGTCCTTCGCCGCCCGCAGGTTGGAGTAGCGGGCCGCCTCTACCGGGAAGGGCACGATCCGGTCGGCGAGGCCGTCCAGGTCGATGCGGGTGGCCGGGGTGCCCTCGCTGTCGGGTGTCTCGTCCTTGTCGGGCGCCTCGAAGGGGCGGCCGTGCCGCTGCGGACCGAACGGCGACGGCGTGGTCGCGGCCAGCGTGATCAGGTGCGGGCGGTCGCCGACCACGAAGGCCAGGTCGAAGACGTGCTCGTCGTAGACCGGGTCGAAGGAGCGGTTGGAGAGGAAGGCGAGGTGCTTGCCGTGCAGGGTGAACGCCGGGGCGTAGTCCCGGAACCGGAGCGGGGTCGCCTCGGTGACCGACAGGTCGGTGGTGTTGGCGAGCCGGAGCTGGCGCAGCGGGCCCGGGCCGGGGTGCGACCAGGCGAGCCAGGCCGAGTCGGGTGAGAAGACCAGCCCGGTGGCGTCCCCCTCCTCGCTGCGGTCGACCTCGCGGACCTCGCCCGTCTCGCGTTCGACGAGCAGGACGCGTCCGTCGTGCGCGGCGACCGCGGCCCGGCTGCCGTCGGGTGCCATGGCGAGCCCGAGGACCCGGCCGAGCTGCCCGCCGGCGAGCCGGCGCGGGGTGGCGCCGGGCGCGTGGCCGGTGGCGGGCGCGAACTCCAGGGCGTCCTCGCCCTCGGCGTCCGTCACCCACACCACCCACTCCTCGCCCTCGGCGCGGAAGGTGCGGGGCAGCCGGGCGCGGACCCCGGGTTCGGCGGAGAGTGCGCGGGCCGGTCCGGCCCGGTGGGTCACCCAGTGCACGGCTCCGCGCACGGCGACCGCGCTGCCGCGCGCGGTGTGGTCGGGGGCGGCCGATCCGAACCAGCGGGAGGCGTTCACCGTGAACGGCTGCCGGTCGGTGCGCTGCCCGCCGAGCCGCACGTCGAGCCGGCGGGGCTCGGCGCCGTCGAGGTCGTCCAGGATCCACAGTTCACCGGCGGACGCGTACACGACCCGGGTGCCGTCACCGGCGGCGTGCCGGGCGTAGAAGCCGTCGAGTGGAGTGTGCCGCCGCAGGTCGGAGCCGTCGGCGAGGGAGGAATACAGCGCGCCGACGCCCTCGTGGTCGGACAGGAAGGCGATCCGGTCGCCCGTCCACACGGGGTACTCGATGTTCCCGTCCAGCTCTTCGTGCAGCCGCACGAACTCGCCGGCACCCTCCCCGTCGCGGGCGTCCCTGTCGATCCAGAGCTTGCCCGCCGTACCGCCCCGGTACCGCTTCCACCAGGCCGCCTCGCGCCCCATCGGCGCGGACAGCAGGACCGTGCCGGGGCCTCCGTGGGCGACATCGCCGACGGGTCCGTACGGCAGGGTCGTGCCGGGGCCGCCGTCGAGCGGGATCGCGCGGGCCCAGCTGCGGCGCAGGCTGGCCTGGCCGTAGGTGCTGAGGGCGAGGACCTCGCCGTCCGCGGTCCAGCCGCGCACCTGGGTGCGTGAACTGCCCCAGTGCGTCAGTCGTTTGGCGGGGCCGCCGTCCACCGGGGCGATGTGCACCTCGGGGGCGCCGTCGCGGGTGGAGGTCCAGGCGACGGTGGTGCCGTCGGGCGAGATGCGGGGGTGGGTGACCGGCACGTTGTCGGCGCTGACCCGCCAGGCCCGGCCGCCGTCGAGCGGGGCGAGCCAGACGTCGTCCTCGGCGGTGAAGGCGACCAACTCGCCGTGCAGGTGGGGGAATCGGAAATACGCTGAGGTTGCGGCGGTCGCTGACTGTGTCACCCGATCACCCTATGCACGCGCGGCGACCGGTGACAGTCGTTTGAACCAGGTTTGGATCACGCGACCAGCCGCCCCGGACGGTTGGCTCACTTGCCTTCCGGCCAGCACTGGGGTGCCTTCTGGCAGTAGACGGTCTTGGTGACGGTCACCGTCACCGTCGGCCCGGGCTGACCGGGGTTGTCGACGGGCGGGGTGGTCCGCGACTCGCAGTTCCCGAGCCCCTCCACGTGGAACCACTGCTTGCCGTCGATCTTGGCGGTCAGGTCCCCGCGCACACAGGCGCCGCTGACCGCGCGGGTGACCTTGCCCGTGACGGTGATGTCCTTGCCGTCGTCGGTCTCGCCCTGGCAGTCGACATCGGCGACGGCGTTCTCGGTGGCCGTGGGCGTCGAGCCGCTGTCGCCGTACGAGGCCGTGCAGTTGAGCCAGCGCACGTCGGCCTTCTGCCGCTCCAGCTCGTCGGTCACGGTCTGGTCGGTCGTGTACGCCACGGTCGCGGAGTTCAGCCCGCTCGGATCGCAGGCGACCGTGCCACCCACGGCGAGCACGCCCAGAGTCGCCACAGCCGCCACTCGCCGCCCGAGCGGCCGACGCCGCATCCTCGTCAACGCCCCCATGCAGGGCAGCCTGCCACCGTCCCGCCCGTCGCGGTAGAGCGCATACGGCCACTTGCGCGCCCCGCGTCTACCGTGGACGGATGCGCAAGGACCACAGTCTCAGAAGGCTCGTCGTGGACGAGCGGACCGTCTACCTGTGGAACGTCCGCCACCGGCACGACGACGGCCAGCCCTGCCGCGAGACCCTCACCCTGCTCCGTGACGGCGTCCGCACCCGGGTCGTCTTCCGTTCCGGCCCGGGACGCGACGCCGGCGGCGGCTACCCCGGCCACTCGGGCGGCGTGAGCGACACCCAGCACTACGTCAACCTGAACGAACCCGGCGTCGTACGCGCCCTGGTCGACGAGGCCGCGAAGCGCGGACTGCTGTCCGGCGGCGGCGAGTTGGACGGCTGGGAACTGCTGCCCGCCGTGGCCGTCAGCCGCGCAGCAGCAGCCACTCCTGAAGCTCCACCAGATTGCCCTCAGGGTCCTTGAGGTGCGCGACCCGCATCCGGTCGGTCATCGGGGCCGGGCCGTGCAGCAGGGTCGCTCCGCGGGTGGTGATCTGCTCGCAGTAGGCGTCCAGGGCGTCGACGCGCAGCACCACCAGGGAGCGGTGGCCGGTAGCCGCGTCACCCAGTTCGTCGCCGAGAACCTCGGACATCATGGCCCGGTCCTGGAGGGCGATTCCGGCGGAGCCGGTGGACGGGCTGAACTTCTCGTACGGCCCCTCCGCCGTCCCCGACTGCGGCTTCAGGCCGAGGACTTCTGCGTAGAAGCGGTAGCAGGCGGCGAAGTCGCTGACGAGCAGGCGTACCTGGGCGAGTTCCACGAACGGTTCTCCTGGTGGCAGACGTTTCAGGACCAGCGGCCGGTGCGGCCGAGGAGCAGGGCGGTCGCCGCGGTCCCGGCGGTCGACGTCCGGAGGACGGTGGGTCCGAGCCGGTACGCCTTCGCGCCCGCCTCCTCGAAGAGCGCCAGCTCCTCGGGGGAGACGCCGCCTTCGGGGCCGACGACGAGCACGATCCCGCCCTCGGCGGGCAGTTCTGCGGTGGCCAGGGTCTCTTCGCCGCTCTCGTGCAGTACGGCGGCGAAGTCGGCTTCGGCGAGAAGTGCCGCAACCTGCTTGCTCGTCGCCGCGTCCGCGACCTCGGGGAAGCGCACCCGGCGGGACTGCTTGCCGGCCTCCCGGGCGGTGGCCCGCCACTTGCCGAGCGCCTTCAGGCCGCGGTCGCCCTTCCACTGCGTGATGCAGCGGGAGGCCGCCCAGGGCACGATCGCGTCGACGCCGGTCTCGGTCATCGTCTCGACGGCCAGCTCGCCGCGGTCGCCCTTGGGAAGGGCCTGGACGACGGTGATGCGGGGGGACTGCGGGGGTTCCTCACGGATGCCGGTCAGGTGGACGATCAGCCGGTCCTTGCCCTCGGTGCCGACCACCTCGCACTCGGCCCAGCGCCCGGCACCGTCGGTGAGGACGACGCTCTCCCCGGGCTTCAGCCGCTTCACGGAGACGGCGTGGCGCCCCTCGGGCCCGTCGAGGACGTACTGCCCGCCGCCGCCCGCGTCGAAGTGCTCGACGACGAACACCGGCGCCGTCATCGCGCCCCGCCCCACGACAACGCTGTCCAGGCGGCGGCGAGTTCGGACGCCAGCACCTCCACCAGCTGTCCGGCGGGCAGCTCGCGGGCCATCCGGTGGCCCTGGCCCGCCCACAGCGCCATGCCCTGCGCGTCGCCCGCCTTGGCGGCCGCCTTGCGCAGCGGCGCGGTCAGGTGGTGGATCTCCGGGTAGGCGGCGGGCGCGTAGGGGCCGTGCTCGCGCAGGAAGCGGTTGACCAGTCCGCGGGCCGGGCGGCCGGAGAAGGCGCGGGTCAACTCGGTACGCACGTAGAGGGGATTGGTCAGCGCCTGCTTGTGCACGGCGGACGCGCCGGACTCGGGGGTGGCGAGGAACGCCGTGCCGAGCTGGGCCGCGCTCGCGCCCGCGGCGAGCACGCCGGCGATCTGGCCGCCGCGCATGATGCCGCCGGCGGCGACGATCGGGATGCCCACGGTCTCGCGGACCTGCGCTATCAGGGAGAGGAGGCCGATGCCCGAGCCGTCGGTCCCCGGGATGTCGCGGTGGGTGCCCTGGTGGCCGCCCGCCTCCACGCCCTGGGCGATCACCGCGTCGGCACCCGCCTGCTCGACCGCGAAGGCTTCCTCGGCGGTGGTCGCGGTGACCAGGGTGAAGGTGCCGGCCCGGCGCAGCGAGTCCAGGAGATCCCGGCTCGGCACGCCGAAGTGGAACGAGACCACCGGCACCGGGTTGTCGAGCAGCACCGCGAGCTTGGCCTCGTAGCCGTCGTCACGCCCGCTCTCGGGGTCACCCAGCTCGGTCTCGTACCAGGCGGCCTCGCCGGCCAGCTGATGGGCGTACACGTCGACGGCGGCCGGGTCCGCGTACTCCGGCTGCGGCATGAACAGGTTCACGCCGAAGGGGCGGGCCGTCAGGCTCCGCAGCTGCTTGATCTCCTGGTACAGGCCGTCGGCCGTCTTGTACCCGGCAGCGAGGAACCCCAGCCCGCCGGCCTCGCACACGGCGGCGGCGAGCGTCGGTACGGAGACACCGCCCGCCATGGGGGCCTGCACGATCGGGTGGGGGAAGAGATCGGTCAGTGCGGAGGACATGACGGCATGTTGTCACGTCCTCCGAACAAGTCCGAATCGACCCTTCCCCTTGGCACACGCCACTGCAACCGGCGTGCTTTCAGCCCGTCCGGCGCTTGAGGACGAGGCCCTTCGGCCGAAGCGGGGGTCTGGGGGCGCAGCCCCCAGGGACGGGAAGGGAAGGGGCGGCGGGGGCGAGAAAGGCCACCCGCAGCCCACCCGTCAACGACCGTTGAACGCGTCCTTCAACCGCGAGAACAACCCTTGCTGCCCCGGCTGGAACTGCCCCGTGGGCCGCTCCTCACCCCGCAGCTTGGCCAGCTCACGCAGCAGGCGTTCCTGCTCGGGGTCGAGCTTGTTCGGGGTCTGGACCTCGACGTGGACGATCAGGTCGCCGCGTCCGCCGCCGCGCAGGTGCGTGACGCCCCGGCTGTGCAGCGGGATCGACTGTCCGGACTGGGTGCCGGGCCGGATGTCGACCTCTTCCAGGCCGTCCAGCGTCTCCAGCGGGACCTTGGTGCCGAGGGAGGCCGCGGTCATCGGGATGGTGACCGTGCAGTGCAGGTCGTCACCCCGCCGCTGGAACTGCGAGTGCGGCAGCTCGTGGATCTCGACGTACAGGTCACCGGCGGGACCGCCACCGGGCCCGACCTCGCCCTCGCCGGCCAGCTGGATGCGGGTGCCGTTGTCGACACCGGCGGGGATCTTGACGGTCAGGGTCCGACGGGACCGGACGCGGCCGTCGCCGGCGCACTCCGGGCACGGCGTCGGGACGACCGTGCCGAAGCCCTGGCACTGCGGGCAGGGGCGCGAGGTCATGACCTGGCCCAGGAAGGACCGCGTCACCTGCGACACCTCACCGCGACCGCGGCACATGTCACACGTCTGCGCGGAGGTCCCCGGCGCCGCACCCTCACCGCTACAGGTGGTGCAGACGATCGCGGTGTCGACCTGGATGTCCTTCGTCGTGCCGAAGGCCGCCTCGTCGAGCTCGATCTCCAGCCGGATCATCGCGTCCTGGCCGCGCCGGGTCCGCGAGCGCGGACCCCGCTGGGACGCCGTACCGAAGAAGGCGTCCATGATGTCCGAGAAGTTCCCGAAGCCGCCGGCGCCGAAGCCGCCCGCGCCTTGGCCGCCCGCCTGGGACAGGGGATCCCCGCCGAGGTCGTAGACCTGCTTCTTCTGCGGGTCCGACAACACCTCGTAGGCGGCGTTGATCTCCTTGAACCGCTCCTGGGTCTTCGGATCGGGGTTGACGTCCGGGTGCAGCTCGCGTGCGAGCCGCCGGAAGGCCTTCTTGATCTCTTCCTGCGACGCGTCGCGGCGCACGCCGAGAACGGCGTAGTAGTCCGTGGCCACTTACGACTCCGCCAGGATCTGTCCGACGTACCGTGCCACTGCGCGTACCGCTCCCATCGTTCCCGGGTAATCCATGCGGGTCGGTCCGACCACGCCGAGCTTGGCTACTGCCTCGCCGCCCGAACCGTAGCCGACCGACACCACCGAAGTGGAGTTGAGTCCCTCGTAGGCGTTCTCGTGACCGATGCGTACGGTCATGCCCGAATCCCCCGCCTCGCCAAGGAGCTTGAGGAGCACGACCTGCTCCTCGAGGGCTTCCAGGACGGGCCGGATGGTGAGGGGAAAGTCATGTCCGAAGCGGGTGAGATTGGCGGTGCCGCCGATCATCAACCGCTCCTCGTTCTCCTCGACGAGCGTCTCCAGCAGCGTGGAGAGCACCATCGAGACGGTGCCGCGATCCTCGGCGTCGAAGCCCTCGGGCAGGTCCTCCACCAGATGCGGCACGTCGGCGAAGCGACGGCCGGCGATCCGGCTGTTGAGCCGCGCCCGAAGATCGGCCAGCGAGGCCTCGCCGAACGGCGCCGGGCAGTCGACCATCCGCTGCTCGACCCGTCCCGTGTCCGTGATCAGAACGAGCATCACGCGCGCGGGGGCGAGGGAGAGCAGCTCGACGTGCCGCACCGTCGACCGTGTGAGCGACGGGTACTGCACGACGGCGACCTGCCGCGTCAGCTGCGCGAGCAGCCGCACGGTCCGCGCCACCACGTCGTCGAGATCGACCGCGCCGTCCAGGAAGTTCTGGATCGCGCGCCGCTCGGGTCCGGTCATCGGCTTGACCCCGGCCAGCTTGTCGACGAACAGCCGATAGCCCTTGTCGGTCGGGATCCGCCCCGCGCTGGTGTGCGGCTGGGCGATGTACCCCTCGTCCTCCAGGGCGGCCATGTCGTTGCGCACGGTCGCCGGGGAGACACCGAGGTTGTGCCGCTCGGTGAGCGCCTTGGAGCCGACCGGCTCCTCGGTGCCGACGTAGTCCTGGACGATGGCGCGCAGCACCTGGAGCCTGCGTTCACTCAGCATCGCGCACACCTCCAGAAAGTCGACCCCTTGCGCTTCGCCTGGCACTCGTCACATCCGAGTGCCAGCGCACCCCGGCCAGTGTACGGCCGTGGGGTACGCCCGGGGCAAGGCCGGGCCTGCGATGCCGTGCCCGTGGAGGCTTCCCCGCTAGCGTCGCGGTATGACGGTGACTTGGGAAGAGCTGGGGTGGGAGCGGCTGGCGACCGGGGTCGGCCGGTGCCGCCTGCCGGTGTGGGACTGCACGGCGGGGCTGGTCGTCGGGGCGGGCGCGGCCCTGGTGGTCGACGCCGGGTCGAGCCTGGCGGAGGGGGCGCGGGTGCGGGCGCGGGCGCAGGAACTCGCCGGTCGTCGTGTGACCCATCTCGCGCTGACGCATCCGCACTTCGACCATGTCTTCGGGGCGGCGGCGTTCGCGGGTGCGGAGGTTTTCGGCGCGGTCGGCGTCGAGACGGTGTTCACCGCCCGGCAGGGGCGTGAGGAACTGCGCGCGGACGCGGTGGGCAACGGGCTCGACGCGCGCCTGGCCGACGAGGCGGTCGACGCCCTGACGGTCCCCCGCCACCACGTCTCCGGCGAGTGGACGCTCGACCTGGGCGGCGGCCGCCAGGTCCTGCTGGCGAACGTGGGCCCCGCCCACACGGCCCACGACCTCGTGGTCCTCGTCCCCGGCTCGCCGGAGGTGGTCTTCTGCGGCGACCTGGTCGAGGAGTCCGGCGAACCCCAGGCGGGCCCCGACGCCGTACCGTCCCACTGGCCGGCCGCCCTCGACCGCCTGCTGGACCTGGGCGGCGAGGACGCGCTGTACGTGCCCGGTCACGGAGCGGTGGTGGACGCGGCGTTCGTCCGGGCGCAGCGGGACGCCCTGGCCGGGCGTTTCGGCGTGTCGTGACGGCCCCGCGTCGTCTCCACGGCGTCTTCTCCTATCGTCATCCGAATGCGCCAGTACTCTGCGGACCTGACTCCGCCGTGGAAGAAGCCCACGCCCGCACCCGAGGTCGCTGCGGAGCCCGGCCTGGTGGTGGAGGAGGCGGGGACGGGCTTCTGCGGTGCGGTGATCCGCTGCGAGGCGGGCACGGTCACCCTGGAGGACCGCTTCGGCAAGCACCGCGTGTTCCCCCTGGAGCCCCGCGGCTTCCTCCTGGAGGGCCGGGTGGTGACCCTCGTACGCTCCGCCGGCCGGGCTCCGGTGCGCCCCACCCGTACGGCCTCCGGCTCGGTCGCCGTCCCCGGCGCACGCGCGCGCGTGGCCCGCGCCGGACGCATCTACGTCGAGGGCCGGCACGACGCCGAACTGGTCGAGAAGGTGTGGGGCGACGACCTGCGCATCGAGGGCGTGGTCGTGGAGTACCTGGAGGGCGTCGACGACCTCCCGGCCATCGTCGCGGAGTTCGCGCCGGGCCCCGACGCCCGCCTGGGCATCCTGGTGGACCACCTGCTTCCCGGCACCAAGGAGTTCCGTATCGCCGAGTCGGTGACCAGCGACCACGCGCTGGTCGTCGGCCACCCGTACATCGACATCTGGGAGGCCGTGAAGCCCGCGGCGGTGGGCATCGATGCCTGGCCCCGCGTCCCGCACGGCCAGGACTGGAAGACGGGCGTGTGCCGGGCCCTGGGCTGGCCGGAGAACACGGGCGCGGTGTGGCAGGCGATCCTGAAGCGGGTGAACTCCTACCGGGACCTGGAGCCGGAGCTGCTGGGCCGCGTGGAGGAACTGATCGACTTCGTCACGGCCCCGGAGTGACCGCCCCCGCCGCCCCTTCCCGTTCCCGTCCTTCTGGGGCTCCGCCCCAGACCCCGCTCCTCAAACGCCGGAGGGGCTGAAATCAGCCCGTCCG
>NZ_JBHXSG010000034.1:14680-116035 GCF_042714835.1 Streptomyces sp. NPDC058678 | reverse complement strand
TGCGTCTGTTGTGTATATGAGACTGTCCACGTTTGTGGTGGGGAGGGGTGGGGGCGGCGGGCGCAGATTTCGCCCCCGCCGCCCCCACCCGTCCGAACCTCACATCCCGCTGCGCTGCCCCGGCAGACTCGCCCGGCTCCCCGCATACGCCTCGCGGCCGTTGTCCGAGGCCGGGCCGAGGGACGCGGACGTCCCGACCGGGCTCGGCGGTGCCGTGCGGCGGGTCTGGAGCGGTACCGGGCCGCCGCCGTCGGGGTGCAGCGGAGAGGGCGCGCTCGGCGGACCGGCCGCACCCTCGGGGTCCGGCTGCCGCTCGGCCTGCGGCCGCCGCGCCCGGTAGGCCGCGCGGTACGCGGCCGGCGACGAACCCAGCTGGCGGCGGAAGTGCCCGCGCAGCGCCACCGGTGAGCGGAAGCCGCAGCGGCCCGCGACCTCGTCCACCGAGTAGTCCGACGTCTCCAGCAGCCGCTGGGCCTGCAGCACCCGCTGGGTGATCAGCCACTGCAGCGGCGCGCTCCCGGTGAGGGAGCGGAACCGGCGGTCGAAGGTACGACGGCTCATGTACGCGCGTGCGGCGAGCGTCTCCACGTCGAACTGCTCGTGGAGGTGCTCCAGCGCCCAGGCGACGACCTCGGCGAGCGGGTCGGCGCCGATCTCCTCAGGTAAAGACCGGTCGAGGTAGCGCTCCTGACCGCCGCTTCGGCGCGGGGGGACCACCAGGCGTCGGGCCAGCGCGCCGGCCGCCTCGTTGCCGTGGTCCGTCCGCACGATGTGGAGACAGAGATCGATTCCGGCCGCCGTACCCGCGGACGTCAGCACATCGCCGTCGTCCACGAACAGCTCGCGCGGATCCACGTGCACCGACGGGTAGCGCTTGGCGAGCGTCGGTGCGTACATCCAGTGGGTGGTGGCCGGCCGGCTGTCCAGCAGGCCCGCCGCCGCCAGCACGAAGGCGCCGGTGCACAGACCCACTATGCGGGCGCCCTCCTCGTGCGCCCGGCGCAGTGCGTCGAGTGCGTCCTCCGGTGGCGGCGAGGTGATCGAACGCCAGGCGGGCACGACGACGGTGCCCGCTCGCGAGATCGCCTCCAGGCCATGCGGTGCGGTGAGTTCCAGGCCTCCTGTGGTCCGCAGTGGGCCTTCCTCGCCGCCGCACACCAGCAGTCGGTAGCGCGGAACGCCGGCGTCCTGGCGGTCGATTCCGAACACCGACAGCGGTATGGAACTCTCGAAGATGGGGCCGCCGCTGAACAGCAGCACCGCGACGATCTCCTTGCGGCGTCGCCCGGAAAGTTTCCGGGCCGCGGCTTCCGGCGCGGCAGTGGAGTCGTGGCTCATACTGCTAAGCCCCCCTCGGTGGTCGCGGCTCCTCGGTTGTGTCGCTCCTGCACGTTTCCCCTTGGTCCTGCACGAGTCCCCCGCCGTAAGACAGTCAAGATCGAATCTACTGCGTCACGTGGTGCCGGGGAGACCAGTTGGGCATCCGGCACATTGTCGACTTGGCAACTTGGCGTGAAGCATTCGATCACGAAGCGTTGCACTCGTGGGGCGTGCAGGGAAGTGCGCCTTGTCGCCGTGGCCAATCCACGTAGGGTGCGCGGTGCCCCTCAGGCCCTTTCCGTGCAGGTGGAACGGGGGTTGGGGGGTGGTCGGGGCAAGGGACGCGCGGTGGCCGGAAGTTGGCTGAAAAGAGACGGATGCGTGCGCGGAAACCGGTCAGCCGACCGGTGTATTTCCCCCACTGTGACGTCCGCCTCTGCGCGTCCCCGATCCGGTCCTGTAGCGGTGGCCGCGACGCGGTGCGCGTTCCTCGGCGAGCATGCGTGCCGCGCCGCGCTCCGACTGGCGCAGGAGGATACGGCAGACCGCGGTGACGGCGGCGAGACCGAGGGCGGTGCCCGCGGCGCCGGCGAGGGAGGTGCCGTACCAGAGGAGGACCACGGGGACCACGACACAGCTGAAGGCCGCCCACCGGACGACGTCGGTCGAGGAGTCATGGGCGGGGGGTCGTGGTCCGGACATGGTGTACTCCCTGTGCGTGGCTCGTGGGGTTCAACGCGTGTTCGATCGGTCGGTCACTGTGCGTGCGGGTATGAGCCGGGAAGCCCGGCCGGTGCCTGAGCGCTGGGCAAAACCGCCTGTACAGCGCAGCAACCATTGCGTTGCGGGCGCCCCCTCGTGCATGCTCCCTGGAACCCCCACGCACCGGGGGCGCGATCTGGGCTAAGGAGGCGTGCCGCCGTACCCTTGGGGGTATGGGGTTGGGAAGATGATTCCCGGACACAGGCTCCGCCGCACACTGTCGGCCCACCCATAAAAGGATCACAACGCCGAGACAGCCATGGCCGGTCACGAATTCTTCGAACCCGCGGACCGCAAGCGGCCCGTCGCCGACCCCACGGCGGCCGAGCCCCTGGCGGCGGAAGAGCCACGCCAATCCTGCGACCCCGCCTTCAAGCATGGCGTCGTGGTGGGCTTCGACGGCTCCATGTCCAGTGAGCGCGCCCTCGCGTACGCCATCGGTATGGCTCATCGCTCCGGGTCGGGCCTGATCATCGTCCACGTCGCCAACCGGCTGCCCACCACCGTGTGGGCGGGCTGCGAGCCACCGGTCTTCGTCGACGTTCCCGATCACCGCACCGAGGTGCTCGGCCTCGAGCTCGCCTGCGCGGAGTACCTCGCCGAGGTGCCCTGGATCCTCGTCGAGCGCGGCGGCGACATCTGTCACGAGCTCGAAGAGGTCGGGCGGGAGTACGAGGCGGACGCGATCGTCGTCGGCTCCACCCACGGCCTCGTCGGACGCATCTTCGGCTCCGTCGCCGGGCGGCTCGCCAAGCGGGCGAAGCGGCCGGTCGTCGTCATTCCCTGACTCGTCGTCCCCCCAGGTGGGACCCGCCGTGGGATCGGCTCAACTCCCTTGTGCAGCGCATAAATCTACTCGCGCGTAGAGGTGTTTGTGCCCTTGTGAAGGGCATATACCGGTCACCGCGCAACTGCACATGCATGAAGGGAGCCCGCCGTGGACAACGACGTCTCTGCGGGAAGCACCACCACGGTCGTCGGCCGACTCGCGCTCGGCGTCACCCTGTTGGCCGTGGGCCTCGGGTACACCGACGTGATCGACGGCGTGACGGCGGCCGACGCCGTGTCAATTGCCCAGTACGTGGGCGGAGTCGCCCTCTTCGTCGCCGGACTCATGGCGTTCCGCGACCGGGACACCGCCGGTGGTACGGCTTTCTCGGCGCTCGGCGCCCTCTGGTTCACCTGGGCCGTCTCGGCGCCGGGCTCCGACAATGCGGCCGGGTTGTTCCTGCTGCTCTTCGCCCTCGTGGCGCTGTCTCTCACGGTCGCTGCGGGCGACCAACTCGCCAAGGGCACCTACGGGTTGTTCGTCGTGTCGTTGGTGCTGCTCGCTGTCGCGAACTTCGCCGACAGCGGGAGTCTCGCCCAGGCCGGCGGCTGGTTCGCCGTGGCTGCGGGGGCGGTGGCCTGGTATGCGGCGACCGCGGCCCTGGCGCACTGGCCGACGGCCCTGCCGCGACGCGCTGCCGGCCGGGGCGTGACGGCCACCGGTTGAGCTGCGCCGGCTGGGGGTTGGGCGGCCCCCGGCGAAGAGAGCGGACCCCCCGTGTCAGGTGGCGACACGTGGGGTCCGTTCCTGTTGTCTGGCCTCTGCGGGTGCGTGGGGGCTGGTCGCGCCCACGCGGCGGAGCCGCACATTGATACAGCCCCGCGCCCCTTCAGGGCGCTTACTCCACCGTTACCGACTTGGCGAGGTTGCGCGGCTTGTCGATGTCCCGTCCCAGGGCCAAGGCCGTGTGGTAGGCGAGGAGTTGGAGGGGGATGCCCATGAGGATCGGGTCCAGCTCGTCCTCGTTCTTGGGGACGATGATCGTCTGGTCGGCCTTCTCCTGGTTCTGGTGGGCGACCGCGAGGATCTTGCCGCTGCGGGCCTTGATCTCCTCCAGGGCGGCGCGGTTCTTCTCGAGGAGGTCGTCGTCGGGGACGATCGCGACCGTCGGGAGGGCCGGCTCGATCAGGGCCAGCGGGCCGTGCTTGAGCTCGGAGGCCGGGTAGGCCTCGGCGTGGATGTAGGAGACCTCCTTGAGCTTCAGGGAGGCCTCACGGGCCACCGGGTAGCCCCGGACACGGCCGATGAAGAGCATCGAGCGGGCCTCGGCGTACTCCGCGGCCAGCTTCTTGATCTCGTCCTCCTGCTCCAGCATCTCGGAGATCTGCGCGGGCAGCCTGCGCAGGCCCTCGATGATCCGCTTGCCGTCCCGGACGGAGAGGTCACGGGTGCGGCCCAGGTGCAGGGCGAGCAGCGCGAAGGCGACCGTGGTGTTCGTGAAGCACTTCGTCGAGACCACGCAGACCTCGGGGCCCGCGTGGACGTACACGCCGCCGTCGGCCTCGCGGGCGATCGCCGAGCCGACCACGTTCACCACGCCGAGGACCCGCGCGCCCTTGCGCTTCAGCTCCTGGACGGCGGCCAGCACGTCGTACGTCTCACCGGACTGGGAGACCGCGATGTAGAGGGTGTCGGGGTCGACGACCGCGTTGCGGTAGCGGAACTCCGAGGCGGGCTCGGCGTCGGCGGGGATGCGGGCCAGCTCCTCGATCATCTGGGCGCCGATCATGCCCGCGTGGTACGAGGTGCCGCAGCCGAGGATCTTCACGCGGCGGATCTGGCGCGCGGCGCGGGCGTCCAGGTTCAGGCCGCCGAGGTGCACGGTGGAGAAGCGGTCGTCGATGCGGCCCCGCAGCACGCGGTCCACGGCGTCGGCCTGCTCGTGGATCTCCTTGTGCATGTAGGTGTCGTGGCCGCCCATGTCGTACGAAGCGGCCTCCCACTCCACGGTGGTCGGCTCGGCGGTCGTCCGGGTGCCCTCGGTGGTGTAGGTGCGGAAGTCGTCGGCCTTGAGGGTGGCCATCTCGCCGTCGTCGAGGGTGACGATCTGCCGGGTGTGGGCGACCAGGGCGGCGATGTCCGAGGCGACGAACATCTCCTTCTCGCCGATGCCGAGGACGACCGGGGAGCCGTTGCGGGCGACCACGATCCGGTCGGGGAAGTCGGCGTGCAGGACGGCGATGCCGTACGTGCCCTCGATGACCCGCAGTGTGTCGCGGACCTTGTCCTCCAGCTTCTCGGCCTGCGAGCGGGCGATGAGGTGGACGAGGACCTCGGTGTCGGTGTCGGAGAGGAACTCGACGCCGTCCGCCTCCAGCTTGCGCCGCAGGTCGGAGGCGTTGTCGATGATGCCGTTGTGGACGACGGCGACCCTGCCCTCGGCGTCCAGGTGCGGGTGGGCGTTCACGTCGGAGGGGGCGCCGTGGGTGGCCCAGCGGGTGTGGGCGATGCCGGTCGTGCCCTTGAAGCGGGCGGGGACCTTGGCCTCCAGGTCCCGGACCCGGCCCTTGGCCTTGACCATCTTGAGGCCGGCCGCCTTCGGGGAGGTGACGACGATGCCCGCCGAGTCGTAGCCGCGGTACTCCAGGCGCTGCAGGCCCTCCAGGAGCAGGGGGGCGACGTCACGCTTCCCGATGTATCCGACGATTCCGCACATATATACGTATTCCTCAGGTTGGGCCCGGTGGAAGGCGGCCGGCTCGGCTCAGCCGTAGACGATCCGCCGCAGCTGCCGGAGCGTGAGCTCCGGCGGCGCCACCGTGCGATATTTCAGGTCCGCCTCGATCCGTCCGAAGATCTCCGCGTTCACCAGGCCCTGTGCCTGGAGCTCGCGGTGGCGGCGACGGACGTACTCCTCGGTCGTCTCGTCGAAGTAGGCGAGCACGTCCTGGACCACCCGCAGCGCCTCGCCCCGGCTCAGGGGCGTGGACCGCGTCAGATGATCAACAAGTTCGTCGTGCACCCGGTAGATCCTGGGGTACCGGCGGCACTTTCGCAAGAAAGCTGCCCGATTTCGGGCAGAGGTCTGTGGGGACTCCTTGGGTGAACGTTGAAGCTGTCATGAGTCCCTGTTCGTGAGCCGTCCATTCCGCGTCCGGCAACCCGTTGCCTGAGGGGACGAGTTTCAGACGCTATGGACATTCCTCGCATGGGAGTACCCGAGCAGCTCGCCGAGCGCATGAGCATGGCCGAGCAGCACGAATACCTGCACGCCAGATTCTCGCGGCGCACGATGATCAGGGGCGGCGCGGTCACCGTGGGCGCCGTCGTGGGCGGCGCGTTCGTGCCGGGTGCCACCGCACAGGCGGCGACCCGGGCCGCCACCCGGACCGTCACGCGTACGGAGAGCGTCGACGGCGCCCTCGTCGCCCCCTTCGGCCGCCACCTCGCCTACGGCAGCGACCCGCGCACCGAGATGACCGTCTCCTGGCAGGTCCCGGTCGCCGTGAATAAGCCCTTCATCCGGATCGGCGCCCGGCCCTGGGACCTCTCCCGGAAGATCGAGGCCGAGGTGCGCACCCTGTACACCCCGGCCGGCGTCGGGGCGAGCGGCGACCACACGCAGTACTACCTGCACGCCGAGCTCACGCACCTCAGGCCCGGCACGACGTATTACTACGGCGTCGGCCACCAGGGCTTCGACCCGGCCGAACCGCACCTCCTCGGCACCCTCGGCACCTTCACCACCGCCCCGGCCCACAAGGCGCCGTTCACCTTCACCGCCTTCGGCGACGAGGGCGTCGGCTACCACGGCCTCGCCAACAACAGCCTGCTGCTCGGCCAGAACCCCGCCTTCCACCTGCACGCCGGCGACATCGCCTACGCCGACCCGGCCGGCCAGGGCAAGACCGCCGACACCGGCTTCGACTCGCGGGTGTGGGACCAGTTCCTCGCCCAGACCGAGTCGGTCGCGGGGTCCGTCCCGTGGATGCCGGCGTACGGCAACCACGACATGGAGGCCTGGTACTCGCCGAACGGCTACGGCGGCGAGGACGCCCGCTGGAACCTGCCCGGCAACGGGCCCGACAAGAAGAACCTCCCGGGCGTCTACTCCTTCGTCCACGGCAACACCGCGGTCATCTCGCTCGACGCCAACGACATCTCCTTCGAGATCCCGGCCAACCTCGGCATCTCCGGCGGCACCCAGACCACGTGGCTGGAGGCGCAGCTCAAGAAGTACCGCGCCTCCAGGGACATCGACTTCGTCGTCGTGTTCTTCCACCACTGCGCTTACTGCACCTCCACCGCGCACGCCTCGGAGGGGGGCGTGCGCCAGGAGTGGGTGCCGCTGTTCGAGAAGTACACCGTCGACCTGGTGATCAACGGCCACAACCACCAGTACGAGCGCACCGACGTCATCAAGGCGGGCGCGGTCACCAAGAAGCTCCCGATCGGCGGCACGGCGTACCCCGAGACCGACGGCGTGGTGTACGTGACGGCGGGCGCGGCGGGCCGCAGCCTGTACGCCTTCAGCGCCCCGCTGTCGTACGAGGGCCACGAGAACGACGTCGAGTCCGTGTCCTCGTACGTCAATGTCAAGGACGGCAAGCAGAACGAGACCGTCACCTGGTCCCGGGTCCGTTACCTCGACTACTCCTTCCTGCGCGTGGACGTCACCCCGGCCGCCAGGGGCCGTACCGCCACGCTGACCGTGCGGGGGATCGCCGAGACCGGAGCGGAGGTGGACCGCTTCACGGTGGCGCGCACGGCGAAGTGACCCGGTAGCCGACTACATCCGCTTGAGTATCGCCTGCTTGGCCATCGAGAACTCCTCGTCCGTCAGCACCCCCGTGCGGTGCAGTTCGCCGAGCTCGCGCAGCCGTCGCAGGAGGGCGTCGTGGCCGTCCTCGGCGGCGTGCGGGGCGAGTGCCCCGGGCTCCGGCGGCCGGACGTCCTTGGGGGCGGCCGCCGCCGGATGCGGGAGCCGGGCCTGGACGGCCGCCGCGACCAGGGCCATCAGCGGGTCCTTCTTGAAGCCCCACAGCTCCACGGCGTTGGGGTCGTACTTGGGCGGGGCCTTGGTCGGGGCGTTCTTCACGCTGAAGCGGAGGTAGCCGTTCTCCAGGCCGATCGCCGGATGCCACTCCACGGCGGTGAGGTCGGTGACCGCGAGGGTGCGGGGGCCGGCGGCGGCCTTGGCATCCTCCGTCTTCCAGTTCCACTCCAGGCGGACCCGTTCGCCGTCGAAGCTCGCGGTGCCGTCCCCGGCGGACACGGACAGCGGCAGGGCCGGGCCCGGCAGCAGATAGGCCTCGACCGGGTCGGCCGGCACCTGGTCCAGGAGCAGGGCACCCCGGACCTCGTCCACGAGGTACTCGGCGACGCCGTACCGGTCCGACTCGACGACCAGCTGGTACGGGTCGTGCGGCTCGGTGAGCCGGCCCCCGGTCGCGTGCAGCAGCGGGTCGGAGCCGTCGCGCAGCCGCAGCCTCAACCGGCCCGTCTTCTTGCCCTGTTCGAAGGAGATACCGGCCAACGCGCCCAGCGGTACGACGAGTTCGCCCAGCGTCCTGCGGAGCAGGCTGACGTTCTTGTCCCGCCCCGGGGTCAGCCGCAGGGCGTCGCCGTCGAAGACCCAAGTACCGTCCTTCTGGAGGATTTCCGCCATGAGGGGATTGTTTCACTGGTGATGAGGGAGAGTTGGTCCATACCTGTCCGGGCTCAAGGAAGGGACCGTAGGTGAGTCAGCACCACATGACGACCCGCCTTCTCGGCTCGCTGCTGCTCGTCGCGGCGGCGGGTGTCTCCGCAGACGGCGCGACCCCGACTCCCACCGCACAGAAGGCCCATCCGCTCGACCGGATCGTCCCGGCCCCCGCGTCCGTCACCCCCGGCGGATCGCCGTACCGCCTCACCCGGGACACGCACATCCGCGTCGACGACTCCCGTGAGGCCCGCCGCGTCGGCGCCTACCTCGCGGACCTCCTGCGCCCCTCGACCGGCTACCGCCTGCCGGTCACCACGCACGGCAAGGGCGGCATCCGGCTGCGCCTGGCCAAGGGCCCCTTCGGGGCCGAGGGCTACCGCCTCGACAGCGGCGGCAAGGGCGTCACCATCACGGCGGCCGAGCCCGCAGGGCTCTTCCACGGCGTGCAGACCCTGCGCCAGCTCCTCCCGGCGGCCGTCGAGAAGGACTCGGTCCAGCCCGGACCGTGGCTGGTCGCGGGCGGCACGATCACGGACACCCCCCGCTACGGCTGGCGCGGCGCGATGCTCGACGTCTCCCGGCACTTCTTCACCGTCGACCAGATCAAGCGCCACATCGACCAACTGGCCCTCTACAAGATCAACAAACTGCACCTGCACCTCAGCGACGACCAGGGCTGGCGCATGGCCGTCGACTCCTGGCCGCGTCTGGCCACGCACGGCGGCTCCACGCAGACCGGCGGCGGCCCCGGCGGCCACTACACCAAGGCCGACTACCAGGAGATCGTCGGCTACGCGGCCTCCCGGTACCTGGAGGTCGTCCCCGAGATAGACATGCCGGGCCACACCAACGCCGCCCTCGCCTCCTACGCCGAGCTCAACTGCGACGGCGTCGCACCCCCGCTCTACACCGGCACCGAGGTCGGCTTCAGCTCCCTGTGCGTGGACAAGGACCTCACGTACGACTTCGTGGACGACGTCATCCGGGAACTCGCCGCCCTCACCCCGGGCCGCCACCTCCACATCGGCGGCGACGAGGCGAACTCCACCAGCCACGAGGACTACGTGAAGTTCATGGACCGGGTGCAGCCGATCGTCGCCGAGTACGGCAAGACGGTGGTCGGCTGGCACCAGCTGACCGGAGCGACCCCGGCGAAGGGGGCGCTCGCCCAGTACTGGGGCCTGGACTCCACCAGCGCCGAGGAGAAGGCGCAGGTCGCCAAGGCGGCGCAGAGCGGGACCGGGCTGATCCTCTCGCCCGCCGACCGGATCTACCTCGACATGAAGTACGACGAGGACACCCCGCTGGGGCTGTCCTGGGCGGGCTACGTCGACGTGCAGCGGTCCTACGACTGGGACCCGGGGACGTACCTGCCGGGAGCGCCGCCCGAGGCGGTGCGGGGCGTCGAGGCGCCGATCTGGACCGAGACGATCGTGACCGGCGAGGACGTCGAGTACATGGCCTTCCCGCGGCTCGCGGGTGCCGCCGAACTCGGCTGGTCGCCGGCCGCCACGCACGACTGGGACGGCTACCGGGTGCGGCTGGCGGCGCAGGGGCCGCGGTGGGACGCGCTGGGGATCGGCTACTACCGCTCGCCGCAGGTCCCTTGGCCCGAGGCGTAGGCGTCGGGACATGATGACGGGCACCCCGAAGGACCGTACTCCGGGGTGCCCGTCCGTCTGTGGGGACTGGTGGTCACAGTCCCGCGATGGGGTTCTCCAGGTCGCCGATCAGCTGGAGGGCGCCGGCCGGGTCCGCGAGGTCCACCATCTGCTTGTTGTTGCGCAGCTGGAGCCGGTTGAGGCAGGACAGCGCGAACTCGGGGGCGAACATGTCGTACCGCTTGAACTTGTCGGCGAGTTCGGGCACCGAGTGCTGGTAGTCGCGGGTCACCTCCGCGACCGTGCGCCAGAAGTCGTCCTCCTCCAGGATCCCCTCGGTGGCGAGGTTCGCGGCGAGGAAGCGGAAGAAGCAGTCGAAGACGTCCGTGAAGATCGACAGGAGCTTCTTGTCCTCGGGGACCTCGACGCGCAGCCGCTCCACCGTCGGCGGCAGCACCGCCTCCGGGTCCATGACGGCGATCTCCTCGGCGATGTCCTTGTAGATCGCGCGCTGGACCACGCCGTCCTTCAGGACCAGGATCACGTTCTCGCCGTGCGGCATGAACACCAGGTCATAGGCGTAGAAGCTGTGCAGGAGAGGGGTGAAGTAGGCCCGCAGGTAGCGGCGCAGCCACTCCGTCGGCGTCAGTCCGGACTGTTCGATCAGCGCGCCCGCGAAGGACGCGCCCTCGTGGTCCACGTGGACCAGGGAGGCCATCGTCGCGAGGGACTCGCCGTCCTGGAGGGAGGACACCGGGCTCTCGCGCCACAGCGCGGCGAGCATTTTGCGGTACGGCGAGTAGCGGTCCGTCGCCTGCTCGTACTCCAGGTGCCGGTAGCCCACGGCCGCCCGCTCACGGATGATCGTGAGGCCCGTCGACTTCAGCACCGGGTCGCCCTCGATGAGCTGGGCGAGCCAGTCGTTGATCGCTGGGGTCGCCTCCATGTACGCGGCCGAGAGCCCGCGCATGAAGCCCATGTTGAGGACGGACAGGGCCGTCTTGACGTAGTGCTTCTCGGGATGTGAGCTGTTGAAGAAGGTCCGGATGGACTGCTGGGCCAGGTACTCGTCGTCGCCCTCGCCCAGGCACACGAGGTGACCACGGGCGACTTCGGCGGCGAAGGTGACGGTGAGCTTGTTCCACCACTGCCAGGGGTGGACGGGGATGAGGAGGTAGTCCTCCGGGTCCCGTCCCTGGTCCTTGAGCACCCGGGAGAACCGCTCGACCGTGGCCTCGCCCAGCTCCTCCCGCACGAAGGACTCGTACTCGATCCCGACGCCCGCCGTGAACGCCGCCCGCGAGCGGTGCGCGGCCAGCCACACGAGGCGGACCGGGCTCGCGGTCTCGGGTGCGTACGACAGGTACTCGTGGATGCCGAAGCCGAGCCGTCCGTTGTTGGCGACGAAGCAGGGGTGGCCCTCGGTCATGCCCGTCTCGATCGCCTGGAAGCCGCTTTTCACCAGCTCGGCGACCGGGGTCTGCGGCTTGGTGAGTTTGTAGCAGGTGCCGGAGAGGGTGGAGGAGATCTCCTCCAGGTAGACCGGCAGGATCTCGTCGCTCAGGCCGAGGGTCCGCTTCAGCTCGATGAAGAAGTCCAGGGCCGCCAGGGGAAGTCCGTTGCCGTCCCGGGTGCGGGTGATCGAGTCGGCGGCCACCTGCCAGTGGTCGAGGGCGTGGCGGGTGGCGGAGAAGCGGTAGTGGGTCAGGCCGTCGTCACTCGGTACGACGTACTCGTCCCCGTCCTTCTCCGGCGATATCAGCCGCTCGTGTGCGAACTCGGCCAGCGCCTTGCGGATCAGCCGGCGGTTGGCCGTCTCCCAGCGCTCGGGGGAGAGGTGGGCCACGGCGTCGGCGAGGGTCATGCCGGCACCCCCGTCGCCGCGAGGAACTGCTCCCGGGTGCAGAAGCTCAGCAACGCCTTCTTCTCCGGTTTCTGTATCTCACGGTCGGGCACGAACCCGACGGCTTCGTTCAGGGCGTGGACGGCCTTGTTGGACACGTCGGGTTCGACGACCACACGGGCGGTGGCGGGGTCCTCGAAGAGGTGCGCCATCACGGCCGTGATGACGGCGCGGGTGAAGCCGTGCACGGGCCGGTCGGTGGGGGCGACCAGGAAGTGCATGCCGACGTCGCCGGGCTCCGGCTCGTACAGACCGACCAGCTCGTGGTGGGCGGGGTCGTACTTCTCCATCAGGAACGCGGGCACGCCGTCGTGCAGGCCGAGCAGGGCGTGCCAGTGCTCGTCGGCGGCGATCTCCATGTACGCGCGCTCGACGTCCTCCAGCTTGGCGTCCTGCATCAGCCAGAAGGCCGCCTTGGGATGGGTGACCCAGGAGTGCACCAGCTCGGCGTCCTTGAGGGGGTCGAGCGGGCGGAGGGTCAGCGTGCCCATGTCGGTGGGGGTGCCGGTGGTGGGGGTCATACGGCGAACTCCTGGAACGCGATGGTCTTCTCGACCGGGTAGTACTCGCTGCCGAGCAGCTCTCGGATGATGTAGCTGTTGCGGTACGCGCCCATGCCCAGGTCGGGGCTGGTGATGCTGTGCGTGTGGACGCCGGCGTTCTGCAGGAAGACGCCCCGGCCGGTGACGTCGATCGCGTAGTTGCGGGCGACGTCGTAGTTGCCCTGGGAGTCGTAGCGCAGCCGGTCGCGGACGGGCTTGAGGAACTCCGGCTCGGCGTACCTGTAGCCGGTGGCCAGGACCAGGCCCTGGGTGTCGATCTCGTAGTCCTTCTCCTGCTCCTCCTGACGCAGTCCCAGCGTGTACGTGCCGTTCTCGTACCGCGCGCTGTCGAGGGAGGAGTTGGTGAGCAGCCGGGTGGGGACCGGGCCGCCGAGGTTCTTCTGGTACAGCAGGTCGAAGATCTCGTTGATCAGGTCGCCGTCGATGCCCTTGAACAGGCTCTTCTGCTCGGCCGTGAGGCGGTAGCGGGTCCTCTCCGGCAGCGCGTGGTAGTAGTCGACGTACTCCGGGGAGGTCATCTCCAGCGTGAGCTTCGTGTACTCCAGCGGGAAGAAGCGCGGCGAGCGGGTGACCCAGTTCAGCCGGTAGCCGTGGACGTCGATCTCGCTGAGCAGGTCGTAGTAGATCTCGGCGGCGGACTGACCGGAGCCGACGAGGGTGATCGACTCCTTCTTCTGCAACTCCTGCTTGTGCTGCATGTAGCGGGAGTTGTGCACGAAGTCGCCGCCCAGGCCCTGGCAGGCCTCGGGGATGTGGGGCGGGGTGCCGGTGCCGAGGACGAGGCGGCGGGCACGGAAGGTCTCGCCGGCCGTGGTCTTCACGACGTACAGCTCGGCTCCTTCGTCGTACGTCACGTCCGCGACCGTCGTGCCGAAGCGGACGCAGCTCAGTTTGTTCGCGGCCCAGCGGCAGTAGTCGTCGTACTCGACCCGCAGTGGGTAGAAGTTCTCGCGGATGTAGAACGAGTACAGCCGGCCCTTCTCCTTCAGGTAGTTGAGGAAGGAGTACGGCGAGGTCGGGTCGGCGAGGGTGACCAGGTCCGACATGAACGGGGTCTGCAGATGGGCGCCGTCCAGGAACATGCCGGCGTGCCACTCGAAGTCGGGCTTCGAGTCCAGGAAGATGCCGTCGAGTTCGTCGATGGGCTCGGTGAGGCAGGCGAGGCCCAGGTTGAACGGGCCGAGCCCGATCCCCACGAAGTCGTAACTGCGGGCGGATTCAGGATGCGCGGTCAAGGGACTCTCCCAGGTACTGCTCGGCATGGCCGGCGATCAGGTCGAGTACGGCGGCCATGTCGTCGGTCGTCGTCTCGGGATTGAGCAGGGTGAACTTGAGGTAGTGGCGGCCGGCCACCTTGGTGCCCGCGACCACCGCGTCGCCGGAGGCGAACAGGGCCTTGCGGGCGTACAGGTTGGCGCGGTCGATCTCGGCCGGGTCGGTGACGGCGGCCGGGATGTAGCGGAAGACGAGGGTGGAGAGGGAGGGCGCGACCACGACGTCGAAGCGCGGGTCGGCGGCCAGCAGTTCCCAGCCCTCGACGGCCAGGTCGCAGACCTCGTCGAAGAGCTGCCCGATGCCGTCGGCGCCCATCACGCGCAGGGTCATCCACAGCTTGAGCGCGTCGAAGCGGCGGGTGGTCTGCAGGGACTTGTCGACCTGGTTGGGGATACGTTCCTGCACCATGCGGCGCGGGTTGAGGTACTCCGCGTGGTAGGTGGCGTGGCGCAGGGTGGTCGCGTCCCGGACCAGCACGGCGGACGAACTCACCGGCTGGAAGAAGGACTTGTGGTAGTCGACGGTGACCGAGTCGGCGCGCTCGATGCCGTCGATGCGGCCGCGGTACTTGACCGAGGCGAGGAGTCCGCAGCCGTAGGCGGCGTCGACGTGCATCCACACGCCGTACTGGTCGCACAGCTCGGCGATCTCGGGCAGCGGGTCGATGGAGCCGAAGTCGGTGGTGCCCGCGGTGGCGACGACGGCCATGGGGACGAGGCCGTCCTGCTTGCAGCGCTCCAGCTCGTGGGCGAGCGCGACGGTCTGCATGCGCTTGTCGGTGTCGGCGGGGATCGACACGACCGCGTCCTGGCTCAGGCCGAGCAGTTTCGCGGACTTCTGCACGCTGAAGTGGCTGACCTCGGAGGTGAAGATGCGCAGTTGGGAGAAGCTGTCCGCAGGTTCCCGCCCCACCCGCCCCGGCTTCGCCTCCTCGCGGGCCAGCAGCAGCGCCTGCAGGTTGGACTGGGTGCCGCCGGAGGTGAACACGCCGTCGGCGTTCTCGCCGAGGCCGATGCGGGCGGTGGTCCAGTCGATGAGCTTGCGCTCGATGAGGGTGCCGCCGGCCGACTGGTCCCAGGTGTCCAGGGAGGAGTTGACGGCGGAGAGGACCGCCTCGCCGACCACGGCCGGGATGACGACCGGGCAGTTGAGGTGGGCGAGGTAGCGGGGGTGGTGGAAGTAGACCGCGTCCCGGAGGTAGACGTCCTCCAGTTCGTCGAGCACCGCGGTGGTGTCGTGCAGGGGCTTGTCGAGGTCGATCTCTTCGATGCGCGGGGAGAGGGCGTCGACGGTGACGCCGGTGAACGGACGGGAGGTGGTGGCGAGTTTGGCCGCCACCCGCTCTATTCCTTCGGTCACGGAGCGGCGGTAGTGCTCCGCGGTCGTGTCGTTGAGCAGGTGCGAGCGCATGTGCAAGTCCTCCGGTGGGGACAGTCCGTGGGGCTGGGGAGCGGGGCGGAGCCTCGGCTTCAACTTAGGCTAGCCTAACCTAAGTAATCTGAAGGAAACCGCGCCTCTGCCGTGACTGCTGTCACTCTCAACACAGCCCTGTGGCAAACAAGTTGGTCGTATCGGGTCATTCCTGCTCGCGCAGCTGCTCCTCGGTCAGGCCCTGTCGCCAGTAGCCGACGAAGGTGACTCTGCGGCGGTCGAACTCGCGCTCGCGCACGAAGTGCCGGCGCAGCTCCTTCACGCACCCGGACTCGCCCGCGATCCAGACGTACGGGTGCGCGGCGGGCGGGAACCTGGTGTCGCGGAGGGCGCTGAGAGCCAGGGGCGGGCTCTGGGCGGCCTTCTCCTCCTGCACCAGCCAGGTGATCTCGGCGTCCGCCGCCGTCACCACGTCCTGGATGTCACCGGCGTGCGGGACCTCCAGCCAGACCCGGGCGCGGAGGCCGGCCGGCAGCGACTCGACGATGGAGCAGGCGGCGGGCACGGCGGTCTCGTCGCCCCAGATCACCACCAGGTCGGTGTCCTCGGGCGGGCGGAAGCGGATCGCCCGGTTGTCCGCGATCGCCGGGCCCAGCAGGACGACCTTGTCGCCGGCTGTGGCGCCCGCGGCCCACCGGGAGGCGGGGCCGGCCTCGATGGCCGCGTCCGGCTCGACGCCGTGCAGCACGAAGTCGATGTCGATCTCGGCCGTGTGACCGTCGGTGTCCCGCCGCAGCGCGCGGAGCGTGTACGAGCGCATCACCGCCCGCACGTCGTCAGGGAGTTCGCGCCAGCCCTGCCACCAGCCCTCACCCAGCTCGATCGGTACGCGGGGCTCGCTCTGGCCGGGGTGCGGGATGAACAGCGACAGGGACTGGTCCTGTCCGTCGGAGTGGAAGTCGCGGAGGTCGGGGCCGTCGAAGGTGACCCGGACCAGAGACGGGCCGAGCCGCCTCGTCCGTACGACCTGGAGGGAGAAGAAACGGAACGGGGCGGCCGCGGCGGTGGTCATGCGGTGACTCCTGAATCGACGTCAGGTACAGGTACCTGGGGGCGCGGGGCTGGGCCGATATGCGGCTTCGCCGCGGGGCGCGACCGGCCGCAACCGGCCCGCAGTCACCCGGGGAGCTCAGCCACCCCTGATCAGCTGACCTTCTTCGCCTTCTCCAGCGCCTCGGCGAGGCTGGTGAGCAGCGGCGTGCACTTGGCGTAGGACAGGATCGGCTCGGGGGAGCGCGCGATGACCTGGCCGGCCTTGACGGCGGGCAGCTTCTTCCAGGTGGCCTCGGTGATGTCGGCCGGCTGGATGGTGGAGGAGCGGTCGTCCATCATGATGATGTCGGCCTTGTGCTTGTCGACGTTCTCCCAGCTCAGCGACTCGAACCAGCCGCCGCCGACCTTCTTGGCGCTCTCCGAGGGCTCGACGAAGTTCACGCCGAGGGCCTTGAAGTACTCCAGGTCGATGGAGAGGTTGGTGCCGGAGACGTAGAACAGCTCCGCGCTGGCGGAACCGGCCATCACCTTGATGTCGGGCTTGGCCTTGGCGGCCGCGCGGAGGCGGGTGGCGGCCGCCTCGAAGGCCTTCTTGGCGTCCGTCACCTTGGTGGACGTCAGGTCGCCGCCGAGGGACTCGGCCAGCTGCCACATGCGCTCCAGCGGCTGGGTGAGCTGGCGGTCGTAGACGGAGATGCCGACGCTCGGGGCGAGTTGGGCGATCTTGTCCTTCGACGCCTCGGGCACGTACCAGAGGGTGCCGGCGTCGTCGAACATCGTGGAGATCAGGACGTCGGGCGCGAGGGCCGCGTACTTCTCGACGTTGAACTGGTCCCAGGCGTTGCCGAGGACGGTGAGCTTGCTGATGTCCATGTCGCCGGCCTGGACGTCGGCCTTGCCGTCCGCCGTCTTGGTGGGGCCGAACACGCCCTTGACCGAGATGCCGTAGTCGTGGAGGGCGGCGGCGACGCCGGTGAAGGCGACTATGTTGGCGGGGGCCTTGTCCAGCTTCACGGTCGTGCCGCGGTCGTCCTTGAAGGTCCAGGGGCCGGAGGCCTTCGCGGATGCCGTCGAGTCCGAGCCGCTGCTCTCCGAGTCGCTGTCGCCGCACGCGGCGAGGAAGGCGCCGAGGCCGAGCGCGCCACCGGTGGCGAGCAGCCCGCGGCGGGAGAAGTTGGCGGTTGTGGCGTTCGGCATGGGGTGGGTCTGCTTTCGTGCGTACGGGGGCCACTGGGGGGTCCGCGCCTGCGGGTGGCTGGAATCAGGCTTAGGTTAGCCTAACCTTGCACGCTGTCCAGAGGACACCCGGTACCTGTTCCCCGGCTGTGGATGGCGATACCCGAGACTTCTGTGAGGCGAGCCACAAACGGGCCGGGCCCCGCGGAACGGCTCCTGCGGAATCATGCCGGTGAACTCCCGTACGGGGCCCGCCTCTTCGCCCCTGCGGCGGGGATGACGTGGCGCGGCTGGCAGGGACGTCCACTGCCGTCGTCAGCTATGTCATCGCCTCGGCTTCCCTGGGTGCTCCCCGGCGCCGCGAACCTCGTCCTGGGCGTGGTCGCCGTCGTTCCCCCGTGGTTTCTCAGGCAGTTCGCGAGCAACTACCCCCTCGCGGCCCTGGGGCCCCACCAGCCGCGAACCCGCGGACGACGACGGCATGTTGCCGTGGGCGATGCCGTTACAGCCCGTCAGAGCCAGTTCACTCGGGGACGTGACCGGAATCCGCTTCAAGCTCGGTTTCAGGTGCGCGGCGAAGGAACCCCGAGGTGTCCAGCTCGAAGCCGAAGGGAGCGGGAACCCGCACAGGCCTCCCGAACGGGACGTTGGTCCGCGATCGGTATCCCTTCGGAGACGGGTCCCAGAAGACCGAGACCTCCTGCACCTGCATGTCGAGCACGAGGTACACCGGCACGATCCGCCCGTACGTGTCCAGCTTGTCGAGCCAGTCCGCGTCCTTGGTGGAGTCGGAGGTCAGCTCGGCGACGAGGGAGAGGGCGGCGCCGTCGGCGTGGCGGCCCTCGGCGTCGAACGCGGATCATCCTGAGGCAACCGGGCCGAGTGGACCTCGCCGGCCCGTTTCCGCGCGGACGCGAGCCGGCGCCCGGCACTCAACCCGTCAGGCCCAACTCCCGCGCGATCAGCATGCGCTGGACCTCGCTCGTGCCCTCGCCGATCTCCAGGATCTTGGAGTCGCGCCACATGCGGGCGACCGGGTACTCGTTCATGAAGCCGTAGCCGCCGTGGATCTGGGTGGCGTCGCGGGCGTTGTCCACCGCGATCGTCGAGGAGTAGAGCTTCGCCAGGGCGGCCTCCTTCTTGAAGGGGTCGCCGGACACCAGGCGGGACGCCGCGTCGCGCCAGGCGAGGCGGGCGGTGTGGGCCTTCATCTCCATGTCGGCGATCTTGAACTGGATGGCCTGGTTGGCGCCGATGGGCCGGCCGAAGGCGTGGCGTCCCTTCGCGTATGTCACCGACTCGTCCACGCAGCCCTGGGCGAGGCCCGTGGCCAGCGCCGCGATGGCGATCCGGCCCTCGTCGAGGATGCGCAGGAACTGGGCGTAGCCCCGGCCCTCCTCGCCCAGCAGGTTCGCCGCCGGGACCCGGACGTCCGAGAACGACAGCTCGCGGGTGTCCGAGGCGTTCCAGCCGACCTTCGAGTAGGGTGCCGCGACCGAGAAGCCCGGGGTGCCCGAAGGGACGATGATCGCGGAGATGCGCGGACTGCCGTCCGGCTTGCGGCCCGTGACCGCCGTGACCGTCACCAGGCCCGTGATGTCCGTGCCCGAGTTGGTGATGAAGCACTTGGTGCCGTTGATCACCCACTCGTTCGTCGCCTCGTCCAGGCGGGCCGTCGTGCGCGTCGCGCCCGCGTCCGAGCCGCCGTCCGGTTCGGTGAGGCCGAACGCGCCGAGCATCTCGCCCGTGCACAGACGCGGGAGCCATTCCCGCTTCTGCGCCTCCGTGCCGTACAGGTGGATCGGCATCGCGCCCAGCGAGACGCCCGCCTCCAGCGTGATCGCCACCGAGGAGTCGACGCGCGCGAGTTCCTCCAGCGCGATGCCGAGGGCGAGGTAGTCGCCGCCCATGCCGCGGTACTCCTCCGGGAACGGCAGCCCGAACAGGCCCATGCGGCCCATCTCGCGGACGATCTCGTACGGGAACTCGTGCCGCTCGTAGAAGTCGCCGATCTTGGGGGCGACGACGTCGTGGGCGAACTCCTCGACCGTGCGGCGGAGTTCCTCCAGCTCTGGGGAGAGACGGTGGTCCATGACAGGTCACTGCTCCTTGGGGTCCTTGTGAGACAAGGCTCGGACGGTACGAGAAGGGCTGGGTCGGCCCAGTTGCCCGGCCATCCACGCGCTCGTGGTGACGAGGTGGCCGAGGTCGACCCCGGTGTCGATGCCGAGACCCTGAAGCATCCACACGAGGTCTTCGGTGGCGAGGTTGCCGGTCGCGGACTTCGCGTACGGGCAGCCGCCGAGGCCGCCCGCCGAGGCGTCGACCGTGGTGACGCCGTACTGGAGCGCCGCCAGGGTGTTGGCGAGGGCCTGGCCGTACGTGTCGTGGAAGTGCACGCCCAACGCGTCGGTGGGAACCCGCTGTTCGGTGAGCTCGGTGAGCAGCGCGAGGACGTGGCCCGGCGTCGCCACCCCGATCGTGTCGCCCAGGCTCAGCTCGTCGCAGCCCATGTCGAGGAGGGCTCGGCAGACGTGCACGACCTGGGGGACCGGTACCGCGCCCTCCCACGGGTCGCCGAAGCACATCGACAGGTAGCCGCGGACGTGCACGTCCGCCGCCTTCGCCCGCGCCACCACCGGCTCGAACATGGCCAGCGCCTCGTCGACCGTGCGGTTGAGGTTGGCCTTGGCGAAGGACTCGGTGGCGCTGGCGAAGACGGCGACGCGGCGGGCGCCCAGCGCCAGGGCCCGGTCCAGGCCGCGTTCGTTCGGCACGAGGACCGGAAGCGCCACCTCCAGATCGCTCACGAGTGGGAACAGCTGCTCGGCGTCGGCCAGTTGAGGCACCCACTTCGGGTGTACGAAGCTGGTGGCCTCGATGGTCGTCAGGCCCGCGTCGGCCAACCGGCGCACAAACTCCGCCTTGACCTCCGTCGGGACGGTGCTCTTCTCGTTCTGCAGGCCGTCGCGCGCGCCGACCTCGTGGATGCGGACGCGGGCGGGCAGGCCCGGGGCCGGTACGACCATGGGCAGGCCCGGTTCCGAAGTGCTCATGCGGTCTCCTCCTCCACCGGCGTGATGACCGCCAGTACCTGGTCCATGGCGACCGTCGACCCCGGCGCCACGTCCAGTTCGGCGACCGTGCCGGCGTGCGGGGCGGAGATGACGTGCTCCATCTTCATCGCCTCGACGACCAGCAGGCTCTGCCCGGCGGTGACCTCGTCGCCCACGGCGACCTTCACGACGGTGACCGTGCCGGGCATGGGCGCGGTCAGCGAGTCGGCGCCCGCGTGCCCGGCCCGGGTGAGCGAGGCGGCGACCGGGTCGTGGTCGCGCACCTGCCAGGCATCGCCGTCACGGCCCAGCCAGGTGCCGCCCGGCAGCGCGGCGAAGGTGTGGGCGACGCCGTCGAGGTGGACGGTGAAGCGGGCCGGGCCGCCCTCGCCCGGGGGCGGGCCCCCGCGTACCGGGAGGGGTACCTCCGTGCCCTCGAGGAGTACTTCCGTCCCGCCGTCCGGCGTGCTGCGCACGCGGACCGTGCACGGGTCGTGCCCGGCCACCCGCAGGTGGTGCGCCGTCCACGCCCGTTCCCCGCCCAGACGCCAGCCGTTCGTGGCGGAGAACGGGTCTCTCCAGCCGGTCCCTTCCCCGCCGAGGGCGGCCTGGCGCAGCAGCGCCGCCGCCGCGTAGACCTCCCGCGGTACGTCGGCCGGGACGAGCCCTTCGGCCTCCCGCTCCACCAGCCCCGTGTCCAAGTCGCCCGCCATCACCGCCGGATGCGCGAGCAGCCGCCGCAGGAACCCGGCGTTGGTCGGCACGCCCAGCGTGACCGTCTCCGCGAGGGCCGCCCGGAGCTTCCTGAGCGCGGTCGCCCGGTCCGGCCCGTAGGCGATCACCTTGGACAGCATCGGGTCGTACAGGCTGCCGACCTCGGTGCCCTCGCTGAGCCCGGAGTCGGTGCGGACCCCGTCGCCCTGCGGCTCGTGGAGCCTGAGCACCGTGCCCCCGGAGGGCAGGAACCCGCGCAGGGGGTCTTCGGCGCAGATACGGGCCTCGACGGCGTGCCCGGTGAGCTCGACGTCCTCCTGCCCGAAGGGCAGCGGCTCGCCCGCCGCGACCCGCAACTGCCACTCGACCAGGTCGAGGCCGGTGACCAGCTCGGTGACCGGGTGTTCCACCTGGAGGCGGGTGTTCATCTCCATGAAGTAGTACGACGACGGGTCGTTCCCGGGGACGATGAACTCGACCGTGCCCGCGCCCGCGTACCCGCACGAGCGCGCTGCCTGTACCGCCGCCTCGCCCATCGCCGCGCGGGTCTTGTCGTCGAGGAGCACGCTGGGCGCCTCCTCGATGATCTTCTGGTGGCGGCGCTGGAGGGAGCACTCGCGCTCGCCCAGGTGGACCACGTGTCCGTGGCCGTCCGCCAGGACCTGGATCTCGATGTGCCGGGGCCGGTCGACCCACCGCTCGACGAGGAGCGTGTCGTCACCGAAGGAGGTGCGGGCCTCACGGCGGGCGGCGGCGATCTCGTCGGCGAGCACCGCGGGGTCGCGCACCAGCCGCATGCCCTTGCCGCCCCCGCCCGCGCTCGGTTTCAGCAGCACCGGCATGCCGATCTCGTGGGCGGCGTCGGCCAGTTGCGCGTCCGTGAGCCCGCTGCCGCTCGATCCGGGGACGACCGGCACGCCGGCCGCCTTCACCGTCTCCTTGGCGCGGATCTTGTCGCCCATGAGCGCGATCGCCTCGGCGGGTGGCCCGATGAAGACGAGCCCGGCGTCGGTGCACGCGCGCGCGAAGCCGGCGTTCTCGGCGAGGAAGCCGTAGCCGGGGTGGACGGCCTGGGCGCCGGTGCGGGCGGCCGCCGCCAGCAGCCGCTCGGCGGACAGATAGCTCTCGGCGGCCGGCGCCGGACCGATCCGTACGGCCGTGTCGGCCTCGCGGACGTGCCGCGCGTCCGCGTCCGCGTCGGAGAAGACGGCCACCGAGCGCACGCCGAGCGACCGCAGCGTACGGATGACGCGGACGGCGATCTCACCACGGTTGGCCACAAGCACTGTGTCGAACATCGTGTGGAAGTCCCTCACATCCGGAAGACGCCGAACTGGGGGTCACCCAGCGGGGCGTTCGCACAAGCGGTCAGAGCCAGCCCCAGCACCTGCCGGGTGTCGAGCGGGTCGATGACGCCGTCGTCCCACAGCCGGGCGGTGGCGTAGTAGGCGTTGCCCTGGCGCTCGTACTGCGCGCGGATCGGTGCCTTGAACGCCTCTTCCTCCTCCGTGGGCCACACCTCCCCGCGGGCCTCCGACTGGTCCCGCTTGACGGTCGCGAGGACGGACGCGGCCTGTTCGCCGCCCATGACCGAGATCTTGGCGTTGGGCCACATCCACAGGAAGCGGGGGGAGTAGGCCCGGCCGCACATGGAGTAGTTCCCCGCTCCGTACGACCCGCCGACCACGACGGTCAGCTTCGGCACGCGCGTGCACGCCACCGCCGTCACCATCTTGGCGCCGTGCTTGGCGATGCCGCCGGCCTCGTAGTCCTTGCCGACCATGAAGCCGGAGATGTTCTGCAGGAAGACGAGCGGGATCCCGCGCTGGTCGCACAGCTCGATGAAGTGGGCGCCCTTCTGGGCGGACTCGGAGAACAGGATGCCGTTGTTAGCGACGATCCCCACCGGGTGGCCCTGGATGCGGGCGAAGCCGGTGACGAGGGTCTGCCCGAACTCGGACTTGAACTCGGCGAACCGGGAGCCGTCGACCACGCGCGCGATGATCTCGCGTACGTCGTAGGGGGTGCGGGAGTCGGCCGGCACGGCTCCGTACAGCCCGTGCGGGTCGACCTTGGGCTCGGTCGCTTCGGTCACCTCCCAGGGCAGGGGGCCGCGCCCAGGGAGCGTGGCGGCGATGGTCCGCACGATCCGCAGGGCGTGCGCGTCGTCCTCCGCGAGGTGGTCGGTGACGCCGGACACCCGCGCGTGCACCTCTCCGCCGCCGAGCTCCTCGGCGGTGACGACCTCGCCGGTGGCGGCCTTCACGAGGGGGGGACCGCCGAGGAAGATCGTCCCCTGGTTCCGCACGATCACGGCCTCGTCGCTCATCGCGGGGACGTACGCCCCGCCGGCCGTGCACGAGCCGAGCACCGCGGCGATCTGCGGGATCCCCGCCCCCGACATCCGGGCCTGGTTGTAGAAGATCCGCCCGAAGTGCTCCCGGTCGGGAAACACCTCGTCCTGCATCGGCAGGAAGGCGCCGCCGGAGTCCACGAGGTAGAGGCAGGGGAGGCGGTTCTCCAGCGCCACCTCCTGCGCGCGCAGGTGCTTCTTCACCGTCATCGGGTAGTACGTCCCACCCTTGACGGTGGCGTCATTGGCGACGATCACGCACTCGCGCCCGCTGACCCGGCCGATCCCGGCGATGACACCGGCGGCCGGGGCCTGTCCGTCGTACATCCCGTCGGCCGCGAGGGGCGCCAGCTCCAGGAAGGGGGAGCCCGGGTCGAGGAGCGTGTCGACCCGGTCCCGGGGCAGCAGCTTCCCGCGCGCGGTGTGCCGCGCCCGCGCCTTCTCACCGCCGCCCAGCCGGGCCGCGGCGAGCTTTCCGCGCAGCTCCTCGACGAGTGCGAGGTGGGCGTTCTCGTTGGCCTGCCAGGCCTCCGACGCGGGATCTGCCGCGCTCGTCAGCTCTGCTGCCTCGTGCATCCTGCGGTCCCCTCACCCAGCGATCGACTGTTAATGAGCGTTAACCATTTCCATCAGGTTAACGACCGCTAACCTCCCTGTCTAGAATTGGTTCCATGGCCACCAGAACCGACGCCCCCACCCGCCGCGAGCAGATCCTCAAAGAGGCCGCGCGGCTGTTCGCCGACCGCGGTTTCCACGGCGTCGGTGTCGACGAGATAGGAGCCGCGGTCGGCATCAGCGGCCCCGGTCTCTACCGTCACTTCGCCGGCAAGGACGCGATGCTGGCCGAGCTGCTGGTCGGGATCAGCGGGCAGCTCCTGACCGGAGCGAAGCGACGTGTCCAGGAGGCGGACGGCGTGGGTGCCGAGGCCCTCCTCGACTCCCTCATCGAGGGCCACATCGACTTCGCCCTCGACGACCGCCCACTGATCACGTTGCACGACCGCGAGCTGGACCGCCTGCGGGACAGCGACCGCAAGCTGGTGCGCCAGCTGCAGCGGCAGTACGTCGAGCTGTGGGTGGAGGTGGTGCGGGAGGTCTACCCGGCGCTCGGCGAGCCGACGGCGCGCTCCGCCGTGCACTCGGTGTTCGGGCTGCTGAACTCGACGCCGCACCTCGGGCGGCCGGGGGCGCTGCCGGGGCGGGGGGTCACGGCGGGGTTGCTGCACCGGATGGCGCGGGGGGCGTTCGGGGCGGCGGGGGCGGAGTGGCAGGCGGGGCCCGCGCCTCAGCCTTCGGCGTAGGAAGACAGGGGTGCGCCGGGCGGCGGGGCGTGGAAGTGCGACGGGCTTCCCCGAGGACCGAGCTCGGCCCTCGGGGAATCCCGGAGTGTCAACGGGCGGGTGCTCAGGCCCCCGGCGGGTCGCGGATCGGCCATGGCGTGACGAGCGTTACGTACGGGCTGGTCTGGACGCGGCTTCCTACTCGCCGGTACCGTGGATGAGCAAGCGCTTAGACATGCCCGAGAGTACGTGGAGGTGGCGGCGGTGCGCCGTACGGTGTTCAGCGAGGATCACGAGGCGTTCCGGGAGACCCTGCGCGCCTTCATCGAGGCCGAGGTCGTCCCCGTCTACGACGAGTGGTTCGCGGCCGGCCAGGCGCCGCGCGACTTCTACTACAAGCTCGCCGAGCTCGGCGTCTTCGGCATCCGCGTGGACGAGGAGTACGGCGGCGCCGGCATCGACTCGTACAAGTTCGAAGCCGTGATGTACGAGGAGACGGCCCGCGCGGGCGTCCAGTTCGGCGGCTCCGGCGTGCACGTGCTGCTCGGCCTGCCGTACATCAAGATGCTCGCCACCGACGAGCAGAAGAAGCGTTTCCTGCCGAAGTTCGTCTCCGGCGAGGAGATGTGGGCCCTCGCGATGACCGAGCCGGGCACCGGCTCCGACCTCGCGGGCATGAAGACCACCGCCAAGCTGAGCGAGGACGGCACGCACTACGTCCTCAACGGCTCCAAGACCTTCATCACCGGCGGCGTCCACGCCGACCGCGTGATCGTCTGCGCCCGCACCTCCGCGCCCACCGCCGAGGACCGCCGCTTCGGCATCTCCCTGTTCGCCGTGGACACCAAGTCCGAGGGCTACTCCATCGGCCGCAAGCTCGACAAGCTCGGCCTGAAGACCTCCGACACCGCCGAGCTCGCGTTCGTCGACGTGAAGGTGCCCGTCGAGGACCTCCTCGGCGAGGAGAACAAGGGCTTCTACTACCTCGGCCACAACCTGGCCTCCGAGCGCTGGGGCATCGCCTTCGGCGCCTACGCGCAGGCCAAGGCCGCGGTCCGGTTCGCCAAGGAGTACGTGCAGGACCGCACCGTCTTCGGCAAGACCGTCGCCTCCTTCCAGAACACCAAGTTCGAGCTGGCCGCGTGCCAGGCCGAGGTGGACGCGGCCGAGGCCGTCGCCGACCGCGCGCTCGAGGCCCTCGACGCGGGCGAGCTGACCCCCGCCGAGGCCGCCAGCGCCAAGCTGTTCTGCACCGAGGTCGCGCACCGCGTGATCGACCGCTGCCTCCAGCTGCACGGCGGCTACGGCTTCATGAACGAGTACCCGATCGCCCGCCTGTACGCGGACAACCGCGTCAACCGCATCTACGGCGGCACCAGCGAGATCATGAAGTCGATCATCGCGAAGGACATGGGTCTGTAAGGTCCCGGAAAACACTGACCAGTAGAAATGACTGCATGAGTCAGGCATTGCAGAGTCTCCTCGATCTGCTCGACATCGAGCAGATCGAGGAGAACATCTTCCGCGGCCGGTCCCGGTCCGCCGTCGTCCCCCGCGTCTTCGGCGGGCAGGTCGCGGCCCAGGCACTCGTCGCCGCGGGGCGGACGGTCCCCGAGGACCGCCTCGCCCACTCGCTCCACGCGTACTTCCTGCGCCCCGGCGACCCCGGCGCGCCGATCGTCTACACGGTCGACCGCATGAACGACGGCCGCTCCTTCACCGCGCGCCGCGTCGTCGCCGTCCAGCACGGACAGCCGATCTTCGCGCTGTCCGCCTCCTTCCAGCGGCACGAGGAGGGCTTCGAGCACCAGGCCCCCATGCCGCCCTCCGCCGACCCGGTCACGCTGCCCACCTCCGGGGAGCGGCTGCGCGGCTACGGCCACCTCGCCCCCGAGGTCGTGGAGAAGTTCCTGGAGGCCCGCGAGGCGATCGACCTGCGCTACGTCGACGAACCGCCGTACGGCACCTTCGGCGAGCCGCGTGAGCCGCACTCCCAGGTGTGGTTCCGCACCAACGGCAAACTCGCGGACGACCCCCTCCTGCACGTCGTCCTCGCCACGTACGTCTCCGACATGACGCTGCTCGACTCGGTCCTGCTCGCACACGGCCGCGGCGGCTGGGCGGTCGGTGACGTCGTCGGGGCCTCCCTGGACCACGCGATGTGGTTCCACCGCCCGTTCCGCGCCGACGAATGGCTCCTCTACGACCAGGAGTCACCGTCGGCCCACGGCGGCCGCGGCCTCGGTCAGGCCCGCATCTACACGCAGGACGGGCAGCTCGCCATCTCGGTCATCCAGGAGGGCGTGGTCCGCGCCCCCAGGGTGACGGCTCCCCAGGCCAGTTCCTAGGCCCTGTCGTCAGCAGGGCCTAGGCCAGCCCCGCCTCCGACAGCAGGTACGCCGTCATCGGGTCGTAGTACCGCGGGCTGACCACATGATCGTCGAGCGGGACCGACACCTGGACCGTGCCCTCCGCCTCGGCGAGGAACAGCGCCGGGTCGTTGCAGTCGGCGTACCCGACGGAGTCCACGCCGTGCTGTCCGGCGTAGCCCGCCCAGCCGTGGTCGGCGACGACCAGGTCGGGCAGCGGGCGGCCGGACCGCTCAAGAGCGGTGAGGATGGCCTTCATCGGCTCGCCGGAGTGCGTGTGCCACAGGGTGGCGCCGTGCTCCAGGACCGCCACGTCCGCGAACTGCATGACGTACCCCTCGTCCGTCTGCAGCCCGTCCGGGATGACCACGATCTCGCAGCCCGCCGTGCGCAGCGCGGCGGCCGTGGCCCGGTGCACGTCCAGCAGGCCGCCCGGGTGTCCGGTCGCGAACAGGACCCGCTGCTGCCCGTCCGCCGCCTTGCGCAGCCGGCCCGCCATGCGCTCCAGGCCGGCCACCGTGAGATCGGGGTCGATGGTGTCCTGACCGTAGCGGTACTCCGGGTCGTCGTTGACACCCACCCGCTCCGCCATCACCGCGAGCACGTCCTGCTCGTCCGTCCAGCGGTCGCCGAGCTCCAGGCCGAGCCAGAAGTTGCGGACGCCGTTGGCGAGCTGGCGGTAGTGGGAGAGGTTGTTCTCACGCGGGGTGGCGACGTCGCCCGCGATACGGGTCTTCACAAGGTGCTCGACGAGCTCGTCGCGGCTGGGTGTCCCGGATATCGGCATGCCCCCATTGTGAGGCAGAGCGCTGGGCGAACACCCGTCGTCCCGCCCGCTGCGACGTGGGTCACGTGGAGGATCCACAGCGAGGTCAGAGCCGTCGCAGCGCGAACCACAGCTCCATCCGCACGTCCGGATCGTCCAGGTCCGCCGCCAGCAGCGCCGCACACCGGGCGATGCGCTGCCGCACGGTGTTGCGGTGCACGGCCAGCGCCACCGCCGTACGGTCCCAGCTGCCGTGCAGCGACAGCCAGCTGCGCAGCGTCTCGGCGAGCACGGGCGTGAGCGGCGCCAGCAGCGCCCGGGCGTGCGCCTCGGCCTCCTCCTCGGGGACCAGGTCGGCGAGGGCCGGGCGGGCGCCGTGCCGGACCAGCGGTGCGCGGGTGGCCCGGGCCCGGGCGAGGGCCCGGCCCGCATGGGCGTCGGCGGACGCCCACTCGCCGGGACCGACGGCGGCGCTGACGCCCAGCGTCCAGCCCGGCTGCGGCGCCGGTTCGCGATCGGCCGGCACCAACACCCGTACGACGTCCCGCGCCAGGTCGACCAGTGGGGAGCCGAGCGACGCGCCCAGCGCGGAGGCCGCCACGGCGTCGGGAGCGTGACCCTCCGGCGCCGCGTGCACGACGACCCACCTCTCGCCGCCGAGCAGTGGTGCGACCTTCTCCGGCGCGGCACCCAGCAGCAGCCGTACGAGCGCCGAGGACCTCGCCGCCCCGGTACCGCTCTGATGCTCGCCGGTGAGCAGCGCGAGCAGCACGGCGGCGACGGAGGCGATGGTGTGATCGCCGGGTTCGCGGCCCGGCGCCGCGACCCCGAGCACGAACCCCTGACCGGCACCGAGGGCGTAGGCGGCGAGGCGGGTGCCGGCGACGGTGTCGGTGGCGGTGGTGGCGGAGCCGCGCCCGGCGAGGTTCCGGGTCAGCTCGGCCAGCGCCTCCCGCACATCCGTCCTCAGTGCGGCATCCCCCTGCCCCGCTCTCTCCGCCGCCGCGATCTCCGTCCCCTCCGGCCCGTACAGCACCGCCCGGCCGCCGATGCGTTGGGCGAGTTGTCGTAGGACGGAGGGGACCGGGTCGGGGCGGGAGGCCGCGGCGGCCAGGCTCTGCTGGGCCTCGGTGACGCGGCGGAGTTCGGCCAGGCGGGCCTGGGCCATCAGCTGCCAGACCGCGCGGGCCACGCCCGAGAAGGTGGTCTGCGGCGGGACCTCCAGCAGCGGCAGTTCGTACGCCTCGCAGGCCGCGACCAGCGCCCGCGGCACCGTGTCGTGCACCGGCGCCAGCCCGAAGCCGAGGGCCGCGCCGCCCGCCGCGACGATCCGCGAGACATAGTCGTCGAAGTACGTCCCGGAGCCCGCCGCCTCCGGGATGTGCACCCCGGCGGTCAGCAGCAGCTCGCCGCCGAGCAGGTACGGGTACGGGTCCGCCATCTCCGAGGTGTGCGCCCAGTGGATGACGATGTCCGCGTCGAGGGGGCCCGCGATCTGCCGCAGGGCGAGGTCCTCGCGGGCGAGGAGGGCCGCCAGGGGGACCGGTGGGGTGGGAGGGACGGCGGGCTCCGGCACGGTGGACGTTCCCTCCACTCGAAGCGGCTCGAATGGATGAAACGTACACTTCCGAGGCTCTTTTCAGCCACCTAGGGTCAACCCACGAACCGGCGGTACGACCGCGAAGAAGGGTGGGGCCCATGGCCGTCGACTACGCAGTGATCGTCGTCTATCTGGCCGGCATGCTGGCCATGGGCTGGTGGGGCATGCGCCGCGCCAGGTCGAAGAGCGAGTTCCTGGTGGCGGGCCGGCGCCTGGGCCCCACGATGTACTCCGGCACCATGGCGGCGATCGTCCTCGGCGGCGCGTCCACCATCGGCGGCGTGGGCCTCGGCTACCAGTACGGCCTGTCCGGAGCCTGGATGGTCTTCACGATCGGCCTCGGGCTCCTGGCGCTCTCCGTCTTCTTCTCCGCCCGCATCGCCCGCCTCAAGGTCTACACGGTCTCCGAGATGCTGGACCTTCGGTACGGCGGCCGGGCGGGGGTCATCTCCGGCGTCGTCATGTGGGCGTACACCCTCATGCTCGCCGTCACGTCGACCATCGCGTACGCCACGATCTTCGACGTCCTCTTCGACATGAACCGCACGGTCGCGATCGTCCTCGGCGGCTCGATCGTCGTCGCGTACTCGACACTCGGCGGCATGTGGTCGATCACGCTGACGGACATGGTGCAGTTCGTGGTGAAGACCATCGGCGTCCTGCTGCTGCTCCTGCCCATCGCCGTCGTGAAGGCGGGCGGCTTCGGCGAGATGAGGGCGCAGCTCCCCACCGGGTACTTCGACCCGCTGGGCATCGGCGGCGAGACGATCTTCACCTACGTGCTGATCTACACGTTCGGCATGCTCATCGGTCAGGACATCTGGCAGCGGGTGTTCACCGCGCGCAGCGACACGACGGCGAAGTGGGGCGGCACCGTCGCGGGTACCTACTGTCTCGTGTACGCCCTCGCCGGCGCCGTCATCGGTACGGCCGCCAAGGTCCTCTACCCGAACCTGGCCAACGCGGACGACGCCTTCGCGACGATCGTGAAGGACGAACTCCCGGTCGGAGTACGGGGGTTGGTGCTGGCCGCGGCACTCGCGGCGGTCATGTCGACGTCCTCCGGCGCGCTCATCGCCTGCGCTACCGTCGCCAACAACGACATCTGGTCGCGGCTGCGAGGAGCCGCGCGGGGGCCGCGGGACGAGCACGACGAGGTCAGGGGCAACCGCGCCTTCATCCTCGTCATGGGTGTGGCCGTGATCGGTACCGCCATCGCGCTGAACAACGTCGTCGAAGCGCTGACCGTCGCCTACAACCTCCTGGTCGGCGGCCTCCTCGTCCCGATCCTCGGCGGCCTGCTGTGGAAGCGGGGCACGGTCCAGGGCGCCCTCGCCGCCGTCGTCGTCGGTGGCCTGGCGGTCATCGGCCTGATGGCGGCCTACGGCATCCTCGCCAACGAGCCCGTCTACTACGGCCTGTTGTCGTCCCTCGCCGCGTACCTCGTCATCTCCCTGGCGACGAAGCCCACCGACGCGGCCGTCCTCGCCGCCTGGCGCGAGCGCCTCGCCGGTCACGGCACCCCCGAACTCACCCCAGAACCGGTTCCGGCTCCCCAGTAGAGTCGTCAGAAGAAGCAGTACATACGCGACGAAGCGTAGGAAAGAAGGCAGCACTCCATGAGCGGCAACGAGACACCCCGCGGCCCCGTCGACTCGTCCCGCGTCCCGCGGTACGCCGGCCCCGCGACCTTCGCCCGGCTGCCCCGCCTCGACGAGGTCGGCCGTGCCGACGTCGCCGTGGTCGGGGTGCCGTTCGACTCGGGCGTCTCGTACCGGCCCGGCGCGCGCTTCGGCGGCAACGCGATCCGCGAGGCGTCCCGGCTGCTGCGGCCGTACAACCCGGCGCAGGACGCGTCCCCGTTCGCGCTCGCGCAGGTCGCGGACGGCGGTGACATCGCGGTGAACCCGTTCGACATCCACGAGGCCGTGGACACGATCGAGGCGGCGGCGGACGAACTGCTCGGCACGGGCGCCCGCCTCATGACCCTGGGCGGCGACCACACCATCGCGCTGCCGCTGCTGCGGTCGGTCGCGAGGAGGCACGGCCCGGTGGCGCTGCTGCACTTCGACGCCCACCTCGACACCTGGGACACGTACTTCGGCGCGGAGTACACGCACGGGACCCCCTTCCGGCGGGCGGTGGAGGAGGGCATCCTCGACACCTCCGCCCTCTCCCACGTCGGCACCCGCGGCCCGCTGTACGGCAAGCAGGACCTGACCGACGACGAGAAGATGGGCTTCGGCATCGTCACGTCGGCGGACGTCTACCGGCGCGGCGCCGACGAGGTCGCGGACCAGCTGCGCCAGCGCGTCGGCGACCGTCCCCTCTACATCTCCATCGACATCGACTGCCTCGACCCGGCGCACGCACCCGGCACCGGCACCCCGGAGGCGGGCGGCATGACCTCCCGCGAGCTGCTGGAGATCCTGCGCGGCCTGGCGTCCTGCAACCTGGTCTCGGCGGACGTCGTCGAGGTGGCCCCCGCGTACGATCACGCGGAGATCACGTCGGTGGCGGCATCGCACACGGCGTACGAACTGACCACCATCATGTCCCGCCAGATTGCAGAGGCCCGCGCGAAGTGACTCACGACCACGACCTGGAGCTCCGTCCGACGGCCGCCCAGACATCAGCCGCCCTGAACCCGCCCCCCGGGCGGAACGGCGGAGACCTGGTCGTGGAGACGCTGGCCGGGCTCGGCGCGACGACGGTGTTCGGTCTGCCCGGCCAGCACGCCCTCGGCATGTTCGACGCCCTGCGCCGCTCCGACCTGCGGTACATCGGCCTGCGGGTGGAGAACAACGCGGGCTTCGCGGCGGACGCGTACGGCCGGATCACGGGCGAGGCGGCCCCGCTGCTGCTGTCGACGGGCCCGGGCGCGCTGACCTCGCTCGCCGCCTTGCAGGAGGCGGCGGCCGCCTCCGCCCCCGTCCTGGCGATCAGCAGCCAGATCCCGACGGCGGGACTGGGCGGCGGCCGCCACGGCTATCTGCACGAACTGCCGGACCAGTCGGCCTCGTTCCGGGGCGTCGTGAAGTCGGTTCACACGGTCCGCGCCCAGTCGCAGATCCCGTCCGCGATCGCGGAGGCGTGGAAGTCGGCGCTGACGGCCCCGCACGGCCCGGTGTGGGTGGAGATCCCGCAGGACGTCCTGCTGGCCGAGACGGCGATCCCCGTGGTGACCGGCGGCGACGCCTTCCCCGAGGAACTCCCCCCGCGCCCCGAACTGACCGCGGTGGCGGCCGACTTGCTGTCCCGCGCCGCCCGCCCGGCGATCATCGCGGGCGGGGGAGTCGTACGCGCGGACGCGTCGGGCAAGCTGAAGCAGCTGGCGGAGAAGCTCCAGGCCCCGGTCGTGACCACCTTCGGCGGCAAGGGCGCGTTCCCCTGGAAGCACCCGCTGTCCCTCCGGTCCTGGCTGGAGGACCGCCACACCACGGACTTCCTGGAGGACGCGGACGTCCTCCTCGTCGTCGGCTCGGGCCTGGGTGAACTCTCCTCCAATTACCACACGTTCAAGCCACGCGGCCGGGTCGTCCAGATCGAGGCGGACCTCGGCAAACTGGAGTCCAACCACCCGGCGCTGGGCATCCACGCGGACGCGCGCCTGGCGCTCCAGGCACTGCTGGAGACGGTCGAGCCGAGGCAGGACGAGACGGTCCAGGAGCGCGTCCGGGAACTGCTCTCGCGGGTGCGCGAACGCATCGATGCCCAGGAACTCACCCTGGAACAGGACGTGTTGGCGGCCGTCCGCAAGGCACTGCCCGCCGACTCCCCGTCCTTCTGGGACATGACGATTCTGTCCTACTGGGCCTGGTCGGCCTTCGACGCGAAGTCCCCGAACACCATGCACTCGGCCCAGGGCGCCGGCGGCCTCGGCTACGCCTTCCCCGCGGCTCTGGGCGCGGCGGCCGCCGACCCCACCCGCCCGGTGCTCGCGGTCTCCGGCGACGGCGGCGCCCTCTACTCGATCGCCGAACTGGCCACGGCCCGCCAGTACGACCTGAACGTCACCTGGCTGATCGTCGACGACGGCGGCTACGGCATCCTGCGCGAGTACATGACCGACGCCTTCGGCGAGGCGACGGCGACGGAACTGACCCGCCCGGACTATGTGGCGCTGGCCGAGTCGTTCGGGGTGCCGGGGGTGCGTACGACCCCGCAGACCCTGGCGGACGACCTGGCGAAGGCGCTGGCGTCCCCCGGCCCGGCGGTGGTCGTTCTCCCGGCGGTACTGCGGATGTTCGCACCGACGCATCTCGGCTGAGGGTGAAATCCTGGGGGCCCACCACTCATCCGGAGAGGCCCCCCATGCAGAGCGCAGCCGACTTCATCGCCGACACCTACGCGCTCGGCACCGGCCCGTGGACGACGACGCCCGTCACCCGGGGGGCGCTGGGGCAGATCTGGAAGCTGTCCGGGCCTGGGAACGGCGACAGTAGCGGCAACGGCAGCGGCAACGGCTCTTGGGCGGTGAAGGAGCTGCTCTTCGGCTGTGACGAGCGGCAGGTCGACCGGGAGGCGGCACTGCGGAACGCCTCCGAGAAGCTGGGGATCTCCTCGCCGCGCCTCCTGCCGAACCGCGACGGTGCGCACGTTTCACAGCTCACGCCCTCGCTGGGCGGGTCGTACGTGAAGCTGTACGACTGGGTCGAGGGGACGGAGGCGGACGCTTCCGATCCGGAGATGCTGAGCTGGTGCGGCCGGACCCTGGCCCTTCTCCACCGGGCCGGAGCCGGCCCCGCCGTCGGGGCGCCGAGTGCCTGGTACGAGCGGTGCCCTCAGGAGGCTGACTGGGAGAAGCTGCACCAGGAGACCCGGCGCGCCGGCATGCCCTGGGCGGACGCGCTGGGCCGGTTCATCGCCACGTCGGCGGCGGAGTTGGCGCGGCATGTCACCCCGTCCGACCCCGGTGACGTGGTCACGTCCCATCTCGACATGCGGCCCCAGAACGTGCTGGTCGGCGCGGCTGGGCCGGTTCTCCTCGACTGGGACAACGCCGGGGTCATATCGGCGGAACGCGAACTCGCCCGTGCCGTGTACGTGTGGGCGGGCGGGAACGACTTCCACGCCGCATCCGCACAGCGGTTGGTGCGGGCGTATCAGGATGCCGAAGGCCCCGGGGTCCTCAAGGGTCTGGACTCGTTCTCGATGCTGTTCGCGACGGACCTGAACTACGTCCGCGTACAAGCCGAGTGCGCGGTCGATCCGACCGTGACCGCCGAGCAGCGCGAGTTCGCGGGCGATCAGGTCGTCGCCTCGCTGCGGAAACTGCCGGACCTGGCCGCCGTGTCCCGTCTGGCGGAAGCGGTGGAGGGCCCGGCCTGATCTCTTCGGCCGGGCCCCTACTGCCCTGCTGCTACCAGATCGCCTCGACCCACTCCGGGTGGTCGATGAACGGGTTGCGGTTCTTCTGGTAGGTGTCGTAGATGACCTGGTTGCGGCGCTCCTCGAAGGCGTCCGGCGGGTCCGCCTCGTTCCAGGCCTTGAGGACCGAGAGGCGGCCGTGGAGGGGGACGCTGCCGTTGGTCACGGCATCGTTGGGCTCCAGGTCGGGCCAGCTGTCGTCGCCCTCGTAGCGGACGGCCATGTAGAGGATCATGCGGGCCACGTCGCCCTTGACCGCTGCGCGGGGCTCGAAGGAGTTCGAGTCGGTGAGGCTGCCGCCGGAGTTGGTGAAGCTGCTGCCGCCGTTGTCGAAGTCCTTGTTGCCGCGGATGCTGTTGACCTGCACGTCCTCGGGGCGCAGATGGTGCAGGTCGGTGCCGGGACCGGCCGAGGTGCCGAAGTCGCCGTGGGACTGCGCCCACACGTGCTCACGGTTCCAGTTGCCGGTGTTGCCGCCGTTCAGGGTCTTGCTGCGGGAGATTCCGGAGTAGAGCAGCTTGACGTTGCTGGTGTTGTTCGGGTCCTGGTCGGTGACCTTCAGCGCTTCCCAGACGGCCGAGTACGAGAGCTTCGTCTGGGGGGTGATGATCGTGTGCAGCGAGGACTTGAGGCTCGTCCCCGTCTTGCCGACCGCGTTCTTGTAGTACGTCGTGTCGTACGCGGTCGTCGTGGCCGCGGCCGGGGTCGCGGTCAGCGCGGGGGCGGCGAGAGCGACCATGACGGCGGAGACGGCGAGCGCCAGGGGCTTCCAGCGGCGCGTGCGTATGGGGGTCACGGGCATCGGGGGTGTCCGTTCTACGCGGGTTGAATGAGCAGGCAATCGGGATCGTGACATGGACATGCGAGCGTGTCCATGAATCGAACATGTCCATCAGGTGACTGGAACCGACAATGTGCCCCTTGTCTACGCGAGTTGACATACCAAAACGGCCCCTGACCGTGGGTCAGGGGCCCTTGGGGCGGTGTGGGCCGTGTGGGCCGGATCAGCCGACGTCCGACGCGTCCAGACGGTAGACCGTCGACTGGTTCTGCGTGGACGAGGGCGTGTCCGAGCTGGAGTTGGTGGCGGAGGAGCTGTACTCGCTCTCCTTCACCGCCGTCCCGTTCTTCTGCACCCACTCCGTGACCTCGGAGCTGATGCCGGAGTCACCGCCCATGCCGCCGCCACCGAGCTGGATGTAGTGCAGCTCGCCCTTCTTCACCAGTTCCTTGAGCCTCGCGAGGGTCATCGCCTTGTCGCTGCCGGACCAGCCCCACATGGAGATGACGGGCTCGCCGCTGCTCACGATCAGCTGCGCGGCACTCTGCGAACTCGACACCGCCAGCAGCCACTTGGCGCCGTCCTGGTGCTTCTCCAGATACGAGACGAGCTCGCTGCTCGCGCCGCCCAGGTCGCCGCCCCGGCCGGTGCCGCCGCCGACGGCCCCGCCGGTGCCTCCGGGCGGCGTACCGCCCGTCGCACCGGTACCGCCGGGAGCCTGGCCGCTCTGGCCGCCGGGCAGTTCACCGTTGCCGCCGCCGGGCGTCATCTGACCCCCGCTGTCCTGGCCCGGCTGCTGACCGCCCGCCTGGCTGCCCGCCTGACCACCCTGCTGCGTACCACCGTCCGGCATCTCACCGCCGCCGAAGCCGCCCCGCCCGCCGCCCGCACCGCCGGGGCCACCGCCCGCGCCGCCGCCGAAGCCGCTGCCCGTCGACGGCCCGGCGGTCGGGTTCGTACCGCCGCCCATTCCGCCCCCGCCGCCCGAACCGGACGGCACCGACCAGGCGTACGCCGCCGGGCCCGCCACCGCGGCGACGATCGCCGCGACCACCGAGGCCGCCAGCAGCCGTACCCGGTTGCCGGAGCGGAAGACGAGCAGACCCGTGATCGCCAGCGCCATGACCACCGCGATCGCCGGCCACAGCCAGGTGTTCCAGCCGGAGGCCCGGCGCAGGAGTACGACGGACCAGATCGCCGTGACGGCCAGGGCCGCCGGCAGGACCCACGCCCAGCGCCTGTCGGCGCGGAAGGCGCGCAGCAGCATGACGCCGCCGCTTCCGCACAGCGCCGCGATGCCCGGGGCGAGCGCGGTCGTGTAGTACGGGTGCATGGTGCCCTCGGCCATGGCGAACGTCAGGTAGTGCAGGGCGGTCCAGCCGCCCCACAGCACCAGCGCGGCCCGGGTCAGGTCGGTGCGCGAGGTGCGGCCGCACAGGACGAGACCGCCGGCGCAGGCGATCGCCGCGAAGGGGATCAGCCAGGAGATCTGGCCGCCGAGGATGTCGTTGAAGAGGCGTCCGAGTCCGGCCGTACCGGAGAAGCCGCCGCCCCCGCCGCCCCCGCCGTTGCCCTCGCCGCCGAAGATCCGGCCCAGGCCGTTGTAGCCCATGATCAGGTTCCAGGCGGTGCCGTCGGTCGAGCCGCCGATGTACGGCCGTTCGGAGGCGGGTACCAGGGACACGGCCGCCGCCCACCAGAAGCTGGAGACCGCGAGCGCCACGGCCGCCAGGACCAGGTTGACGGCCTTCTTCTTCCAGTCGAGCCTCGACGCGTACACGTACACGGCGAAGACGGCCGGCAGGGCGATGTAGCCCTGGAGCATCTTGGTGTTGAAGGCGAGCCCGAAGCAGACGGCCGAGCCGATCAGCGGCAGCAACCTGTCGTTGCGGACCGCCCGCAGCGCCAGCGCCGCACCGCCCACCATCAGCAACACGAGCAGCGTGTCGGGGTTGTTGTCCCGGTTGATGGCGACCGTGATCGGCGTGAGGGCGAGCACCAGCGCGGCGACGGCCGCCGCCGCGTGCCCGAACACCCGCTTCACGGACGCGTGCAGGATCCAGATCGTGCCGAGCGCCGCCGCGATCATCGGCGCCATCATCTGCCAGGTGCCGTACCCGAGGATCCGGCACGACAGGCCCATCACCATCAGCGCGAAGGGCGGCTTGTCGACGGTGATGAAGTTCCCGGCGTCCAACGAGCCGAAGAACCAGGCCTTCCAGCTCTGCGTGCCGCTCAGCACGGCGGCGCTGTAGAAGCTGTTCAGGCCCGAGCCGGACAGGTTCCAGGCGTAGAGCACCGCCGCCAGGACCATGATCGCGACGAGCGCGGGGAGCGACCAGCGGGGCGCCTTGTCCGGAGGCGCCGCGGGCGGGGCCGGCGGCGGCAGGTCGGGGGACGCGGTCGTGTGGGGGTGGGGATCGGTGGCTGATGTCACCCGGGCATGATCCGAAGTGGGGGTGGGTGCGCGCTGTGCCGGACCTTGTTGCCGCCTGTGAATTCGCACAGGACCGGGTAACGCCTTGCGCAGGCTTTGCCCAACACATGCGCCGATCCGTACAACCTTTCCCTCGAACTCGTGAGTCAACAGGGGCATGACTCAAGGGATATCGAGACGCGCGAGAGTGCTCGCGGCAGGCGTGGGCGCGGGTGTGCTCATCCCCGTCGTGGCCGCCGCCGCGCCCGCCGCCGCTGCCACACCGACCGTCAGCTGTACGTCCGCCAAGGCGGGCCTCGCCGACAAGCTGAGGAAGGACATCACCGCGGCTCTCGCGACCCGCAAGGGCACGGTCGCCGTCGGCGTCTACGACCGCACCACCAAGACGACCTGCACTCTGCGCCCCTCGACGGCCTTCGACTCGGCCAGCGTGGTCAAGGTCACCGTGCTCGCCACGCTGCTGTGGGACGCGAAGAAGCACAACCGCTACCTCACCGACCGCGAGACCACGCTCGCCAAGGCCATGATCACCAAGTCGGACAACGCCGCGACCAGCACGCTGTGGAAGCAGCTGGGCCTGACGAAGATCAAGGGCTTCCTCACCGCGGCCGGGATGACGCAGACGAAACCCGGCGCGAACGGCTACTGGGGTCTGACCCAGATCACCGTCACCGACGAACAGAAGCTGCTCAAGCTCGTCACCGCGAAGAACACGGTCCTGAGCGACAACTCCCGCGCCTACATCCTCAAGCTGATGGGCCAGGTCATCTCCTCGCAGCGCTGGGGAACGCCGTACGGAGTGCCGTCCGGAGTCTCCGTCGCCGTCAAGAACGGCTGGCTGCAGCGGGCCACCAACGGCTGGCGGGTGCACAGCGTCGGCGCCTTCAAGGGCGGCGGCCACGACTACATGATCACGGTGCTCACGCACGGCAACAGCACCATGAACTACGGGATCGCCACGATCCAGGGCGTCGCGAAGGTCGTCCACAGGGATCTCGCCGCGAGCTGAGGCCACGACGCTTCACCAGCCGGTCTCCCGTCCGTCACCGGCCCGTCCTACCGTGACCTTCATGCGCCTGCGAACCGTACTCGCCACCACCTCCGCGGCCCTGGCGGCGGCCACCTGCCTGACCGCCGCCGGTCCCGCCCACGCCGCCGCGAACGCCTGCTCCCCGTCCGTCTCCATCGACCGCTTCTCCGACGCGCTCGACAAGACGACGTACGACGGCACCTTCGTCGGCAACCTCTCCGCGCTCGCCGTGGACAAGGACGGCTCACTGGCTGCCCTCTCCGACCGGTCGTCCCTGTTCGACCTGGACGCGAAGACGCTCGGGCCGAAGTCCGTCGTCCCGCTCGCCGACGAGAACGGCACCGCCCTCGACTCCGAGGGCCTGGTGATCGACCGGGACGGCACCCGGCTGATCACCTCCGAGACCGAGCCGTCGATACGTCGCTACAGCCCCGAAGGCAAGATCCTCGACCGCCTCCCCGTGCCGCCCGCCCTCCAGGTCGCCCCCGCCGGCCGGGCCGTCTCCAACGGCACCTTCGAGGGGCTGACGCTGCTCCCCGGCGGTCGCACCCTGCTGGCGTCGATGGAGTACGCCCTGACCGGCGACAGCTCGACCATCGTCCGCTTCCAGACCTGGCAGCGGACGAAGGGCGGACACTTCGAGCTCGCCGCCCAGTACGCCTACCCGGTCGACGCCGGTCTCGGCGTCCCCGAGGTCCAGGCCACGCCCGACGGCCGCCTCCTCGTCCTGGAACGCGGCTTCACCTCCGGCGTCGGCAACACCGTCCGCCTCTACCTGGCCGACCCGCGCCGGGCGACCGACACCAGCGGCATCGAGAACCTGACGGGCCAGGACGGCGTACGCCTGATCAAGAAGACCCCGCTCGCGGACATCGCCGCCTGCCCGACCCTGGGCGCCACGGCGAAGCAGCCCCAGCCGAACCCGCTCCTCGACAACATCGAGGGCATGACGATCACGGGCCGGGACAAGGGCGCCCTGAAGGTGCTCCTGGTCAGCGACGACAACCAGAACCCGGTACAGACGACCCGCTTCTACTACCTGCGGGTACGCGTCTGACCCACCTGCGGGTACGCGTCTGACCCACCCGCGGGTCGCGTCTGACCCACCCGCGGGTACGCGTCTGACCCACCTGCGGGTCGCGTCTGACGCTCTTGCCTCCCGTTTTGTTGCGGAGGGATGAAATCCGCTTCCTTTCGCGTTGGTGCCTTCCGGACGAGCAGGATGAGCAGGCGAGCAGGACGAACGGAAGGCACCGGCGTGGCAGCGCAACAGGGGGAGACGCAGGGCTGGGCGCGCAGGCTGGCCGGTTACGCATGGCGCCACCCCAAGGACGTCGTCCTCGCCCTCGGCTCCTCGCTGGTCGGCATGGCCGTCATGGCGCTGGTCCCGCTGGTCACCAAGGTGATCATCGACGACGTGATCGGCGACCACAGCCGGGACATGGCCCCCTGGGCGGGTGCCCTGATCGCCGCGGCCGTCGTCGTCTACGTCCTCACCTACATCCGCCGCTACTACGGCGGCCGCCTCGCCCTCGACGTGCAGCACGACCTGCGGACCGACATGTTCGGGACGATCACCCGCCTCGACGGCCGCCGTCAGGACGAGCTGTCCACCGGCCAGGTCGTCGGCCGGGCCACCAGCGACCTCCAGCTGATCCAGGGCCTGCTGTTCATGCTCCCGATGACCATCGGGAACTTCGTGCTGTTCCTGATCTCCCTGGTGATCATGGCCTGGCTGTCGCTGCCGCTCACGCTGGTCGCGCTGGCCGTCGCCCCGGCCCTGTGGTGGATCGCCAAGCGCAGCCGCACCAAGCTGCACCCCGCCACCTGGTACGCCCAGGCCCAGGCCGCCGCCGTCGCGGGCGTGGTCGACGGCGCGGTCAGCGGCGTACGCGTGGTGAAGGGCTTCGGGCAGGAGGACCAGGAGACCGGGAAGCTCCGGGAGGTCGGCCGCCGCCTCTTCGCCGGCCGTCTGCGCACCATCCGCTTCAACTCCAGGTACACCCCGGCCCTCCAGGCCGTCCCCGCCCTCGGCCAGGTCGCGATGCTCGCGGTCGGCGGCTGGCTCGCGGTCCGCGGCCACATCACGCTCGGCACGTTCGTCGCCTTCTCCACCTACCTCGCCCAGCTCGTCGGCCCGGTCCGCATGCTCGCCATGGTCCTCACGGTCGGCCAGCAGGCCAGGGCGGGCACGGAACGCGTCCTGGAGCTGATCGACACCGAGCCGTCGATGCGGGACGGCGGCAAGGAACTTCCCGCCGACGCGCCCGCGACCGTCGAGTTCGACGACGTCTCCTTCGGCTACGACCGTGAGCGCCCGGTTCTCGACGGGCTGAGCTTCGAGATCCGCCCCGGCGAGACCCTCGCCGTCGTCGGCTCCTCCGGCTCCGGCAAGTCGACCGTGTCGCTGCTGTTGCCCCGCTTCTACGACGTGACGCGCGGCGCCGTCCTCATCGGCGGCCACGACGTCCGCGAGCTGACCCTCGACTCGCTGCGGGCCGCGATCGGCCTGGTCCCCGAGGACTCCTTCCTCTTCTCGGACACGGTCCGCAACAACATCGCGTACGGCCGTCCGGACGCGACCCAGGAGGAGATCGAGAAGGCCGCCCGCGCCGCCCAGGCGGACCGTTTCATCAGGGAACTCCCCGACGGTTACGACACCACGGTCGGCGAGCACGGCCTCACCCTCTCCGGCGGCCAGCGCCAGCGCGTCGCGCTGGCCCGCGCCATCCTCACCGACCCGCGCCTGCTGGTCCTCGACGACGCCACCTCCGCCGTGGACGCCCGCGTCGAGCACGAGATCCACGAGGCCCTCCAGCACGTCATGCGGGGCCGGACCACGCTGCTGATCGCCCACCGCCGCTCCACCCTCAACCTCGCCGACCGCATCGCCGTCCTCGACGGCGGCCGGCTCGCCGACCTCGGCACCCACGAGGAGCTCCAGCAGCGGTCCGCGCTCTACCGCCGCCTCCTCACCGACCCCGACGAGCTCGGCGGCGTCTCACCCGGCCACGCCCGGCCCGCGGAACCGGCGGAGGACACCTCGGTACGGGACGAGCTGGACGCCGAGTTCGACGCCGAGAGCGGCATCACGCCCAGGCTCTGGGCGGGGGAGCGCGAGCGCCGGGACATCGCCATGGACGGCACCCCGGCCACCCCCGAACTCCTCGCCCAGGTCGACGCGCTGCCCCCGGCGACGGACACCCCGGGCATCGACGAGGCCCGGGCGGTCGCCGCCGAGGAGTCGTACGGCCTGCGCAGGCTGCTGCGGGGCTTCGGCCTGCCGCTGCTCGTGAGCCTCGTCCTCGTCGCCGTGGACGCCGGGATGGGCCTGCTCCTCCCGGTGATGATCCGGCACGGCATCGACGACGGCGTCACGGACATGGCCCTGGGCGCGGTCTGGGCCGCCAGTCTCCTCGCCCTGCTCAGCGTCTTCGTCCAGTGGGCCGCGCAGGTCGGCGAGATCCGGATGACGGGGCGGACCGGCGAACGGGTCCTGTACTCCCTGCGCCTGAAGATCTTCTCCCAGCTTCAGCGGCTCGGACTCGACTACTACGAGCGGGAGCTGACCGGCCGGATCATGACGAGGATGACGACGGACGTCGACGCCCTCTCGACCTTTCTCCAGACCGGCCTGGTCACCGCGTTCGTCTCGATCGTCACCTTCTTCGGCATCATGGGCGCCCTGCTGGTGATCGACGTGCAGCTCGCCCTCGTCGTCTTCGCGACCCTGCCTCCACTGATCATCGCCACGTTCTTCTTCCGCCGGGCGAGCGTGAAGGCGTACGAACTGGCCCGTGAGCGGGTCTCGCTGGTCAACGCCGACCTCCAGGAGTCGGTGTCCGGGCTCAGGATCGTGCAGGCCTTCCGCCGCGAGCACGACGGCAGCCGGCGGTTCGCGGAGCGCAGCGACAGCTACCGCCAAGCGCGCATCCGGGGCCAGTGGCTGATCTCGATCTACTTCCCGTTCGTGCAGCTGCTGTCGTCGGTGGCGGCCGCCGCCGTCCTGATCGCGGGCGCGGGACGGGTCGACGCGGCGACCCTCACCACCGGCGCCCTGGTCGCCTATCTCCTCTACATCGACCTGTTCTTCGCCCCCGTCCAGCAGCTCTCCCAGGTCTTCGACGGCTACCAGCAGGCGACGGTGTCGCTGGGCCGCATCCAGGAACTGCTCCAGGAGCCCACCTCCACCAAGGGCGCCGACGACCCGCTCGACGTCCTCTCCCTACGGGGCGAGATCGCCTTCGAGGACGTGCACTTCGCGTACGGCTCCACCGACAAACCCGAAGAGGCCCTGACCGGCATCGACCTGCGCATCCCCGCCGGCCAGACGGTCGCCTTCGTCGGCGAGACGGGCGCCGGCAAGTCGACGCTGGTCAAGCTGGTCGCCCGCTTCTACGACCCGACGGGCGGCCGGGTGACCGTCGACGGCACGGACCTCCGCGCCCTCGACCTCACCTCGTACCGCCACCGCCTCGGGGTCGTCCCGCAGGAGGCCTACCTCTTCCAGGGCACCGTGCGCGACGCCATCGCCTACGGTCGCCCGGACGCCACCGACGCCGAGGTGGAGGCGGCGGCCCGCGCGGTCGGCGCCCACGAGATGATCGCCACGCTGGAGGGCGGTTACCTGCACGAGGTCGCCGAACGCGGCCGCAACCTCTCGGCGGGCCAGCGCCAGCTGATCGCGCTCGCCCGTGCCGAGCTGGTCGACCCGGACGTCCTCCTCCTCGACGAGGCGACCGCGGCCCTGGACCTGGCCTCGGAAGCCCAGGTCAACCAGGCCACCGACCGTATCGCGGGCCGCCGTACGACACTCGTGGTCGCCCACCGGCTGACCACGGCGGCCCGCGCGGACCGGGTGGTCGTCATGGATCACGGACGGGTCGCCGAGGACGGCACGCACGACGAGCTGCTCGCGCAGGGCGGGCGGTATGCCGAGCTGTGGCGGACGTTCGTGGGGGAGGACGAGCCCGCGGCGGCCTGACGGCCCGGCGCTCGGCGGCCTGACGGCCGGACACCGGCAACCATCCGACACCTGTCCCGCGTCCGTACACCAGTACGCTCATCGCGCGATACGGGAGGGACGTCTGTGGACAGGGGTGCTGGGATTCGCCGGCGGATGGCGCTCGGCTTGGCCGTACTGACCGCCTCCGGGCTGCTCGCTCTTGCCGCGCCCGGGGACGCACAGGCCGCCGACTCTTCCTGCGGGGGGCGCAAGGTCAAGTCGTTCTCGTTCTCCACCGGCTCCGTGGAGGTGTACAAGCGGCGCGGGTACGTCTGCGCGGTCACGCTGCCCAAGAAGCCCGGCACGTGGCGGTACATGATGGTCAGCGTGCAGGCGTACGGCCTCCACCCGGTCGTGGACGAGGGGCGGTACGCGCGCTTCGCCGGACCGAGGACCGTGCACGCCGGTCAGCGCTGCGTGCGGGTCAAGGGGGCGGTGGGCGGCGGATCGTACAGATCCGTCTGGATTATGTGCTGAACCACGGACCGAACACGGACCGCATTACAGGCCGAACCACAGGCCGAACCACAGGCCGATCCACAGACTTCCTACAGGGTTTTCCCCACCAAAAGCTCATCTCCCCTGGTGCTGAGGCGACTTGCTCCGCTAGCTTCCGGCGCACATCTGTACTCACAGGGGAGGGTGCATGCGCAAGGCGCTCAGATGGCTGCTGGCGCTCACGGTGCTCATAGGCACGTTGAGCACGGCGGGGGCGGCCACAGCCGCCGAGCCGGAGGCCATAGGCACCACAGGTACCACCGGCACCACCGCGGCCACGGACATCAAGGACCAACTCCTCGCCATTCCGGGGATGAGCCTGATCGAGGAGAAGCCCTACACCGGCTACCGCTTCTTCGTCCTCAACTACACCCAGCCGGTCGACCACCGCCACCCGTCCAAGGGCACGTTCCAGCAGCGGATCACCTTGCTGCACAAGGACGTCTCCCGCCCGACGGTCTTCTACACCGGCGGCTACAACGTCTCCACGAACCCGGGCCGCCGCGAGCCGACCCAGATCGTGGACGGCAACCAGGTCTCCATGGAGTACCGCTTCTTCACGCCGTCCCGGCCCGACCCGGCCGACTGGACCAAGCTGGACATCTGGCAGGCCGCCAGCGACCAGCACCGCATCTTCAAGGCGCTGAAGAAGATCTACACCAAGAAGTGGATCTCCACGGGCGGCTCCAAGGGCGGCATGACCGCCACCTACTACGAGCGCTTCTACCCGAAGGACATGGACGGCGTCGTCGCGTACGTCGCCCCCAACGACGTCGTGAACAAGGAGGACTCGGCCTACGACCGCTTCTTCGCCACCGTCGGCACCAAGGAGTGCCGCGACCGGCTGAACGCGGTGCAGCGCGAGGCGCTGGTGCGCCGCGAGCCGCTGGAGAAGAAGTACGAGGCGCTCGCGGCCGAGAACGGCTTCACCTTCACCACGATCGGCAGTCTGGACCGGGCCTACGAGGCGGTCGTCCTCGACTACGTCTGGGGCTTCTGGCAGTACAGCCTGCTCTCCGACTGCGACTCGATCCCGGCGGACGCGAAGAACGCGACCGACGACGACATCTGGACCTCGATCGACACGATCTCCGGGTTCTCCTTCTACACCGACCAGGGCCTGTCGCCGTACACGCCGTACTACTACCAGGCGGGCACGCAGCTCGGCGCGCCGACGATCGGGTTCCCGCACATCGAGAAGAAGTACATCCGCTACGGCTACCAGCCGCCCCGGAACTTCGTCCCGCGCGACATCTCGATGAAGTTCCAGCCGTACGCGATGCGTGACGTGGACACCTGGGTGAAGCACAACGCCCGTCACATGCTCTTCGTCTACGGCCAGAACGACCCGTGGGGCGCCGAGCCGTTCCGCCTCGCCAAGGGCGCGAAGGACTCGTACGTGTTCACCGCCCCCGGCCTCAACCACGGTGCCAACGTGGCCGGCCTGGTCCCCGACCAGAAGGCACTCGCCACGGCCCGGATCCTGGACTGGGCGGGCGTCGCCTCCTCCACCGTCCAGGCGGACCCGTCGGCGGCGAAGCCGCTGGCCAAGTTCGACGCCAGGCTGGACAAGCGGGACGTGGAGCGCGAGCCCGCGCTGCGTCCGTAACTCCTGTGGTGCGCCCGGCCGGCGGCCCCCTTGCGGGTCACACCGGCCGGGCGCAGCCCACCGGGTGTTCGCCGCCCAACTGGACGTAGAGGGCGGTCGACAGGGGGCACTGGGTGCGCTTGTCGACCGCCTTGGTCACCTTGTGCTCCGGCTTCTTGTCGCCCTTGCCGTCGCACGCGGTCTCGCGGACCTGGCCGTCGCCCAGGCCGTAGACGCAGTCGCCGACGATGGTGCGGGGCCCGCCTCCGCCGCCGGGGTCGCCGGGATGGGGTGCGCCCAGGTTGCGCATGCACGCGTAGCCCTGGGGGATCGCCCCGTCGCCGTCCTCGTCGGACACCTGGCTCTGTTCGCTGATGTGCAGCACGAAGTCGGTGGTCGCGGGGCACTGCGGCCCGTCGCCGACCGTGCCGTCGTGGCGGGCCACGACCCGGGCCGCCGCCCGCTCACCGGTGCAGGCCACCTCGGTGAAGCTGGTGGTTCCGAAGGAGCTGCACTCGTCGACGGCGAGGAACACCGCGCCGTAGCCGGAGGTCCGCGAGGGCGAGGGCGACACCGCCGTGCCCAGCCGCCCGTCCTCCTCGCCGCGGCCGCCGCCCGCGCTGGACGCCGGTCCCGAACATCCCGTCAACAGGGCAGCCAGCAGCGCCAGCAGGGCGCACACGACCCCCACGGAACATCTCTCGCGCATCGCCATCCCCCCGGGTACCCCCGTCCAGCGTGACCCGCCGCGGCGGGCCCACGCCAGACGTGCAGGGCGCTTTGAGCCTTTTGGGGGGCGTACGCCGGTTGCGTGGCGTATGAGGGCTACGTCTGATACGACAGCCCGTGCCCGACCGGATACAGCACTCGCGCCGGATCGTCCGCCCGGACCACCGGCACCGGCAGCCTCCCGCGCGGCGCCGCCCGGCCGGCGATCACCCGGGCGGCGGCCCGCAGTTCGACGTCGGTCCAGGAGTAGGCCGCCAGGCAGGCCGGTACGGAGGGCAGCTGGGCCACGTCGTACGGATTGCGGATCGCGACCGCCACCACCGGCTTCCCGGTCGCCACCAGCTGCTCGACGAGCGTCTTCTGGGCGCTGGTCGCGGTGACGTTGTACGTCCCCACCACCACCGCGTCCACGTCCCGGGCCGCCGCGACGGCCCCGGCGATCGTGGCGGCCGAGGGGGCGGTGCCCGTCGACAGGGCGGTGGCGGTGAAGCCGAGTTCGGTGAGCGCGTCCGCGAGCACCCCGGTGGGCGGCCCGGTCGTTCCGGACGGCGAGGCGGGATCGGCCCCGACGACGAGGACCCTGGCATGCGTACGCCGGGACAGCGGCAACAGCCGCCCCTGGTTCACCAGCAGCGTGGTCGTCCGCTCAGCGATGCGGTCGGCCGCCGCCAGATGAGCCGCGGTGCCGACGGTGTCGGTGACACCGGCCTGACTGACGTACGGCATCTCGAACAACCGCAGCTTCGCCTTCAGTCGCAGCACCCGCAGGACCGACACGTCCAGCCGCGCCTCGGTGAGCTCCCCGTCCTGTACGGCCTTCAGCACGGCGTTCCAGGCGAGGTCCAGGTCCGGTGGGTTGAGGAGCTGGTCCACCCCGGCCTTCAGCGCGAGCACCGGCACGCGGTCGTCGCCGTACTTCTCCCGGACGCCCTGCATGCCGAGGGAGTCCGTCACCACGACCCCGTCGTAACCGAGCTGTTCGCGCAGGATGCCGGTGAGGATCGGCCGGGAGAGGGTGGCCGGGTCGCCGGAGTCGTCGAGCGCCGGGACCATGATGTGCGCGGTCATGATCGAGTCGATGCCGGCGCGGATGGCGGCCCGGAAGGGCGGCGCGTCGAGCTCTTCCCACTGGGCGCGCGTGTGGGTGATGACCGGGAAGCCGTAGTGGCTGTCGACGGCGGTGTCGCCGTGCCCGGGGAAGTGCTTGGCGGTCGCGGCGATCCTCGAACGCTGGTAGCCGGCGACCTCGGCGGCGACCAGCCCGGCCACCGCGCCCGGCTCGGCACCGAAGGACCGGACGCCGATCACCGGGTTCGCCGGGTTGACGTTCACGTCGGCGACGGGGGAGTAGTTCTGCCGGATGCCCAGCGCCCGCAGCTCGCGGCCCGCGAGGAGGCCGAGGGTGCGGGCGTCGGCACGGGAGCGGCCGGCGCCGACGGCCATGGCGCCCGGGAACAGGGTGGCGGGCTTCCCGACCCGGCAGACGATGCCGTGCTCCTGGTCGGTGGAGATCAGCACGGGCAGCCCGCGCGGCTGCTCCAGGGACACCTTCTGGATCCCGTTCGACAGGTCCGCGATCTGCTGGGGGCTGCGGGTGTTGTGCGCCCAGCTGAAGTAGATGATCCCGCCGACCCGGTACCTGGCGACCAGTTCGGCGGCCGTGCGCACGCCGAGCTCCTTGAGGTTGGCGTCGATGTCGGCCTGGTCGGGGGCGGTTGCCGAGTGGCCGTAGACCCGTGTCACGAAGAGCTGGCCGACCTTCTCCTCCAGGGTCATACGGGAGGCGAGGGAGCGGAGGGACTTGTCGTCGGAGACGGCGTGCGAGGTTCCGCCGACCGTCAGTGCGGCGGTGGCACCCGCGGTGGCGGCGAGGACGGTGCGTCTGGAGGGGTGTGCGGTGCTTCCCGTGCTTCCCGTGCTGATGTCGGGCACGTGTGCTCCTTCCGGAGGAGAGCCACTGAAGGAAACTTCCGAGAGGTCACCAATATCCGGGAAGTTTCTGCCGGTCAAGGGAGCGCACAGTAACCAGAAAGGGGCCGCCATCGGCGCAGTTGGAGGGGGGCGCGCCGATGGCGGCATGCTGCCGGCCGCGGTACGGCGGAGAGGGTGGGTCAGCGTTCGCAGCCAGCAGCGAGGCCGACACCGCACCACGGTGACTCTCCGACAGCTTGCGGGTTGGACGAGCGGGGAGGGGGCGGGGTTCCCGGCTCGGGCCGTATTTCCGAAGTTGGTGAACCTGGGGCCGGTGGGTTCGACGGGGCGTTACGGAAGGCGTTTCATCCCGTGGACGTCCCGGCGCGGGACCCGTAGGTGGGCGATCATCGGGGCATGCCCGTAGTCGACATCCCAGGCTCGAAGTCCATCACCGCCCGCGCCCTCTTCCTGGCGGCCGCGGCCGACGGCGTCACCACCCTCGTACGACCGCTCCGATCGGACGACACGGAGGGCTTCGCCGAGGGCCTGGTACGGCTCGGCTACCGCGTCGGCCGGACCCCGGACGCCTGGCAGGTCGACGGCCGCCCCCAGGGCCCGGCGGTCACCGAGGCCGACGTGTACTGCCGCGACGGCGCGACCACGGCCCGCTTCCTGCCGACCCTGGCGGCGGCCGGCCACGGCACGTACCGCTTCGACGCGTCACCCCAGATGCGCCGCCGCCCGCTGCTCCCCCTGACGCGCGCCCTGCGCGACCTGGGCGTGGACCTGCGGCACGAGGAGGCGGAGGGCCACCACCCGCTGACGGTGGTGGCGGCGGGCGTCGAGGGCGGCGAGGTCACCCTGGACGCGGGTCAGTCCTCGCAGTACCTGACGGCGTTGCTGCTGCTGGGTCCGCTGACGCGGACGGGTCTGCGGATCACGGTGACCGACCTCGTCTCGGTGCCGTACGTGGAGATCACCATCGCGATGATGCGGGCGTTCGGTGTCGAGGTGCGCCGGGACGGGAACGTCTTCGTCGTCCCGCCGGGCGGCTACCGGGCGACGACCTACGCGATCGAGCCCGACGCCTCCACGGCGAGCTACTTCTTCGCGGCGGCGGCCGTGACGGGCGGCGAGGTCACCGTCCCCGGCCTCGGAACGGGGGCGCTCCAGGGCGACTTGGGCTTCGTGGACGTACTGCGGCGGATGGGCGCCGAGGTGTCGTTCGGCGCGGAGGGCACGACGGTCAGGGGAACCGGCCGTCTGGACGGCCTCACGGTCGCCATGCGGGACATCTCGGACACGATGCCGACCCTGGCCGCGATCGCCCCCTTCGCCTCCGGCCCGGTGCGGATCGAGGACGTGGCGAACACCCGGGTCAAGGAGTGCGACCGCCTGGAGGCCTGCGCGGAGAACCTGCGACGGCTGGGCGTTGCGGTGGAGACGGGCCCCGACTGGATCGAGATCCGCCCGGGGCTGCCTGCCGCTGCCTCCGGTGCGGAGATCACGTCGTACGGCGACCACCGCATCGTGATGTCGTTCGCGGTCACCGGGCTCCGGGTGCCGGGTATTTCGTTCGACGACCCCGGATGCGTCCGCAAGACTTTCCCCGGTTTCCATGAGGAGTTCGGGGCGCTGCGCGCACGGCTGTGAGGGGCGGCAAAAGGTGAGCTTCAAGCTGGAGGGGCCGGTCCTGGAGGGGACGCTGGTCCGCCTGGAACCGCTGGAGCACCGGCACGCGGCCGGGCTGGCGGTGGCGGCGGAAGCGGACCGGGGCACCTACGCGTTCACGTGGGTGCCGAGGGCCGACGAGGTCGGCGCCTACATCGACGCGCAGCTCGCCCGCGCGGCCACGGGACGACTCGCGCCGTACGTCCAGATCTCGACGCTCACGGGACAGGTGGTCGGCGCCACCTCGTACTGGGAGCCCCGCTGCTGGCTGACGGACGACCGGCTCGACGCCGTCGAGGTCGGCTTCACCTGGCTCGCCGGGCCGGCCCAGGGCACCGGCGTCAACGCCGAGGCCAAACTGCTGCTGTTCCGGCACGCCTTCGAGAAGTGGGGCGTGTCCCGGGTCGACCTGAAGACGGACGCCCGCAACGAACGCTCCCGCGCGGCGATCCAGAGCGTCGGCGCCCGCTTCGAGGGCGTCCTGCGGAACTGGTCCCGCTCCTGGGCGCCGGGCGAGGACGGCCGGCTGCGCGACTCCGCGATCTTCTCGGTCACGGCGGCGGAGTGGCCGGAGTGCCGGGGGCGGCTGGAGGAGCGGGTGGCCAGGCTGGCGGCGCGTGCGGGGGGATAGCGGGAGCCCGTCCGGCCCCGGGGAAGCGCCGATACGACCCGCGCGAGGCGCGACCGGGTTCCGGGACCGGCGCGACGGGCCGCTTCCGGCGACGGACCCGAAGCTGTTCCGCGCCGCGTGCTTCGAGGCGGCCAGGGGAGTCAGGGGTCGCGCCGACGTCCTGACGATCCCCGGACCCTCGACCTTCGAGGCGGCCACGATCACCGGACGCGGAGAGCCGTGCACGGTCGTGTGCCACGCCCACCTGCCGCTGGTCGCCTTCACGGACACCCCGCCGGAGCCCGGACGCCCGCTGTCGCGGTTCGTGGACCCGCCGCCCTGGGCCGACGCCTTCGGGGCGGTCGGCCTCCGGGCCCTGCGAGTCACCGAGCTGAGCACACCGATGAGCACGGTGGACGTAGGGGAGCTGTCGGCGGGTGAGCTGGAGCAGGTGCGTTACTGGCGGCCGGCTGCGCTGAGCGACCTGCTGTTCCACTGGTGGGACTGAGCACCGGCTTCCCGGACGACTCGGCGACGGACGCCACCAACTCGCCCGCACCTGCCAGACTCCGCGCTACGCGGATTCGTTGAGCAGCCGGGCCAGGTGGTCGTGGCCCGCGCGCAGCAGGTCGGGGAGCGGGGCGGCCGCCTCGTACCACCGCTTCTCGTACTCCCAGCACAGCCAGCCGTCCCAGCCGTGGCGGCTGAGGACGTCGACGCACTCGGTGAGGGGGAGGACGCCGGCGCCGAGGCGCAGGGGGGTCGTGTCGTCGGGGGAGGCGATGTCCTTGACCTGGACGTATCCGAGGTAGGGGGAGAGGGCCGCGTACGTCTGCGAGGGCTGCTCACCGCCCAGCCAGGTGTGCATGACGTCCCAGAGCGCGCCGACGTGGCGGTGGCCGACCAGGCCGAGGACGCGGATCGCGTCGGCGCCGGTGCGGTGCGAGTCGTGGGTCTCGAGGAGGATGCGCACGCCGAGGTCGGCGGCGTACTCGGCGGCCGTGCCGAGGCGCCGGGCGGCCGTGACGTCGGCTTCCTCCCGGCTCTGCTCGGCGGCACCGCCGGGGAACACCCGGATGAAGGGGGCGCCCAGGTCGCGGGCGAGGTCGAGCAGGCGGCGGATCTCCTCGATCACGGGGGCGTCGTCGCCCGGCGCGGCCACCCGCGCATACCCCGCGATCCCCAGGACCTCCACGCCCGCCGCCTTGAACTCGGCGGCCACGTCCATGCGTTGGGCGAGGTCGAGGCCGGGATGGACCGGCTCCTCCGGATCCGCGCGCAGTTCGACACCGTGGTAGCCGTACGTCGTCGCGAGTCGCAGCACTTCGGAAAGGGGCAGGCCGGGGACACCGAGGGTGGAGAACGCCAGTTTCATGGTCCCTACTGTCACTCGCCGGTGCCGCCGAGGTCCAGGCGCCAGTCCTGGCCGTTCAGGTCCTTTCCGAACGAGCGGTGGGGTTTCTCGGCGACGAGGACGAAGCCGTGGCGCTGGTAGATGCGGCGGGCGGAGGAGAGGACGTCGTTGGTCCACAGGACGAGATCGCGGTAGCCGACCCCGCGCGCGAAGTCGACGACCGCCCCGACCAGCCGGTCGCCGATGCCGAGCCCCCGCGCGTCCGGCTCGACCAGCAGCAGCCGCAGCCGGGCGGTGGCGGGCGCCTCGTCCCGTACGCACATCACGCAGCCCACCGGCCGCCCGTCCAGCTCGGCGATCCACACCCGCTCCAGGTGCGGTGCTGCGCATGGGACTCACTCCAGTTGCTCGCTGCTGCCTTGATCGGCGATTACGGCGGTACAGACCGGGGCGCGGCGCAAAACTCATCGGTGCGCATCATCCAGCCCGTCCGGCGTTTGAGGACGAGGCCCCTTCAGGGCCGAAAGCGGGGTCTGGGGGCGCAGCCCCCAGGACAAGGCCCACCCCTCGACCGACCGAGACGGGCGGCAGGGTGGGCGAAGGCCCGGGGGTCCGGGGGCGGAGCCCCCGGTGCGCCAACGCCGGGTCACCCCACAGGCACCGGCAAGCTCAACCCCGCGGCACCCCGGAGGACCCCCGCACCATCAGCTCCCCCCGGATCGTCGCGATCCCGCCCGGCGGCGGCTCCTCGCGCCCCATCGCGATGCGCCCCGCCCGCACCCCCGCCTCCGCGAGCGGCAGCCGTACCGTCGTGAGGGCGGGCACCGCGTCGATGCTGAAGGGGAGATCGTCGAACCCGGCCACCGACACGTCGTCCGGAATCCGCAGCCCGGAGTCCCGCAGCGCCGCGCACGCCCCCAGCGCGACCGAGTCGTTCGCCGCGACCACCGCCGTGAGAGACGGGTCCCGCCGCAGCAGCTCCAGAGTGGCCTCGTACCCGGACCTCCGGTCGTACCGCCCGTGGACGGTCCAGCGCGGGTCCTCGTCGATGCCGTGGGCCTTCAGCGCCTCCCGGTGGCCCTCCAGTCGGTGGCGGGTGGTCGTACGTTCCTCGGGACCCGCGATGTAGCCCAGCCGCCGGTGCCCGAGCCCGATGAGGTGTTCGGTCAGCTCCCGCCCGCCCCCGCGGTTGTCGAAGGTCAGCGCGATCGCCTGGGTGTCGGGCGCGGGCGGTCTCCCGCACAGCACCACCCGCGTCCCCGCGTCCGCCATCTTGCGCAGCTTCGAGGTCATGGCCGCCGCGTGCGGCACGTTCTCCACCGCACCGCCGGTCAGCACGACGGCCGCCGCCCGCTGTCGCTGCAGCAGCGTGAGGTAGGTCAGCTCGCGCTCCGGGGAGCCCCCGGTGTTGCACACGACCGCCAGCCGCTCGCCCCCCGCGCGCCCGCCCGGCCCCCCGATCTCCGACTGGATCGCGCCCGCCATGATCCCGAAGAACGGGTCGGCGATGTCGTTCACCAGGATCCCGACCAGGTCGGACGTGGCCGCCGCCAGCGAGCTCGCCGGACCGTTCAGCACGTAGTCCAGCTCGTCCACGGCCCGCAGCACCCGCTCACGGGTGGACGCGGCCACGGGGTAGTTCCCGTTCAGTACGCGCGACACCGTCGCGGGGGAGACCTGGGCGCGGGCCGCCACGTCCGCCAGGGTCACCGTCATCTCGTCGTCCTCCGGTCGCGCATCTCGTCGTACCTCGTCGTACACACACCGACCACGCCGGTCCCTCGTTGTTGTGTAGGTGGGCCAACGGTGTCGAGCAGACCCTAAAGCCCCAGCCCCCGGTTGTTCGCCCCCTCGAACAACTCAACCCCGTCACGGTCTTGTCTGGACCGCTGCTCAGAGGCTAGCTTCTCATCAGATAGAAAGCGCTTGCTGTAACGCTCATCAGCAGGGCGGGAATCCCAAGACCCGGCCTAGGCGTACGCGGCGCGCACAACCGCGTACGAAACGCGCGCGAACGCCGCGTACGACGCCTACGAAGGGAAAGACGTGACACGCAAGACGGTGCGTATCGCCATGAACGGCGTGACCGGGCGCATGGGCTACCGCCAGCACCTGGTCCGCTCCATCCTGGCCCTCCGCGAGCAGGGTGGCCTCGACCTCGGCGACGGCACCGTGCTGTGGCCGGAGCCGATCCTGGTCGGCCGCCGTGAGCACGCCCTGCGCGCGCTCGCCGAGCAGCACGGCCTGGAGCACGTCTCCACGGACCTGGACGCGGTCCTCGCCGACCCGACCGTCGACATCTACTTCGACGCCCAGGTCACCTCCGCCCGCGAGGAGGCGCTCCAGAAGGCGATCGCCGCGGGCAAGCACATCTACACCGAGAAGCCGACGGCCACCGGCCTCGAAGGCGCCCTGGAACTGGCCCGCCTGGCCAACGCCAAGGGCATCAAGCACGGCGTGGTCCAGGACAAGCTCTTCCTGCCGGGCCTGCTCAAGCTCAAGCGCCTCATCGACGGCGGCTTCTTCGGCCGCATCCTGTCCGTCCGCGGCGAGTTCGGCTACTGGGTCTTCGAGGGCGACTGGCAGACCGCCCAGCGCCCGTCGTGGAACTACCGTGCCGAGGACGGCGGTGGCATCGTCGTCGACATGTTCCCGCACTGGGAGTACGTCCTGCACGAGCTGTTCGGCCGCGTGAAGTCCGTCCAGGCCATCGCCACCACCCACATCCCGCAGCGCTGGGACGAGAACGACAAGCCCTACGACGCCACCGCCGACGACGCCGCCTACGGCATCTTCGAGCTCGACGGCGGCGCGATCGCCCAGATCAACTCCTCGTGGGCGGTCCGCGTCAACCGCGACGAACTCGTCGAGTTCCAGGTCGACGGCACCGAGGGATCCGCCGTCGCCGGTCTGCGCAACTGCCGCGTCCAGCACCGCAGCGCCACCCCCAAGCCGGTCTGGAACCCGGACATCCCGGCCACCGAGGTCTTCCGCGACCAGTGGCAGGAAGTGCCCGACAACGCCGAGTTCGACAACGGCTTCAAGGCCCAGTGGGAGCTGTTCCTCAGGCACGTCTACGCCGACGCGCCCTACCACTGGGACCTCCTGGCCGGCGCCCGCGGTGTCCAGCTCGCCGAGCTGGGCCTGAAGTCGTCGGCCGAGGGCCGCCGTCTCGACGTACCGGAGATCGCGCTGTGACCATCCAACTCCCCGACTTCAAGGGCGGGTTGCGGACGTACGAGCCCCGGCCCGAACCCCTCGCCGTCACCACCGGCGCCCCCTTCACCTCCCGTACGGTCTTCTCGGCGGCCCACGTGGTGGCCGACCCGTACGCGGACGCGTCGCCCGACTCGCCCGCCGCCGTCGACTGGGACGCCACCCTCGCCTTCCGCCGCCACCTGTGGTCCCACGGACTCGGCGTCGCCGAGGCCATGGACACCGCCCAGCGCGGCATGGGTCTGGACTGGGCGGGCGCGGCCGAGCTGATCCGCCGCAGCGCCGCCGAGGCAAAGGCGGTCGGCGGGCTCATCGCGTGCGGTGTCGGCACCGACCAGATCACCGCCGGGACGCTGGAAGAGGTCCGCGCGGCCTACGAGGAGCAGCTCGCCCTCGTCGAGGAGTCCGGCGCGCAGGCGATCCTGATGGCCTCGCGGGCACTCGCGGCGGCGGCCAGGAGCCCCGAGGACTACCTGGACGTCTACGGCCACCTGCTGCGCCAGTCCACCGAGCCGGTGATCCTGCACTGGCTGGGCCCGATGTTCGACCCGGCGCTGGAGGGCTACTGGGGCTCGACGGACCTCGACGCCGCCACCGACACCTTCCTCGAGGTCATCGCCGCCCACCCCGACAAGGTCGACGGCATCAAGGTCTCCCTGCTGGACGCCCAGCGCGAGATCGACCTGCGCCGCCGGCTCCCGAAGGGCGTGCGCTGCTACACGGGCGACGACTTCAACTACCCCGGGCTGATCGCGGGCGACGAGCAGGGCTTCAGCCACGCGCTGCTCGGCATCTTCGACCCGCTGGGGCCCCTGGCGGCCGAGGCGGTACGGGTGCTGGACACCGGGAACGTGGCCGGTTTCCGCGAACTGCTCGACCCCACGGTCGCGTTGTCCCGCCACCTCTTCCAGACGCCGACCCGCTTCTACAAGACGGGCGTGGTGTTCCTGGCGTGGCTCGCGGGCCACCAGGGCCACTTCACCATGGTCGGCGGCCTCCAGTCGGCCCGCTCCCTCCCGCACTTCGCCCACGCCTACGAACTCGCCGACGGACTGGGCCTGTTCCCCGACCCGAAGCTGGCCGAGGAACGGATGAAGACGCTGCTGAGCCTGTACGGAGTGACCCAGTGAGCACCGGACTCGAACGCTTCTCCATCAACCAGATGACGGTCAAGCAGCTGTCGATGCCCGAACTGGTCGACACCTGCCTCGAGCTGGGCGTCCCGGGCATCGGTCTCTGGCGGGAACCGGTCCAGTCGTACGGTGTGGAGGCGACGGCGAAGCTGGTCCGCGACGCCGGCCTGAACGTCACCACCCTGTGCCGCGGCGGCTTCTTCACGGCGATCGACCCGGACGAACGCGCCAAGGCCCTGGACGACAACCGCCGGGCGGTCGACGAGGCCGCCACCCTCGGCACCGACGTGCTGGTCCTGGTCTCCGGCGGCCTGCCCGCCGGCTCCAAGGACCTGCGCGGCGCGCGGGAGCGGATCGCCGACGCGCTCGGCGAGCTGGGCCCGTACGCGGAGGAACACGGCGTGAAGCTGGCCATCGAGCCGCTGCACCCCATGTACGCGGCCGACCGCTGCGTGGTCTCCACCCTCGCGCAGGCCCTCGACCTCGCGGAACGCTTCCCGGCCCACCAGGTCGGCGTCACCGTCGACACGTACCACATCTGGTGGGACGACGCCGCGCCCGAGCAGATCGCCCGCGCGGGCGCCGACGGCCGCATCCACACCTTCCAGCTCGCCGACTGGACCACCCCGTTGCCGGAGGGCGTCCTCAACGGCCGCGGCCAGATCGGCGACGGCTCCATCGACATGCGGGAGTGGAAGGCCTACGTGGAGGCGGCCGGCTACACCGGTCCCATCGAAGTCGAGCTGTTCAACGACGCGTTGTGGGCCCGGGACGGGCGCGAGGTGCTCGCGGAGACCGCGGCACGGTTCGTGGAGCACGTGATCCGCGACTGAAAAAAATCGCGGAACCCGTGCAACCCTTTCCGCCCATGCTGTGTCGTACATGGCATCAGGACTTCTCGGAGGGGGATCCGGGGGGATCGCGGGGGTTCTGATGCGGAGGGGAAAACCCGAGGGGGGCCGGTCGACGGACCGGACCCCCTCGAAGTTTTTCCCGGCCGGTGGCACGGCGTCCTGGCCTGCGGCACGCAGTCCCGGCCCGGTGGCTCAGCGCGCTGGCCTGCGGCTGAGAATCACGGTCGGCGGCTCAGAAGAAGACCCCGCACCGCAGCAGCACGTTCGCGTACGGCCGCGCTTCCCCGGTCCGTACGACCAGACGCGCCCCCGCCGACAGCTCCTTGAGCCTCTCGTGCGGGACCAGGGCGAGGCCGGGGAAGCGGTCGTCCAGCAGTGCCGAGGCCTGCGCGTTCGCGTCCCGTACCTCCGTCGCCGCCGTCGCGCCCTCCACCACCAGCTCGGCCAGCAGCCCCTCCAGCACCTCGGAGAAGGACGGCACCCCGGCCCGGAAGGCGAGGTCGACGACCCGCGGCCCGTCGGGTATCGGCATGCCGGCGTCGCACACCAGCACCCCGTCCCCGTGGCCCAGCTCGGCGAGCGCGCCGGAGAGATGGCGGTTCAGGATGCCGGCCTTCTTCACAGGGCCTCGACCTCCGCCGCCGTGGGGAACGACGCCTGCGCGCCCGGCCTGGTCACCGCCGCCGCCCCGACCCGGGACGCGTACGCCGCGGCCTCCTCGAGCGACGCGCCGGCGCCCAGCCGACAGGCCAGCGCCGCGGTGAACGCGTCGCCCGCTCCGGTCGTGTCCACGGCGGCCACCTTCACGGACGGGACCCGGGTCACGCCCTCCGAGGACGCCACCAGCGAGCCTTCGGCGCCGAGCGTCACCACGACCGACCGGGGGCCCTTCGCGAGCAGGATCCGCGCCCAGTCCTCGGGCTGCTCGCCGACGCGGGCGTCCTCGAGGATCACCCTCGCCTCGTGCTCGTTGACGATCAGCGGGTCGCAGGCCGCCAGAACCTCCTGGGGGAGGGGACGCGGCGGTGACGGGTTGAGGACGAAGCGGCAGTCGGCCGCCAGGTTCCGTACGACCTCCACGACCGTCTCCAGCGGGATCTCCAGCTGCGCCGACACCACGCGCGAGGCGTGGATGACACCGGCGGCGGCCCGCACGTCCTCCGGCGTCAGCCGGCCGTTCGCGCCCGGCGAGACCACGATGCTGTTGTCGCCCGACGGGTCCACCGTGATCAGCGCGACCCCGGTCGGCGCGCCGCCCACCAGGACACCCACCGTGTCGACGCCGGCCGCCCGCTGCGAGTCGAGCAGCAGCCGGCCGTGCGCGTCGTCGCCGACCCGGGCCAGCAGGGCCGTACGGGCGCCGAGGCGGGCGGCGGCGACCGCCTGGTTGGCGCCCTTGCCGCCGGGGTGGACGGCCAGGTCGGAGCCGAGGACGGTCTCCCCGGCGTCGGGCCGTCGTTCGACGCCGATCACCAGGTCGGCGTTGGCCGACCCGACGACCAGCAGGTCGTGGTCGTACATGAATGAACTCCCCTAGTGAGTGACTCGGGGCGGGCGGCCCTGTGACCGCCCGCCCGCCCGCCGATGTCAGCCGCTGAACCCGGCCACGTTCTCCTTCGTGACCACCTTCACCGGCACCTTCACCGTCTCCTCGACCTTCTTGCCCTCCAGCGCCCTCAGCGCGTTGTCCACGGCGATCCTGCCCAGCTGGGTCGGCTGCTGCGCCACGGACGCGTACAGCGTGCCCGCCGCGACCGCCTTGAGGCCGTCCGGGGTGCCGTCGAAGCCGACGACCTGGACGGACGTGCCGGCCTTGGAGCCCAGCGCCTTGATCGCGCCGAGGGCCATCTCGTCGTTCGCGGCGATGACGCCCTGGACGTCCGGGTGCGCCTGGAGCAGGTTCGACATCACGTCGAGGCCCTTGGTGCGGTCGAAGTCCGCGGGCTGCTGGGCCACCACCTGGATGCCCGGGTAGGCCTTGAGGCCCTTGGCGAAGCCCTCGGCGCGCTCCCGGGCGGCGGAGGTGCCCGCCTGGCCCTGCAGGATGACGATCTTGCCCTTGCCGCCCAGCTTCTCGGCGACCGTCTTCGCGGCGAGCTCGCCGCCCGCGACGTTGTCGGAGGCGACCAGTGCGTCCGTGGTGGCCTTGTTGACGCCCCGGTCGACGGCGACGACCGGGATCTCCGCCTTGTCGGCGGCCCGTACCGACGGGCCCGCCGCGTCCGAGTCCACCGGGTTGACGATGATCGCGTCGAAGCCGGAACTGGTGAAGTTCTGCAGCTGGTTGGCCTGCTGGGAGGCGTCGTTCTGCGCGTCCGTGACGGTCAGGTCCACGCCCTGCTTCTTCGCCTCGGCCTGGGCGCCCGCCCTGATCTGCACGAAGAAGGGGTTGTTGAGGGTGGACAGCGACAGACCCATCTTCGGCGTCGAGGACGACGAGGTGCCGCCGTGCAGGAACGAGGTCGCGCCGACGATCGCCACGGTGACGACCGCGGCCAGCGCGTACGTCGTCGCCTGCTTGCCCCTGCCCCCGCCGGACACGCCCGCGGCAACCGGGGTCGACCCGGCCTTGCGGCGCAGGGTGTCGAGCAGCACCGCCAGCGCGATCACGACGCCGATGACGACCTGCTGCCAGAAGGCGGACACGGACAGCAGGTTCAGGCCGTTGCGCAGCACGGCCAGGATCAGCGCGCCGATCAGCGTGCCGGACGCCTTGCCGGTGCCGCCCGCGAGGGAGGCGCCGCCGATGACGACCGCGGCGATCGCGTCGAGTTCGTAGCCGTCGGCGGCCTGCGGCTGCGCGGAGGACAGCCGGGAGGCGAGCACGACGCCGGCGGCGGCGGCGAAGACGCCGGACAGGGCGTAGATGGCGAGCTTCTGCTTCTTCACGCGCAGGCCGGACAGCCGGGCGGCCTCCTCGTTGCCGCCGATCGCGTACATGGAGCGGCCGATGTACGTCCGGCCGAGCACGAAGGCGGCGATCAGCCCCATCACGATCATCACGAGCACCGGCACCGGCAACCAGCCGCCGAGCGTGTCCCCGAGATGCGAGACGGAGTCGGGGAAGGCGATCGGTGAGCCCTCGGAGATAACCAGCGACAGACCACGGGCCACCGACAGCATGGCCAGCGTCGCGATGAACGGCGGCAGCTTGCCGTACGCGATGAGGAAGCCGTTGACCAGGCCGGCCGCGATGCCGGTGGCGACTGCCAGGACGACCGCTATGACGACCGGTACGCCGTGCGAAGTGGCGCTCCAGGCGAGGACGGTCGCCGACAGGGCCGCCACCGAGCCGACCGACAGGTCGATGCCCGCCGAGACGATCACGAAGGTCACGCCGAAGGCGAGGATGGCGGTCACGGCCGCCTGGACACCGACGTTGAGCAGGTTGTCCGTGGTCAGGAAGTCGCCCGACAGCGCCGACATGGCGACGACGAGGACGATCAGCGCGGTGAGCGCGCCGTTGTCGAGGAGCAGACGGCGGACCGCCGCGGCGCCACCGGCGCCCGTTGTGCTTTTGAGCGTGTCAGCGGCCACGGCCGGCCTCCAGTTCACTTGTGGATGTGCTTACGGCTTCACCGGGAGGTGTGCTCACGGCGAGTGCCATCACCGCGTCCTGCGTGGCCTCGTCGGCGGACAGTTCGCCCGCGATCCGGCCCTGGGCCATCACCAGCACCCGGTCGCTCATGCCGAGCACCTCGGGCAGATCGCTGGAGATCATCAGGACGGCGGCACCGGCGGCCGTCAGTTCGTTGATCAGCTGGTAGATCTCGACCTTGGCGCCGACGTCGATCCCGCGGGTCGGCTCGTCGAGGATCAGCACCTTGGTCTCGGCGAGCAGCCACTTGCCGATGACGACCTTCTGCTGGTTGCCGCCTGACAGGGTCCTGACGTGCTGGCCGAGCCCGGCCATCCGCACGCCGAGTTGCTCGGCGATCCGCGCGGCCGAAGCGCGCTGCCCCTTGAGGTCGACGAGCCCGGCACGGGTCGCCGACCGCATGGTCACCAGCCCGAGGTTCTCCTCGACGGAGGCGTCCAGCACCAGCCCCTGGCCCTTGCGGTCCTCGGGGATCAGCCCGATGCCCGCGGTCATCGCCGCGTTGACGTCGTACTTGGGGACCGAGGCGCCGGAGACCTTCACGGCCCCCTTGTCGTACGGGTCCGCCCCGAACACGGCCCGTACGACCTCCGTACGGCCCGCTCCGACGAGCCCCGCGACGCCGACGACCTCGCCGGCGTGCACCTCGAAGGTGACGTCGTGGAAGACACCGTCCCGGGTCAGCCCCTCGACGGTGAGCAGCGCGGCTTCGGCCCCCGACTCGGCGGCGGCCCGTTCGCGCGGGTACTGCTGCTCGATCGACCGCCCCACCATCAGGCGTACGAGCTCGTCCTCGGGCGTGTCGGCGGGGACCTGCCCGACGCTCCTGCCGTCGCGGAGGATCGTCACCCGGTCTCCCAGGGCGGCGATCTCCTCCAGGTGGTGCGTGATGAAGACGATGCCGACCCCGTCCTCGCGCAGCCTGCGCACGATGGAGAAGAGCTTGTCGACCTCCTCGGAGGTGAGGACGGCGGTCGGCTCGTCCATGATCAGCACGCGCGCGTTCAGGCTCAGCGCCTTCGCGATCTCGACCATCTGGAGGCGCGCGATTCCGAGTTCACGCACCCGCGCGCGTGGAGACACGTTCACGCCGACCCGCTCCAGCAGAACGGCGGCGTCGGCCTCCATCCTCTTCCGGTCGATCATCCCCAGGCGGCGCGGCTGCCGCCCCAGGAAGATGTTCTCGGCGACCGTCAGATCGGGAACGAGGTTGAACTCCTGGTAGATGGTGGCGATCCCGAGGCGCTCGGAGTCCTGCGCACCATGGATGCGCACCTCCTCGCCGCCGGCCAGGATCCGCCCGCCATCGGGCGTGTAGGCGCCGGAGAGCATCTTGATGAGGGTGCTCTTGCCCGCGCCGTTCTCACCGAGGAGTACGTGCACCTCGCCCCGGCGCAGATCGAAGTCGACGCCGTCGAGCGCGATCACGCCGGGGAAAACCTTCCGTATGCCCTCGATGCGCAGCAACTCGTCCTGGTTGCTCACGACTGGCTCCTTCTTACGGGGGACCGCACAGCGGGGGACTGTGCGGGGGGCGGCTCCGGGGAGGCCGACGGCTCCGCCGGCTCGCCGCACGAGCGGCGTACGACGAGACGGGCGGGGAGGGTGACGGACTCGGGGGACCGCCCCTCGATGCGGTCGACCAGCGCGCGCACGGCGGCGCGTCCCAGCTCGCCCGTGGGCTGGGCGATCGCGGTGATCGGCGGATCGGTGTGGACGAACCAGCGGATGTCGTCGAACGCGGCCAGCGCGATGTCCTCGGGAACGCGCAGCCCGCGCGCGCGGATCGCGTCAAGGGCGCCCAGGGCCATCAGGTTGTCCGTGGCGAAGACGACCTCGGGCGGCTCGGGCAGGTCGAGGAAGCCCTCGGTGACCCGCCGTCCGCTGGCGGCCTGGAAGTCGCCCTGGCCGATGTAGACGTCGGGGAGAGCGAGACCGTGCGCGTGCAGCGCCGCCCTGAAGGCCGCCACGCGCTCCTGACCGGTCGTGGTCGCCGCCGGGCCCGCGATGATCGCGAGCCGGCGGTGACCGAGGCCGTGCAGATGGGCGACGAGGTCGCGCACGGCCGCCAGCCCGTCCGCCCGCACCACGGGCACGTCCACGCCCGGGATCCACCGGTCCACGAAGACCATCGGCGTCCCCCCGCGCGCGGCGCCGAGCATCAGCGGCGACCCGCCGTCGGTCGGGGAGACGAGGAGGCCGTCGATACGACGGTCCAGCAGGTTCCGTACGTGATGGTCCTGGAGGTCGGGCCGCTCGTCGGCGTTGCCGATGATGACGCTGTAGCCCAGCGCGCGGGCCTCCTCCTCCACGGAACGGGCCAGTTCGGTGAAGTACGGGTTCATCACGTCGCTGATGACCAGGCCGAGGGTGTGGGTCTGGTCGGTGCGCAGCGATCTCGCGACGGCGTTCCGGCGGTAGCCCAGTACCTCGACGGCGGCCAGCACGCGCGTGCGTGCGTCCGCGCTGACCGACGGATGGTCGTTCAGGACTCGCGAGACCGTGGCGACGGAGACTCCCGCCTCGGCCGCGACGTCCTTGATGCTCGCCATCGCCGCTCCACCTCCTTGTGGAACTCGGGGGACGCGTGGAATCGATTACATCCAGGCGCTGAGAGGATTGGAATCGATTACACGCGAGTAGGCAAGACCCCGACACCGGATCGTGATGTCGCGGGGCCCTCCGGGTCGGGCCAGGCTGGAGGCGCGGAGTCGTTTCCTCGAAGGCCCTGGCGGGCCGGATCGGAGGAGTCATGACATCGGCGACTCGGAATGACGTTCCCGTCGCGCTCGAAGGCGAGGGAGTGGAACTGCGCGTCAAGCCGATCGGGGGCGGCATGTCGGTCGGCTACATCAGCCTGCCGCAGGGCACGGACATGGGCCCGGCCCTCAAGGGCCTGCCCGGCGACGCGTGCCATTGCCCCCACTGGGGCTACCTGCTGAAAGGGCGGTTGAGGATGCTCACGGCCGCCGGCGAGGAGGAGTACGAGGCGGGCCAGGCCTACTACTGGGCACCCGGCCATGTCCCGCTGGCCCTGGAGGACTGCGAGCTCGTCGAGTTCTCCCCGACCGAGGACTTCCAGAAGGTCCTCGACCACGTGGTCTCGCAGGCAGGATGAGTTGTCGGTGCCGGGCGGTACCGTCGGATCATGGCTCAGGAATCGGGGAGCGGGGAGCGGCGACTCGCCGTGCTCGAAGGCGTACTGGAGCGCATCACGTACGCCAACGAGGAGAACGGCTACACGGTCGCCCGGGTCGACACCGGCCGAGGCGGAGCCGACCTCCTCACCGTCGTCGGCGCGCTGCTCGGCGCCCAGGTCGGTGAGTCCCTGCGGATGGAGGGCCGGTGGGGCTCCCATCCGCAGTACGGCAAGCAGTTCACCGTCGAGAACTACACGACCGTCCTCCCGGCCACCGTCCAGGGCATCCGCCGCTATCTCGGCTCGGGGCTGGTCAAGGGCATCGGCCCGGTCTTCGCCGACCGCATCACCCAGCACTTCGGGCTGGACACCCTCCAGATCATCGAGGAGGAGCCCAAGCGCCTGATCGAGGTCCCCGGCCTCGGCCCCAAGCGGACGAAGAAGATCGCCGACGCCTGGGAGGAGCAGAAGGCGATCAAGGAGGTCATGCTCTTCCTCCAGACCGTCGAGGTGTCCACGTCCATCGCGGTCCGCATCTACAAGAAGTACGGCGACGCCTCCATCTCCGTGGTGAAGAACCAGCCCTACCGGCTGGCCTCCGACGTCTGGGGCATCGGCTTCCTCACCGCCGACAGGATCGCCCAGTCCGTCGGCATCCCGCACGACAGCCCGGAGCGCGTCAAGGCGGGCCTGCAGTACGCCCTTTCGCAGTCCACCGACCAGGGCCACTGCTACCTTCCCGAGGAACAGCTGATCACGGACGCGGTCAAGCTCCTCCAGGTCGACACCGGCCTTGTCATCGAGTGCCTCGCCGAGCTCGCGGCGCCCCCGGAGGAGGGGGAGGACCCCGGTGTCGTGCGGGAGAAGGTGCCCGGCCCGGACGGCGCCCCCGTCACCGCCGTCTACCTCGTCCCCTTCCACCGGGCCGAACTGTCCCTCTCCGCCCAGCTGTTGCGCCTCCTGCGCACCGACCAGGACCGGATGCCCGGCTTCAAGGACGTGGCCTGGGACAAGGCACTGGGCTGGCTCGCCTCGCGCACCGGGACCTCTCTCGCGCCCGAGCAGGAGGCCGCCGTCCGGCTCGCGCTCACCCAGAAGGTCGCCGTCCTCACCGGTGGCCCCGGCTGCGGCAAGTCCTTCACGGTCCGCTCGATCGTGGAGCTGGCCCGCGCCAAGAAGGCGAAGGTCGTCCTCGCCGCCCCCACCGGCCGCGCCGCCAAGCGCCTCGCCGAACTCACCGGCGCCGACGCCTCCACCGTCCACCGCCTGCTGGAGCTGAAGCCCGGCGGCGACGCGGCCTACGACAAGGACCGCCCGCTGGACGCCGACCTGGTGGTGGTCGACGAGGCGTCGATGCTCGACCTGCTGCTCGCGAACAAACTGGTGAAGGCGGTGCCTCCCGGCGCACATCTCCTCTTCGTGGGAGACGTGGACCAGCTGCCCAGCGTCGGCGCCGGCGAGGTCCTGCGCGACCTGCTCGCCGAGGGCGGCCCGATCCCGGCGGTGCGCCTCACGCGCGTGTTCCGGCAGGCCCAGCAGTCCGGCGTGGTGACCAACGCGCATCGGATCAACTCCGGGCAGCACCCCGTCACCGACGGCATGAAGGACTTCTTCCTCTTCGTCGAGGACGACACGGAGGAGGTCGGCCGCCTCGTCGTGGACGTGGCGGCACGGCGGATTCCGGCCAAGTTCGGCCTCGACCCGCGCCGGGACGTCCAGGTCCTCGCGCCCATGCACCGGGGACCCGCCGGCGCGGGCAACCTCAACGGCCTGCTCCAGCAGGCCATCACCCCCGGGCGACCCGAGCTGCCCGAGAAGAGGTTCGGCGGCAGGGTCTTCCGGGTCGGCGACAAGGTCACCCAGATTCGCAACAATTACGAGAAGGGCACCAACGGTGTCTTCAACGGCACCGTGGGCGTGGTCACCTCGCTCGACCCGGTCGACCAGCGCCTGACGGTGCTGACGGACGAGGACGAGGAGGTTGCGTACGAATTCGAGGAGCTGGACGAACTGGCCCACGCGTACGCGGTGACCATCCACCGGTCACAGGGGAGCGAGTATCCGGCCGTGGTGATCCCGGTCACCACCAGCGCCTGGATGATGCTCCAGCGGAATCTCCTGTACACGGCGGTGACCCGCGCCAAGAAGCTGGTCGTCCTGGTCGGTTCGCGCAAGGCGATCGGCCAGGCGGTGCGCACGGTGTCCGCGGGACGCCGCTGCACGGCACTCGACTTCCGGCTCTCGGCCCTGTGACCGCAAAAAATGATCGATCAAATGAGTCATGTGGGTCACAGAGCTCTTCCGGAGCGGGTGGAGGAGAGGCAGGATGAGCGAGTTGGCGGCACTCAGTGCCGCCGATAAGCCCAATGGTCGACCCCGAGTGCACTCTCCTGCGCCAAATGGGGGATGGTAGAGACAGTCAGGGCAACCTCGAAGAAGAGGCACAACGTCGGTGAGGGATGACGTGAGCGACAACTCTGTAGTACTGCGGTACGGCGACGGCGAGTACACCTACCCGGTGATCGACAGCACCGTCGGCGACAAGGGCTTCGACATCGGGAAGCTCCGCGCCCAGACCGGTCTGGTGACTCTGGACAGCGGTTACGGGAACACCGCCGCCTATAAATCCGCGGTCACCTACCTCGACGGCGAGGCGGGCATTCTTCGGTACCGCGGTTACCCGATCGAACAGCTGGCCGAGCGCTCCACCTTCCTGGAGGTCGCTTACCTGCTGATCAACGGCGAGCTGCCGACCGTCGACGAGCTCACCTCGTTCCAGACCGACATCACGCAGCACACCCTGCTGCACGAGGACGTCAAGAACTTCTACCGCGGCTTCCCGCGGGACGCCCACCCGATGGCCATGCTGTCGTCGGTGGTCTCCGCGCTGTCCACGTTCTACCAGGACAGCCACAACCCGTTCGACGATAAGCAGCGCAACCTCTCGACGATCCGGCTGCTCGCCAAGCTTCCGACGATCGCGGCGTACGCGTACAAGAAGTCGATCGGCCACCCGTTCGTCTACCCGCGCAACGACCTCGGCTACGTCGAGAACTTCCTCCGCATGACCTTCTCGGTCCCGGCGCAGGACTACGAACTCGACCCGGTCGTCGTCTCCGCCCTGGACAAGCTGCTCATCCTGCACGCGGACCACGAGCAGAACTGTTCGACCTCCACCGTCCGCCTGGTCGGTTCCTCGCAGGCGAACATGTTCGCCTCGATCTCCGCCGGCATCTCCGCCCTGTGGGGCCCGCTGCACGGCGGCGCCAACCAGTCGGTGCTGGAGATGCTGGAGGGCATCCAGGCCTCCGGCGGCGACGTCGACTCCTTCATCCGCAAGGTGAAGAACAAGGAGGACGGCGTCCGGCTGATGGGCTTCGGCCACCGGGTCTACAAGAACTTCGACCCGCGCGCCAAGATCATCAAGGCCGCCGCGCACGATGTGCTGTCCGCCCTCGGCAAGTCCGACGAGCTGCTGGACATCGCGCTGAAGCTGGAGGAGCACGCGCTCTCCGACGACTACTTCGTCTCGCGCAGCCTCTACCCGAACGTGGACTTCTACACCGGCCTGATCTACCGCGCCATGGGCTTCCCGACCGAGATGTTCACGGTCCTGTTCGCCCTCGGACGTCTGCCGGGCTGGATCGCCCAGTGGCACGAGATGATCAAGGAGCCGGGTTCCCGCATCGGCCGCCCGCGCCAGATCTACACGGGTGTCGTCGAGCGCGACTTCGTTCCGGTCGAGGCGCGATGATCACCGCGGCCGCCTAGTCAGCGGCCGCAAGCGCAAAAAGCGGAAGGCGCCCTGTCGACGGTCCCCCCACGGGCCGGCGTCCAGGGCGCCTTCCCATGTCCCGGTGCGGATTCCCCCCACGGGATCCGGCCGGGCGTCTGTGAGAAACCAGCGCCTGAATTCGCTGTTGAGCAAAACGAGCAGAACTCGTCGTACTACTGCTGTGTGCGGTCTGCCGGGACAGCGCACGCTGGGAGGGCCGCTCAAAGCTCCCCGGTGTGCGTGCCCCGGCAACGCATCTCTGAGGAAGTCCCCCAAGACATCCTCAGATGCCAGTAGGCGCCCCCCAAGACGCTTTCTGACATCGTCAACTTAGACCTTTGAACCCCTTCGATGGTTACGTTCGCATCACTGTGATCTGGGTCTCTTGCATATGTCCGTTAGATACGCAAGAGCCCGGATACAGCGAACGAGACCCAAGCGTAAGGATGATGCGCGAGCCTTGTGAAGAGCTTATGTGAGGCGGGCGCAGGACTCCAGAGGGGCTTTGGCCTCGACTTGGACCAACCCGGCGGTAACAACGGCGCACTTCGCCGGTCCGCTGACCGAACGTTCACGGTCGGAGGCTGTTCGTCACCGCGAACGCCGGCGGTCGCCCAGCTGGTCCCGCTCTCCCCGGCTCGTCACCCACCATGGCGACGGACCGCCACTCGGCAACGGCCGCCGTACGGCCGTCCCGCCCGGCCTCGTTCCTGGTGCGGGCCGCTCCGGACGGCGGACCGGACCGTACGGAACCGGTGTCGGCCGGTCGGTACGGTCCGGTCGGGAGTCGGTGCTCAGGCCTTGCCGGCGAGCTCGAAGCCGGCCTCGTCGACGGCGGTGCGCACGGCCTCCTCGTCGAGCGGGGCCGCGGACACGACGGTGACCTCCCCGGTCGAGGCGACGGCCTTCACCGAGCTGACGCCGGGGATCTCGGAGATCTCGCCGGAGACGGAGCCCTCGCAGTGCCCGCAGCTCATGCCGCTCACCTTGTAGACGGTGGTGACGGAGCCGGGGGTGTCGGTCTGAGCGGTCATCTCGTTCTCCTCGTGGGGCGGGTGGGACTCACCCCGGACACGCTATACCCCTAGGGGGTACTTCTCCAAGAAGGGTCGTGACGTGCCGGCCGGGGGCCGGGGTGGCCGAGTCTCTCCCCGACCAGCGGGTCGAGGTAACGGACCAGGGCGTTCTTCACTTCCTGGATGTAGGCCGCCCGCTCGGCGCCCTCGTGGGCCAGGACGAGCTCCAGGCCCGCCTTGTAGAGGCCCAGGCACATGTGCGCGGTACGGGTGAGGTCGGCCGGGGGTGCGTCGGGCAGGAGCGAGGAGAGCAGGCCCTCGATGCGGGAGAGCAGGCTGGCGTGCAGTGCGTCGTGCGCCTCGGCGATCCGGCCGGGGATGTCGGGTCCGTGCATCAGCGCGAAGAACACCGGGTGCTCGCAGTTGAAGTCGATGAACCGCTCGACGGCGGCGCCGACGGCTTCCTCCAGCGGGGTCACGGGATCGATCGGTGCGAGCGCCTCGCCGTACGTCTCCCGCATCTCCTGCATGAGCCGGTCGCCCAGCTCGATCGCGATCGCTTCCTTGTTCGGGAAGAACTGGTAGAGCGTGCCCGGTGAGACGCCCGCCTCGCGGGCGATGGCGTTGGTGCTGGCGGCCGTGTAGCCGGTGGTGCAGAAGACGTTGGCGGCCGCTTCGAGGAGTTGGGTGATGCGGCGCTCGCCGCGGGCCTGGCGGCGGCGCGGCGGCTGTTCCTCCACCTGCTTCTCCTGTTGCTCCTGTTGCTCCTGTTGCTCCTGGCTCTCGGGCACGCGTTTTCCCCAAGTCTCCGAACGCGGTTGACAAACACGAGCGGTCGCTCGCATTCTGGTGGAACGCGAGCGATCTCTCGTGTTTGCCATTTTATGCGTTCCACGGTGAAGGGGACACCGCACGATGAACGAAGTCAACGACCCGCCCGCCGTCGGCGGCTGGACCCGATTCGTGACCGCCCGCCCCCGGTTGTCGCTGCTCGCGGCCCTGGTGGTCACCGTCCTCGCCGTGCTGGCCGGCAGTGGGGTCGCCGACCGGCTGGGCGCCGGCGGCTGGGAGGACCCGGGCGCCGAATCGACGTACGCGACCAAGGCGCTGGAGCGCGAGTTCCCTGGTTCCCAGCCCAACTTCCTGCTCCTGGTGGACTCGGGAGCCGCCTCGGCCGACGCCCCGGCGGTCGCCGCGGAGGCCGAGCGCCTCGCCGGGCGGCTGGCCGGTGAGCGGGGCGTCGTGGGCGTCAGCTCCTACTGGCAGTCGGGCGCCCCCACCCTTCGCGCGAAGGACGGCCACGAGGCGCTGATAGCCGCCCGGATCACGGGCGACGAGAAGGAGATGGGCGAGACCCTGGACCGCATCGCCTCCTCCTACCGAGGCGCGCACGGCCCGGTGGACGTGACGGTGGGCGGCCCGGTAGCCGTCCGGCACGAGATGCAGACGATCATCCAGGAGGACCTGACCCGCGCCGAGATCATCGCCCTGCCGGTGACACTGGTTCTGCTGGTGATGGTCTTCGGCAGCGCGGTCGCCGCCCTGCTGCCGCTCGGTATCGGCATCGTCGCGATCCTCGGCACCAACGCGGTACTGCGCGGCCTCACCGAGGTCACCGACGTCTCCGTCTTCGCACTGAACCTCACCACCGCCCTGGGCCTCGGCCTCGCCGTCGACTACGCGCTGTTCATCGTCCGGCGCTTCCGCGAGGAACTGGCCACCGGCGCCGAGCCGCTGACGGCGGTCGGCACGACCCTGCGGACAGCGGGCCGCACCGTGCTCTTCTCCGCGCTCACGGTCGCCGTCTCACTGGCGGCGATGCTGCTCTTCCCGCAGTACTTCCTGCGGTCCTTCGCGTACGCCGGCATAGCGGTCGTCCTGCTGGCCGCGGCGGCCGCGCTGATCCTGCTCCCGGCGGCCCTGGTCCTGCTGGGCCACCGGGTCAACTCCCTCGATCTGCGGCGCGTCTTCCGGCGCGGCGGGCCACCGCGGGTGGCCACGGAGGGGAGTGGCGCCTGGGCGCGCACCGCCGGCCTCGTCATGCGCCGTGCCCCTTTCTTCGCCCTGGGCACCACAGCCGTGCTCGTCCTCCTCGGCCTGCCCTTCCTGGGTGTGAAGTTCGGTACCGCCGACGACCGCCAACTGCCCTCCTCCGCCGAGTCCCACGTCGTGCAGCAGCACATCCGGGACGGCTTCCCCGGCAGCCCCGGCGGCGGAATCGAAGTGCTCGCCCAGGGGCCGGCGACCCGGGCGCAGTACACCGCGTACAAGGAGCGGATCGCGGACCTGCCCGAGGTGCGGCGGGTCGACGGCCCGCTGGTCAAGGGCGACTCGGCGTACTTCACGGTGCTGCCGAAGGGCGAGGCCGTCGACGACCCGGCTCAGCACCTGGTGGGTGAGCTGCGCGCCACCAGCGCCCCCTTCGACACCGAGGTGACGGGCGCGGCGGCCGTGCTGGTCGACTCGAAGGACGCGATAGGCGAGCAACTGCCCCTTGCGGGCGCCTTCATCGTGATCGTCACCCTGCTCCTGGTGTTCCTGCTGACGGGCAGCGTGCTGATACCGGTCCAGGCGGTCGTGCTCAACGCGCTCAGCCTGACGGCGATGTTCGGCGCGGTGGTCTGGATCTTCCAGGACGGCCATCTGTCCGGCCTGCTCGGCTTCACCAGCCCCGGATCCATAGAGACCACCCTTCCTGTCCTGATGTTCTGCGTGGCCTTCGGACTGTCGATGGACTACGGCGTCTTCCTGCTCTCCCGCATCAAGGAGGAGTACGACGAGACCGGTGACCACGACCAGGCGGTCCGGCACGGGCTCCAGCGCACGGGCGGGCTGATCACCGCGGCCGCGGTCATCCTCGCGGTCGTGATGGTCGCGATCGGCACGTCCAGGGTGACCAACACCAAGATGCTCGGCCTGGGCATCGCCCTGGCGGTCCTGATGGACGCGATGATCGTCCGCAGCCTCCTGGTCCCGGCGGTCATGCGCCTCACGGGCCGGGCGACCTGGTGGGCGCCGGGGCCGCTGCGGCGGTTCCACCAGCGGTTCGGCCTGAGCGAGGGTGGCGGCGGTCCTGAGCCGGCCGTGACGCGGGACCGGGACAAGGTGGCGGCGCGCGGCTAGCGTTCGGCGTCAGAAGCGATCGGCACAAGGCGAGGCGGGCGTATGCGGGCAGTGGTGTTCGAGCGGTACGGGGAGCCGGCCGAGGTGCGGGAGGTGGCCGACCCGGAGCCCGCGGAGCACGGGGTCGTGGTGCGGGTCGAGGCGACGGGACTGTGCCGCAGCGACTGGCACGGCTGGCAGGGCCACGACCCGGACATCACGCTGCCGCATGTGCCGGGGCACGAACTCGCCGGTGTCGTCGAGGCGGTGGGCACCCGGGTGACCGGATGGCGCCCGGGCGATCGCGTGACCGTCCCCTTCGTGTGCGCCTGCGGCACCTGCCCGTCCTGCGCGGCGGGCGACCAGCAGGTGTGCGAACGGCAGACGCAGCCGGGCTTCACACACTGGGGTTCCTTCGCCCAGTACGTGGCGCTGGACCACGCGGAGGTGAACCTCGTCGCGGTCCCGGACGAGATGTCCTTCGCCACCGCCGCCTCGCTCGGCTGCCGGTTCGCCACGGCGTTCCGGGCGGTGGTGCAACAGGGCCGGGCGGCGGCGGGGGAGTGGGTCGTGGTGCACGGCTGCGGGGGCGTCGGCCTGTCCGCGGTGATGATCGCGGCAGCCTCGGGGGCGCGGGTCGTGGCCGTCGACGTGTCGCCTCAAGCCCTGGACCTGGCAGAGAAGTTCGGTGCGGCTCACTGTGTGGACGCGTCCGGAATCAAGGACACGGCGGCGGCGGTCCGCGAGCTGACCGGCGGCGGCGCGCACCTCTCCCTCGACGCCCTCGGCTCGCCCGCCACCTGCGCGGCCTCGGTGAACGGCCTGCGCCGCCGTGGCCGTCACGTCCAGGTCGGCCTGCTGCCCTCCCCGACCGGCACGACACCGGTGCCGATGGCCCGCGCGATCGGCCTGGAGCTGGAGCTCCTCGGCAGTCACGGCATGGCCGCGCACACCTATCCGCCGATGCTGGAACTGGTCCGGGCGGGGGTCCTGCGGCCCGACCTGCTGGTCACCTCCACGATCACCCTTGACGCGACCCCGTCCGCGCTGGCCGCGATGGGGACGACACCGGGGGCGGGGGTGACCGTCATCGAGCCGTGGCACTGAGAGCGGCCTCGGCCGCGGTGAACGGTCGCAGTACGGTCCGGGCGCCGGTCAGGGGGTTTGACGGAGACGTCCATCGGACGACTGTGCCCCACGTGCGGGTGGGGCACAGGTTCTTCCGGGCAGAACTCTCATCGGCCCCGGTTTCCCGGGCGGGACGCCACCCACGCCCGGACGGTGTCCGCGTACCAGAAGGGCTTGCCGCCCTCGACGTGGTCGGGCGGTGGCAGCAGTCCGTGCTTGCGGTAGGAGCGCACGGTGTCCGGCTGCACCCGGATGTGCGCCGCGATGTCCTTGTAGGACCAGAGCCTTCGGTCGGTCATGGGTTGCACCTCCCTGCGCGCACCGCGGCGGCGGCCGGAAGCGGCCGTCCGGGGGAGCCGGGCGCTGCGCTGGCGATCACAAAGCCTGTGTCCCGGTGAACGACGCAGGGTGAGGGCCGGGCAGGGCCTGTGCGCCGATGTGACGCACGTGCCGCGTACATGCGACACATGTGACACAAGGGGGGTATTTGTGACAGAGGTGACGCAAAGGCGTACGCGGGCCGGTCGGCGGGGCGCGTTGACTTGTGGGCGACCGTGTCCCCCGGATCACGGTCGGATGCCCGGTGTGCCTTCGGCGAGCCCCGCCGGTTTTGGCGGCTACGCCCCGCAGGACCTCAGGAACGCCCGCGTCCGTTGCGCGATCGGCAGCGGCTTGTCCGGCTCGCACGGGTACATGTCCTGCTCGACGATCGCGAACAGGTCCACGTCCAGTTTCTGCGCGGCCTCCAGGACGGGCCCCAGCGCGGGCACCCCGGCCGGCGGCTCGCACATCACACCGCGCGCTACCGCCGGCCCGAACGGCACCTCATTGGCCCGCACGTCCGCCAGGATCTCCGGGTCGACCTGCTTGAGGTGCAGGTACCCGATCCGCTCGCCGTAGGTCTCGATGAGCTTGACACTGTCCCCGCCGCAGTACGCGTAGTGCCCGGTGTCCAGGCACAGTGACACCAGCGACGAGTCGGTGCCGTCGAGGAAGCGGACCACGTTCTCCTCGCTGTCGATGTGGGTGTCGGCGTGCGGGTGGACGACGATCTGCAGGCCGTATCGCTCCCGCACCTCCTTGCCGAGCCGCTCGGTCAGGGAGGTGAGATTGCGCCACTGCTCGGGCGTGAGCGTGTCCGGCTCCAGCACCTCACCGGTCTTGTCGTCCCGCCAGAAGGACGGGATGACCACCAGGTGGGATGCCCCCATCGCCTGGGCCAGGACCGCGTTGTCCGCGACGTGGTCCCAGGTCTTCTCCCACACGGCCTCGCCGTGGTGCAGGCCGGTGAAGACCGTGCCGGCCGACACTTTCAGGCCACGCCGGGAGGTCTCCTCGGTGAGGACGGCGGGATCGGTCGGCAGATAGCCGTAGGGGCCCAGCTCGATCCATTCGTAGCCGGACTGCGCGACCTCGTCGAGGAAGCGCCGCCAGGGCACCTGCTGGGGATCGTCCGGGAACCAGACGCCCCAGGAGTCGGGGGCCGATCCGATCCGGATGCGGGACAGTGAGGTCTGAGGTGACAACGACGTCATGGCCGCCAGCGTGCGGATCCCGAGCGGGGGTGTCAAGCCCTGGTCCGAATGTCTGGACAAAACATTGACAGGGCTCACCATGCGGGGCTAGAAAGCCGTGGAGAGCCGACACGAAGGGAAGTCGATGGCGTACGACCTGATCACCATGGGGCGGATAGGAGTGGACCTCTATCCGCTGCAGACGGGCGTCCCGCTGCCGCAGGTGTCGTCCTTCGGCAAGTTCCTCGGCGGCTCGGCCGCGAACGTGGCGGTCGCCGCGGCCCGCCTGGGCCGGGACACGGCGGTGATCACGCGGACCGGCGACGACCCGTTCGGCACCTACCTGCACGAGGCGCTGCGGGACTTCGGCGTCGACGACCGGTGGGTCACCCCGGTCCCCGGCCTGCCGACCCCGGTCACCTTCTGCGAGGTCTTCCCGCCGGACGACTTCCCGCTCTACTTCTACCGCCGGCCCAAGGCGCCCGACCTGGAGATCGACGCCCACGAACTGGACCTGGACGCCATCCGCGAGGCCCGCATCTTCTGGGTCACCGGCACCGGCCTGAGCGAGGAGCCCAGCCGTACGGCGACCCTGGCGGCCCTCGCCCACCGGGCCAAGGCCGGCACCACGGTCTTCGACCTGGACTGGCGGCCCATGTTCTGGACGGACCCGGACACGGCCCGCCCCTTCTACGAAGAGGCCCTGCGCCACACCACCGTCGCCGTCGGCAACCTGGACGAGGTGGAGGTGGCGACCGGGGTGCGCGAGCCGCACGCCGCCGCCCGGGCGCTCCTGGACGCCGGTGTCGAACTCGCCGTCGTCAAGCAGGGCCCCAAGGGCGTCCTCGCCGTCAACAGCAAGGGCGAGTCCGCCGAGGTCCCGCCCCTGCCGGTGAACGTACTCAACGGCCTCGGCGCCGGCGACGCCTTCGGCGGCTCCCTCTGCCACGGCCTGCTGGAGGGCTGGGACCTGGAGAAGATCATGCGGCACGCCAACGCGGCCGGCGCCATCGTCGCCTCCCGCCTGGAATGCTCGTCCGCGATGCCCACGCCTGACGAAGTGACGGCGGCCCTCGCGGCGGGAGCCGTCCTGTGAGCGCCGTCGCCCCCGCCGACAACGGCCCCGTGCCCTCCGTCGACGTCACCGAACTCGTCCGCCTGCGCACCCACCACCCCGACGCGATCGCGGAGGCCGCCGCCCGCCGCCCCCGCCGCCCGCTGCTCAACGAGGCCGGCCGGCTGATGATCGTCGCCGCCGACCACCCGGCCCGCGGCGCTCTCGGTGTCGGCGACCGCAAGTTCGCCATGGCCAACCGCGTCGACCTGCTCGAACGCCTGTGCCTGGCGCTGAGCCGCCCCGGCGTGGACGGCGTCCTCGCCACCGCCGACATCCTCGACGACCTGCTGCTGCTCGGCGCCCTCGACGGCAAGGTCGTCCTGGGCTCGATGAACCGCGGCGGCCTCCAGGGCGCCGGCTTCGAACTCGACGACCGCTTCACCGGCCACCGCCCCGAGGACATCGAGCGCTTCGGCTTCGACGCCGGCAAGCTGCTGCTCCGTATCGACTACGACGACCCGGGCTCCCTCACCACCCTGGAGTCCACGGCCCGCGCCATCGACGACATGGCCGCGCGCCGGCTCCCCGTCTTCGTCGAGCCGTTCATCAGCGAACGCTCGGCGGAGGGCAAGCTCCGCAACGACCTGTCCGCCGAAGCCGTCACCAAGTCGATCGCCATCGCCTCCGGGCTCGGCGGCACTTCGGCCTACACCTGGCTGAAGGTGCCGGTCACCGAGAACCCCGACGACATGGCCGAGGTCATGGCGACCTCCACGCTGCCCGCCGTGCTGCTCGGCGGCGAGGTCGGCGACGACCAGGACGGGGCGTACGAGAAGTGGCGGGGCGCCCTGCAACTGCCCACCGTGCGCGGCCTGGTGGTCGGCCGTTCGCTGCTGTACCCGGCGGACGGCGACGTGGCCGCCGCCGTGGACACCGCCGTAGGACTGCTGTGAGGGCCGCATGACGAGCAACGACCTCTACCTCGCGAAGGGCGCCACGACGGGCGCCCGGTACGCCGTCGACATCGACCCCGAGCGGGCCGGCTGGACCTACAGCAGCCTGCGGATCGTCGAGCTGGCACCCGGCGGCACGCACGCCTTCGACGCCGGGGACAGCGAGTGGATCGTCGTCCCGCTGCAAGGCGGATGTACGGTGCAAACAGAGGGCAGAGAGTTCCAACTCCTGGGCCGGGAAAGCGTGTTCGCCGGAGTCACCGACTTCGCGTACGTGCCCCGTGACGCCCGGGCACAGATCGCCTCCGGCGCGGGCGGCCGCTTTGCTTTGGCAGGAGCGAAGTGCGAGCGACGACTCCCCGCCCGCTACGGCCCCGCGCCGGAGGTCCCGCAGGAAGTGCGCGGCAGCGGCAACTGCACGCGCCACGTCCGCAACTTCGCCTCGGCGGACGCCTTCGACTGCGACAAGCTGATCGCCGTCGAGGTCGTCACGCCCGGCGGCAACTGGTCCTCGTACCCGCCGCACAAGCACGACGAGCACCGACCGGGCGAGGAGGCCGAGCTGGAGGAGATCTACTACTTCGAGATCGACGGCCCGAACGGTTTCGGCTACCAGCGCGTATCCCCTTCCCGTGAGGGCGGAGCGGACGTCCTCGCGGAGGTCCGCTCCGGCGACGCCGTCCTCGTCCCCGACGGATGGCACGGCCCGTCGATCGCCCAGCCCGGCCACGACATGTACTACCTGAACGTCATGGCGGGCCCGGGCGAGACCCGGGAGTGGCGGATCTGCTTCCACCCGGACCACGTAGAGAGCACTGGGGGTTACCGATGACCTCGACGACGAGGCTGACGGTCGCACAGGCGCTGGTGCGCTTCCTCGCCGCCCAGTACACCGAACGCGACGGTGTACGGCAGCGGCTGATCGGCGCGACCTGGGGCATCTTCGGCCACGGGAACGTCGCCGGCCTCGGCCAGGCGCTCGTCGAGTACGCCGACGAGATGCCCTACCACCAGGGCCGCAACGAACAGTCCATGGTGCACGCGGCCGTGGGTTACGCGAGGCAGTCCAACCGCCTGTCCACCCACGCGGTCACGACCTCCATCGGCCCGGGCGCGACGAACCTCGTCACCGGTGCCGCCCTCGCCACGATCAACCACATCCCGGTCCTGCTCCTCCCGGGCGACACCTTCGCCACCCGGGTCGCCGACCCGGTCCTCCAGCAGCTGGAGCTGCCGTACGCGGGCGATGTGTCGGTCAACGACTGTCTGCGCCCGGTGTCGAGGTACTTCGACCGCGTCACGCGTCCGGAGGCCCTGATCCCGGCCGCCCTGCAGGCCATGCGGGTGCTCACCGACCCCGTGGAGACGGGCGCGGTCACCCTTGCCCTCCCGCAGGACGTCCAGGCCGAGGCGTACGACTGGCCGGACGAGTTCTTCGCCGAGCGCACCTGGGTCGTACGACGGCCCGGCGCCGACACGACCGAGCTGGCCGAGGCGGTCAACGCCATCCGGGTGGCCGAGCGCCCCCTGCTGATCGCGGGCGGCGGCGTCCACCACAGCCGCGCCGAGGAGGCCCTCGCCGAGTTCGCGGCGGCCACCGGCATCCCGGTCGCCTCCACGCAGGCCGGCAAGGGCTCCCTGCGCCACGACCACCCCCAGGACGTCGGCGGAGTCGGCCACACCGGCACCGCGACGGCCGACGAACTCGCCCGCCTGGCCGACCTGGTCATCGGCGTCGGCACCCGCTACACCGACTTCACCACCGCCTCCGGCACCCTGTTCGAGAAGCCCGGGGTCCGCTTCCTCAACCTCAACATCGCTCCCTACGACGGCCACAAGCTCGCCGGCATGCCGCTCGTCGCGGACGCCCGCAGCGGCCTCCAGGAGCTGACCCAGGCCCTGGGCATGCACGCGCACCGGGTCCCGGACACGTACGTCAGCGAGTACACCCTGGACAAGGAGCGCTGGGAGCAGCGCGTCGACGCCTGCTACGAGGCGGAGGAGCCGGACGTACGGCCGACGCAGTCCCAGGTGCTCGGCGCGCTGGACGCCCTCGTGGACGAGTCGGACGTGATCATCAACGCGGCCGGTTCGCTCCCCGGCGACCTGCACAAGCTGTGGCGGGCACGCTCGCGGGACCAGTACCACCTGGAGTACGGCTACTCCTGCATGGGCTACGAGATCCCGGCCGCGATCGGCGTCAAGATGGCGGCACCCGACCGGCCCGTGTGGGCGCTGGTCGGGGACGGCACCTATCTGATGATGCCGACGGAGATCGTGACGGCCGTACAGGAAGGGATAGCGATCAAGATGCTTCTCGTCCAGAACCACGGCTACGCGTCAATCGGCGGACTGTCCGAGTCGGTGGGCGGCGAGCGGTTCGGCACCGCCTACCGCTACCAGTCCGAGGACGGTACCTACACGGGGGCCCCGCTCCCCGTGGACCTCGCCGCGAACGTGGCGAGCCTCGGCATGCGCGTGCTGCGCGCGAAGACCGTACGGGATCTGCGGGCCGCGCTCGCCGAGGCCCGTGCGGCCGACATTCCCACATGTGTCTACGTCGAGACGGAAACGGCAGACACAGTGTCGGGCCCGCCGCCGGCGCAGGCCTGGTGGGATGTACCTGTGGCCGAAACCGCGACCCGACCGTCCGCGGTGAAGGCACGTGAGCTGTACGAACGGCACGTCTCCACCCGACGCCGCCATCTGTGAAGGAGCACTCGGTCATGACGAAGATCGTCAACCACTGGATCGGCGGCAAGACCGTCGAAGGCGCGTCGGGTACGTACGGGCCGGTCACCGACCCCGCGACCGGCGCGGTCACCACGAAGGTCGCGTTCGCCTCCGTCGAGGAGGTGGACGCGGCGGTCGCCGCCGCCAAGGACGCCTACGCGACCTGGGGCCAGTCCTCGCTCGCCAAGCGCACGGAGATCCTCTTCCGCTTCCGCGCCCTGCTCGACGCCAACCGCGACGCCATCGCCGAGCTGATCACCGCCGAGCACGGCAAGGTGCACAGCGACGCCCTCGGCGAGGTCGCGCGCGGCCTGGAGATCGTCGACCTGGCCTGCGGCATCAACGTGCAGTTGAAGGGCGAGCTGTCGACGCAGGTCGCCAGCCGCGTGGACGTGTCGTCGATCCGGCAGCCGCTGGGTGTCGTCGCCGGCATCACGCCGTTCAACTTCCCGGCGATGGTGCCGATGTGGATGTTCCCGATGGCCATCGCGTGCGGCAACACCTTCGTGCTGAAGCCGTCCGAGAAGGACCCGTCGGCGTCCCTGAAGATCGCCGAGCTGCTGGCCGAGGCCGGTCTGCCGGACGGCGTCTTCAACGTCGTCCACGGTGACAAGGTGGCCGTCGACCGCCTCCTGGAGCACCCGGACGTCAAGGCCGTCTCCTTCGTCGGCTCGACCCCGATCGCCCGCCACATCCACACCACGGCCTCCGCGAACCACAAGCGCGTCCAGGCCCTGGGCGGTGCCAAGAACCACATGCTGGTCCTCCCGGACGCCGACCTGGACGCGGCGGCGGACGCGGCGGTGAGCGCGGCCTACGGCTCGGCCGGCGAGCGCTGCATGGCCATCTCGGCCGTGGTCGCGGTCGGCGCGATCGGTGACGAGCTGGTCGACAAGATCCGCGAGCGCGCCGAGAAGATCAAGATCGGCCCCGGCAACGACCCGACCTCCGAGATGGGCCCGCTGATCACCGCCGTCCACCGCGACAAGGTGGCCTCCTACGTGGAGGGCGCGGCGGCCGAGGGCGCCGAGGTCGTCCTGGACGGCACCGGCTACACGGTCGACGGCTTCGAGGACGGCCACTGGATCGGCATCTCGCTCCTCGACAAGGTGCCGACCACCGCCAAGGCCTACCAGGACGAGATCTTCGGCCCGGTGCTGTGCGTGCTGCGCGTCGACACGTACGACGAGGGCGTGGCCCTCATCAACAGCTCGCCGTTCGGCAACGGCACCGCGATCTTCACCCGGGACGGCGGCGCGGCCCGCCGCTTCCAAATGGAGATCGAGGCCGGCATGGTCGGCGTGAACGTCCCGATCCCGGTCCCCGTCGGCTACCACTCCTTCGGTGGCTGGAAGGACTCCCTCTTCGGCGACCACCACATCTACGGCAACGACGGCACGCACTTCTACACCCGCGGCAAGGTCGTCACCACCCGCTGGCCCGACCCGGCGGACGCCCCGGCGGGCGTCGACCTGGGCTTCCCGCGCAACCACTGACACCGAACCGTTCAGGGGCCGTCCGTCATACGGACGGCCCCGTTCTTCTCTGCTGCAGCAACTCACGGTGGCTTGTATCGATCCCGGCGGACCAGCAGACCCAAGGGGCGCGGGGCTGTGCTCAACATGCGGCTCCGCCGCGTGGGCGCGACCAGCCCCCACGCACCCGCAGCCGGCCGACCACAGAACCCACCGAGCTCCCGGCCGCCGTACCACGCTCGCGGTACACGAAACCGCTCCCGTACCCCCACGGGATGGGGCATGGTTCACCCCCCAGTCGATAACTCCCCGACAGTTTCACCCCGTACCGTTGACGCATGGATCTTCGACTGCCCCGGCTGCGAGGCCTACTCAGGGGGCCGCGACGGCTCGGCGCCGCCGCGGCCGCCGTCGTAGTGCTCGCCGGCGCCGGGACATGGACGGCCGCCGCCGATGACGAGGCGCCGCCGGTACACCGCACCGACCGGGTCATGCCCATGGGTGACGGCGTGCGCATCGACACCTCGTACTTCACCTCCGGAGGAACCGGCCGCCGCCCCGCCGTCCTCCTCGCCCACGGCTTCGGCGGCAGCAAGGCCGACGTCCGGCAGCAGGCCCAGAACCTCGCCCGGGACGGGTACGCCGTCCTGACCTGGTCGGCCCGTAGCTTCGGCAGGTCCACCGGCAAGATCGGGCTCAACGACCCGAAGGGCGAGGTCGCCGACGTACGCAAGCTCATCGACTGGCTCGCCGAGCAGCCTCAGGTCCAGCTCGACAAGGCCGGCGACCCGCGCGTGGGCATGGCGGGCGCGTCGTACGGCGGCGCGATCGCGCTGGAGACCGCCGGGTACGACGACCGGGTGGACGCCATCGCCCCGGCGATCACCTACTGGAACCTCGCCGACGCCCTCTTCCCCAACGGCGTGTTCAAGAAGCTCTGGGCGGGCATCTTCGTCAACTCCGGCGGCGGCTGCGACAAGTTCGAGACGCAGCTGTGCCAGATGTACGAACGGGTCGCCGAGTCCGGCACCCCGGACGTGCAGGCCGAAAAGCTCCTGGAGGAGCGCTCGCCGTCCGCCGTCGGCGACCGCATCAAGGTGCCCACCCTGCTGATGCAGGGCCAGACCGACTCCCTCTTCCCGCTCGGCCAGGCCGACGCCGCCGCCAAGGCGATCCGCGCCAACGGCGCCCCGGTCGACGTCGACTGGATCGCGGGCGGCCACGACGGCGGCGACATGGAGACGAGCCGCGTCCAGGCCCGCGTGCAGTCCTGGTTCGACCGGTACCTGAAGGACGACAAGGGCGCCGACACCGGCCCCGCCTTCCGCATCACCCGTACCGGAGGCGTCGACTCCACCGACGGCCAGGCGCTGCGGCGCGGCGCGAGCGACGACACGTACCCCGGCCTGGAGAGCGGACGGAAGTCGTTCGCCCTGACCGGCCGCGAGCAGCACTTCGCCAACCCGGCGGGCGCCAACCCGCCCGCCGTCTCGGCCCTTCCCGGCCTCGGTGGTGGCGGTCTCGCCCAGCTCTCCTCGCTCGGCGTCGGCATCTCGCTGGACTTCCCCGGCCAGTTCGCCCGCTTCGAGTCGAAGCCGGTCGCCGACGACGTCCGGATCACCGGATCGCCGACGGTCACCGTCCACGTCGAGTCGACCAGCGACGACGCCGTCCTCTTCGGCAAGGTGTACGACGTCGGCCCGGGCGGCACCCGGCAGGTGCTGCCCTCCCAGCTGGTCACGCCCCTCAGGGTGGAAGGCGCCAAGGCCGGCAAGGACGTGACGATCACGCTGCCCGCCGTCGACCACGACGTCGAGAAGGGCCACCGGCTGCGCCTGGTCCTCGCCTCCACCGACCTCGGGTACGCCTCCCCGGCCGCCCCGGCGACGTACACCGTCTCCCTGAAGAGCGACCTCGAGGTGCCGACGGCCCCCGGCGTGACGACCGCGGCCGCCCCGCTGCCCGCGTGGGTGTGGTGGCTGCCGCTCGCGGGCGCGGTGGTTGCCCTGGTCCTGCTGCTGTCCGGCCGCCGCCGTACCTCCGCGGCGCCCCCCGACCCGGACCTCGCCGACGTTCCCCTGCAGATAACGGATCTGAGCAAGCGGTACGCCAAATCGGCGGACCGGTACGCGGTCAAGGAACTGTCCTTCCGCGTGGAGAAGGGGCAGGTCCTCGGCCTGCTGGGCCCGAACGGCGCGGGCAAGACGACCACCCTGCGCATGCTGATGGGCCTGATCAAGCCGGACGACGGGGAGATCCGCGTCTTCGGCCGGGCGATCCGCCCGGGTGCCCCGGTGCTGTCCCGGGTCGGCGCGTTCGTCGAGGGCGCGGGCTTCCTGCCGCACCTGTCCGGCCGGGAGAACCTGGAGCTGTACTGGGCGGCGACCGGCCGCCCGGCCGAGGCCGCCCACCTGGAAGAGGCCCTGGAGATCGCGGGCCTCGGCGACGCGCTGGCCCGCGCGGTGCGCACGTACTCGCAGGGCATGCGCCAGCGCCTCGCCATCGCCCAGGCCATGCTCGGCATGCCCGACCTGCTGATACTGGACGAGCCGACGAACGGTCTCGACCCGCCGCAGATCCGCGAGATGCGCGAGGTGCTGATCCGGTACGCGGCCGCCGGGCGCACGGTGATCGTCTCCAGCCACCTGCTGGCGGAGGTCGAGCAGTCCTGCACGCACATCGTCGTCATGGACCGGGGCAGGCTCGTGCAGGCCGGCCCGGTCTCGGAGATCATCGGCTCCGGCGACACCCTGCTCGTCGGCACCGGAACCCCCGTGGAGGAGCCGGTCGTCGAGAAGATCGCCGCACTGCCGGGAGTCACCTCGGCCGTACGCACCGACGACGGACTCCTGGTCCGCCTCGCCGCCGACGGCAGCGCGCAGCGCCTGCTCGTCGAACTCGTCCGGCTCGAAGTGCCCGTCGAGTCGGTGGGCCCGCACCGCCGACTGGAAGACGCCTTCCTCACCCTGATCGGAGGCTCCGCATGAGCACGCTCGTCGAGCGCCCGGAGGTCGCCTCCGGCTACCGCGCGGGCCGCACGCTCCCCCTCCGGGTGGAGCTGGCCCGCCAGCTGAAGCGGCGCCGCACCCTGGTCATGGGCGGGATCCTCGCCGCCCTGCCGTTCGTCCTGCTGATCGCCTTCGCCATCGGCGGGGAACCGGACGGGGGCGGCGACCGGATCACGCTGATGGACACGGCGACGGCGTCCGGCGCCAACTTCGCCGCCGTCAGCCTCTTCGTGTCGGCCGGCTTCCTCCTCGTCATTCCCGTCGCCCTGTTCTGCGGGGACACGGTGGCCTCGGAGGCCGGCTGGTCCTCCCTGCGCTACCTCCTCGCCGCCCCCGTGCCCCGGGCTCGCCTCCTCTGGTCCAAGCTCGTCGTCGGCCTCGGTCTCAGCCTGGCCGCGATGGTCCTGCTGCCGGTGGTCGCGCTGGCCGTCGGCACGGCCGCCTATGGCTGGGGCCCCCTGCAGATACCCACCGGCGGCGTGCTCGACGCGGGCACGGCGGCGCAGCGCCTCGTGGTGGTCGTGGCGTACATCTTCGTGTCCCAACTGGTCACCGCGGGGCTGGCGTTCTGGCTCTCGACCAAGACCGACGCCCCGCTCGGCGCGGTCGGCGGCGCGGTCGGTCTGACGATCGTCGGCAACGTCCTCGACGCGGTGACCGCCCTCGGCGACTGGCGCCACTTCCTCCCCGCGCACTGGCAGTTCGCCTGGGCGGACGCCGTACAGCCCCGCCTCGAGTGGTCCGGCATGATCCAGGGGACGGCGGTGTCCCTCACCTACGCCCTCGTGCTGTTCGCCCTGGCCTTCCGCGGGTTCGCCCGGAAGGACGTGGTGTCGTAGCCGGTCGGGCGGCTACTCGCTCGATGCCGTCGGGGTCGACCACCTGATTGCCCGTTCTGGGACTCTCCTGCTGTGGCGCGGGCCGACCGGGTGAACCTCCGAAACCAATTCCCCGGCGGCGGGTTGATGGGGCAGCGGGCCATGCGACGCCACGAGAAAGGAATGCGCAGCACTCACGACGGCACTGGTCGCCGCGGTGGCCGGACTTTCCTGCGTCGTTCACCCGGACCTTCGGGTGTTCTTCTCGACCGGGTATCAAGCGAATGGCCGCCCCACGCACCAACCTCCCGGCTGTGCCATGGCAGGCCTTGGACGTCGATCTCCGTCCCAAGGCCGGCTTTCCCCGTTCTTCAAGCAGGAAGACAACTACATTGCGAAAGACCCTGAGCAGGGGAGCGTTCGCGGCGGCGGCCGCCGCCACGGGCATGCTGTCCCTGTCCTGCAGCTCCGCCTTCGCCGACACGCACGCGGCAGGAGCCACCAAGGATTCCCCCGGTGTGCTGTCCGGGAACGTCGTGCAGGTGCCGGTCGAGGCGCCGGTGAACGCGTGTGGCAACACCGTGAATGGGGTCGCGGCCTTCAACGGCGCGTTCCGCAACTCCTGCGCCAACACCGAAAGTGAGACGGAGGACTACGGCGACTCCGGCTACGGCGACTCCGACTACGGTGACTCCGACTACGGCACTGACGACGAGTCGCCGGGGGGGAGTCCGACGCCCTCGCCCACCGAGGACTGCGAGACTCCTGAGCCCACCCCGCCTCCCACGCACGTCGTCGAGACGCCGCCTTCGACACCTCCGCCCACGCGGATCATCCAGACGCAGCCTCCGGCCGACCATGAGAAGCCCGTCGAACCGCCTCAGCTGGCCGAGACCGGCAGCAAGACGATGCTGGCGGCGTCGGCGGCCAGTGCCGCACTGATCACGGGAGGGGTCCTGATGTACCGCCGCGGCCGTACCGCCTTCCAGCGGTAGCCGCTCCGGGGTGCGGGACGTACCGCGCCCGACACCCGCACCCCGCTCCGGCCGAGCACCACCCGGACCGACGCGAGCCACCACGCGAGGCAGCTCGAGCCGGTCCGGGGACGAACCGCCGCACGGGCACCGGGTACCCATCACCGGCTCGCCGGTCCGGGTCGAGCAGCTCGACTCCCGCCCTCCCCGTCAGCGGCACACGGTGGGCCGCTGACGTTCTCGTCAGCGGCCCAGAAGCGCCCGCGCGTGGTTCTCCGTCAGCGGCGCACCGGCGACGGCGACCACTCTCGGCTGCCGCCTCCCGGTACGGGGATCGTCCCGTTCGGGGTCCTCTTGAGCCGGCGGCGTACGCCTCGGACAAGTGTCGTCGCCGTGAACGACGCCCCCTGGACGAAGCGCATGGCCGGCCCGAAGCCGGAGGCGGTCACCAGGCCCGCGAAGAACAGCCCGGGCTGGGAGGACTCGAATTCACGCCCGACCGCGGGGGAGCCGTCGGGCAGGGCCGTCAGTGTCCCGCGAAGCTCCTCGGAGAGCAGTCCGAGCCGGTCGCAGCGCGCCCGGAACCCCGTGGCGGCGATGACATGGCTGGTCTCCAGCGTGCGCAGGGCGCCGTCGCGGCTCATCGTGTCCAGCCGTACCCCGCCCGGCACCGCGCGGGCCGCGGTCACCTTGTGGCCCGGCAGCAGCTCCACCGCGCCCTCCACCCGGTCCCGCACCCACCACGCGCCCGCCGGCCCGAGCGCCGTGGCCGCGATGCGCGCCCGGGTCGGCTCCGACAGCTGCCGGAAGAGGCCGGGGCGCTCGGCGTAGAACCAGTTCCGCCAGCCGGGGCCGAGGCCGCTGTGCGGGGAGCGAACCGACTGCCACCAGGGGCGCTCCCAGGGCGGCGGCACGTCGTTCCACCGCAGACGGTCCGCCCGCGCCAGCACCCTTACGCGGGTGCCCTGTTCGCTGAGCAGCGCCGCGGTCTCCAGGGCCGCCTGGCCGCCGCCGATCACCGTGACGTCCTTGCCGCGGAAGCGGTCGAGGTCGCTGTGGTGGCTGCTGTGCGTCACCAGCGCGGGGTGCAGATCACGCAGTGCCCGCGGTACCTCGACGAACGGCATCACTCCGACCGCCAGCGCCACCGTCCGCGCGTGCAGCAGCTCCCCGTCCTCGGTGACGGCGCTGAAGCCGTCGGGGCGGGACGCCACCCGGGTCACCATGCGCTCGTCCACCGCCGGCACGGCATGGTGCGCGAACCACAGGCCGTACGACGCGAACGCCTCGACCGGGATCGGCTCCGCGTGACGTGCCGTCAGGCCGTGCTCCGCGCAGTACGCGTCCAGGCGCCAACGCCCCTCCGGGTCGGAGAGGTTGGACGCCCACGGCTCCGACTTCAGGAACATGCCGCGGGGCATGTTGTCCCGCCAGGACGCCATGGGCCGGCCGAACACGCGCACGTTCAGCCCGGCGGCCGCCGCGTGGGACGCGATCGACAGGCCGTACGGGCCTGCGCCCACCACCAGAAGGTCGTACATCATCAACTGTTCGCTTTCTCGTCGTCGGTCAGGGCGGGCGAGGCCGCCCGGGGGATCAGGAGTGGCGCCGGGGCCGCCTTCGTCGCGCCCAGCCGCTCCCGCAGCCGACGGGACACATGGCGACACCACAGGGCCCACATCGCCCAGCCGGGAACGCGGTCGTCCCGCGCGTACCAGGCCAGTTCGCGGCCGCCGGGCGCCGCACGCAGCGCGGCGAGCGGCGCGTAGTTCTCCACCACGAACGTCCGCCCGGCCGACGGGGACCCGTCCGGCAGCGGACGGCCCGTCATGTCCAGGTGCAGGGCGCGTACGACGTCCAGTCCGGCGCTGTCCGCGAAGAGCCGGAACTGGGCGCCGGGGCGCGGGTTGAAGTCGAGGAGGTGGTAGCGGCCCGTGGTGCCGCAGCGGCGGAAGTCGAGGTCGAAGACGCCGCGGTAGCCCAGCTCGCCCGTGAGGCGCTCGGCCAGCGCCTGCAGCTGCGGGTTGGGTGTCCAGCAGCCCACCGCGGTCAGCCCCGCTCCACGCGGCCAGGCCAGCTGCTTGCGGCCCGGTCCGCCCGCGCGCACGGTTCCCGAGCGGTCGGCGTAGCCGTGGAAGAACCAGTCCAGGTCCGGTCCCGGCGGCAGGTACGCCTGCAGCAGCAGCCTGCTGCCCGCTTCCTCGGTGCGCAGATACAGCTCGCGGGCCTCCTGCGCGGAGTGCACCACCGCAGTGCTGCGCAGCCCGCTGCCGGCGGGCAACAGCCAGGGCCGGCTCCACTTCGCCACCAGCGGCAGCCCGAGCTGCCGCGCGTCGTCGGAGGCCCGCGCCGGGCTGTCCGGGACCAGTGTCACCGGGTGCGGGATGTCCGCGGACGCGCACACGGCGGCCAGTTCCGCCTTGTCGGCGACGCGTTCGGCCAGTGTTCCCGGCATCGTCGGCAGCAGGTAGGAGGGTGTGAGTTCGTCCCGCATCCGTCCCACGGCGATCGCGCTCGCGTCGTCCAGGGGGATGAGGACGGCGGGACGCCCGATCCGGTCGGCCACGCGGCGCAGCACGACGAGGATGTCGTCCGGTGATGCTCCCGGGAGCGGCGGGGGATGCATCTGACGCACGTAACGAGACCTGAGGACGGGACTTCCCGCTGAATCGGCGACGACGTGTACTTCCACGCCCGCCCTGCCGAGCGAACGCACGGCACCCAGCGTTCCGTGGTGAAAGGGATTCCGGTCGATCCGCAGCAGAACAGCGGGAACGTCGGTGTCGAGAAGTGACACGAATTCTCTCTTTCTTTCGCTTGACTCACCCGCACGGGCGAGCGCATTACTCGAAATGCCCCACGGAAATGGCGCAATGGGTTTTTCTGTGACTGACTTCATATGACTGCTCGTCAAAAATGAGAACTGAGACAGAAGGCCGGACGAGAGAGAAGAACGGAGCAGGCATGGCCCCACAGCACAAGCCGGTCCGGGCCCGCTGGCTGGCCGCGGGCGCGGTGGCGATCGCCGCGGCGGCCGCCCTGGCCACCGGTGCCCCGCAGGAGGTGGGGGTGGTGAGAGCCGATGACCCTCGCCCTCCGGCGCCGACCCCGACGACCGCGCCGGTACCGGGCAAGGAGGTCCCGGCATTCGGTGCCTTCCTCAACTCCGACGCCCGTGGCGTGGCCGGCATGGAGCGGCTCAGCCACTGGCTGGGCGGTGCCGAACTCCGCGTCGGGCACACGTATCTGCCAGGCCACCGCTGGCGGGACATCGAAGGTGCCCCCGGCTTCCTCGACGTATGGGCGCACTGGCGCAACCAGAAGGCCGATCGGATGCTCGTCCTCAACGTCCCCATGCAGGAGCGCAACGAGGAGGGCGTCTCCGACTACGAGGTCCGGCAACTGCTGAGGCAGGGCGCGGCCGGCGAGTTCGATCACCACTTCCGGGCCCTCGCCGAGCAGCTGGTCGAACTGAAGGTGCCGGACACGGTCGTCGTGCTCGGCTGGGAGATGAACGGCACCACGTACACCCATCGCTGCGGTCCGGACCCGGAGGCCTGGAAGCGGTACTGGAACAGGATCGTCACCACCATGCGTTCGGTGCCGGGCCAGAAATTCCGGTTCGATTTCACGCCGACTCGTGGCCGGGACGCCGTTCCCTGGACGAAGTGCTATCCGGGGGACGACACGGTCGACATCATCGGCATGGATTCCTACGACCAGCCGACCGGTATGTCGTTCGACCGGCAGGTGAGAGAGCCCTACGGGCTTCAGGACCATGTGGATTTCGCGAAGGCCCATGGCAAACCCATCTCGTATCCCGAATGGGGACTCTTCCGTAATGGCGACAATGTCGAGTACATGGGGCGCATGCTCGCGTGGATGGAGGAGCACAGGCCGCTCTACAACACGCTGACCGACTACTGCCCGCACGGTGTGTGGCAGTGCGGGGCCAACCCGAGGTCGTCCCGCCTCTACCGGTCCGTCCTGTTCGGCCGCGCCGACGAGGCGACCCCGACCCCGACCCCCACACCCAAGCCGACCACGCCCAGCACGCCCACCACGCCGTCGGAGGAATGCACTCCGCTGGACCTGGGGAGCTGGGTGGAGGACTGGCTCGGCGGGAAACTCTGTCTCCGCTTGAACTGGTGGTAGCGCACCGGCCGACCCGGTCGATGGCGGCGGACCCGCTTCAGGACCCGCTGCCACCGTCGGGCACCGCCCGTAGTGCCGCTCCGCGTCCCGGAGCGGTTCGGCGAGAGCGCGCTCCTCGGTGACGGGTCCGGCCGGGTTCACCGTCGTCACCGCTGTCCGCGCACATCGGTGGCGGCGGCCGGGCCGGGCACCGAGGCGGCCGGGGCGGGGTCGTCGTGCCGGCCGGTCTTCCTCGGCCGTGCCAGCAGGGCCAGGCCGCACAGCAGCCCGCCCGCGCTCGCGCCCACCAGAGAGGTCACCGACGCCGACGCCGAAGTCGGCTCGGTCGGCTGCACCGCCCTTGAGAACTGCACGAGTCGGACCTGGGTGCTGTCCCTGGCGTCGTCCGCGTGTTGGGTCAGCGAGCGGGAGACCGCGTTGGCCATGTCGACGGCGAGGTCGGGGCGCGAGGAGGTGGCCGAGACAGCGACCATCGGCGCGTCCGGCGAGGTCGCCGTTCGCACGCTGTGCTGCAGTGTCCGCACCGGCACGCCCGCCCAGACCTGCGCGTCCCCGAGCACCGCGAGCTGTGTGGCGACTCGGCCGTATGCCTGCGCGAAACCGAGGGCGGAGTCCGGGGCGGTCTTTTCGGCGGGTACGGCGATGACGTAGCTGGTGGCCGTGTACGTCGGGGGCGTGAGCATGCCGTACGCGCCGCCGAGCAGGCTCCCGACAAGGGTGCCGGTCGCGAGTACGGACCAGGACGGCAGCCTCCTGACACGGGCCAGGGGCAGGCGGCGCTGACGAGTCGGAGTGTCGGTCATGACGGGCTGGCTCCCAGAGGTGAGCGGGACGACGAACTGGAGACGGCTGCCGCATACACGTCCATGAGGCGGGCTGCGCTGCGGGTGATGCTGTAGCGGTGGGCGACTTCGGGGGCCGTGCGCGGCCGGGGGCCCGCCGCCCGGACCTCGGAGATCGCGCGGGCGTACGCCTCGGGGCCGCCGCGTACCCGCCGGGCGCCGACGGCGGCCGACGGCGGCAGGTCCTCGATCGCCGGGCAGGAGGCGTAGAGCACGGGCAGTCCGGAAGCCAGTGCCTCCACGGCCGCCAGACCGAAGGCCTCCTCCGTGGACGGGGAAGCGAGCAGGTCCATCGCGGAGGTGAGCGAAGGCAGGTCGGGGCCGGGAGAACCGTCGGCGACGTTGGGACGCTCGCCGGTGAACAGGACGCGCTCGGCCACGCCGGCCGCGTGTGCCGTGCGGCGCAGGACGTGCTCCTCGGGGCCACTGCCCACCAGCAGAAGCCAGTGGTCGTCAGGGAGCCGGGTGAGCGCGTGGACGAGGACGTCGAACCGCTTGCCGCGGGTGAGCCGGCCCACACCGCCGACGACACAGGCGCCCTCCGGCAGGCCGAGGCGCCGGCGGGTGTGCTCGCGCCGCTCCTGGTCGAAGCGGAAGCGGTCCAGGTCGATGCCGTTGGGGACGACCTCGATGCGGGGTGCGGGCACGCCCCAGCGCTTGAGGCGGTCGGCCACCGTGGGGGAGACGGCGACCGTCGCCGAGCCGAGGCGCTCGCTGGCGAGGTACAGAGCACGCACGCCTGCCGTCAGCCTGCGGCCCTCCATCTGCGAGTCGCCCAGGGAGTGTTCGCTGGCGACGACCGCACGGACCCCCGCGATGCGTGCGGCGAGCCGGCCGTAGACGCAGGCGCGGTACAAGTGCGTGTGCACGAGGTCGTAGCCGCCGGCGCGGATCAACCGGACCAGGCGCGGGAGCGCGGCCAGGTCGCGGTTGCCGCTCATGCCGAGATGCACCACGCGGACGCCGTCGGCGGCGAGACCCTCGGCGACCGCACCGGGGTTGGTGAGCGTCACGACGTCGCAGTCGACGGGCAGGTGCCGCAGCAGCAGGCGCAGCTGCTGCTCGGCCCCGCCGACGCCGAGGCCGGTGATGATGTGCAGAGCCTTCATCTCACAGACCCCCCACCGGGCGCCGCCGCAGCCGGTGCAGACGGTGCTTCAGGTGCAGCCGCCAGGCCGTGTCGTTCTGGCCGACGTGCACGCGCGGGAGGGCGTGCGGACCTGTCAGCGGGCCGGGATCGATGGCGCAGGCGTAGGTGTATCCCGCTTCCCGTACGGCGTCGACGGTACGGACGTCGACCGTGCCGTACGGGTAGCAGAAGCCGTCGACCCGGGCGCCGGTCAACTCCGCGAGCAGAGCGCGGCTTTCGACGACCTCGGTCTTGAGGGTGAGGTCGTCCGCCCGGGTGAGGTCGACATGCGTCAGCCCGTGCGAGCCGATCTCCACGCCCTCGGCGGCCGCGTGCCGGATGCCGTCCGCGGTCAACAGCGGTTTGCGCGGGCCGAGCGGGTCCCAGGCGTTGTCGCCGCCGAATCGCCCGGGCAGCACGAAGAGGGTGGCGCCGCAGTCCCAACGGCGCAGCAGCGGCAGGGCGTCGGTGACGAAGTCGGCGTACCCGTCGTCGAAGGTGAGCCCGACCAGGCCCCGTCCGGCGCCGCGGGCGCGGGCGGCGAGCAACTCGGCCACGGACACCCCCCGCAGCCCCCGCCGGCGCAGCCACGCCAGCTGCCGGTCGAGCCGCTCGGGCGTGACCGTGATGCGGTACGGGTCGTCGGAGGCGTCACCCACCGAGTGGTACATCGCCACCCACGGGATCGGGCCCGGGCGCGGTGCGGAGGGTCTGCCGGTGTCGAGGGAATCAACGGGAGCTGCCATGTGTGAGCCTTCGTGTGACGGCGCGTACGTAGCGCAGTGCGGATGCGAAGCCCTGGGCGCCGGAGGCCCAGGCGAGCGGGACGAAGACGGCGATCACGGTCAGGCAGCCGGTCGCGAGGCCCGCCACCGGGGACTCGAGACGGCTCGCGACGAACCCTCCGGCCACGGTGGCGGCGACCGCCGCGCGCACCGGCCTGCTCAGCTCGGTCAGTACCTGCCGGACGCGGATCGAGACGCTGTGGGGGCTGTTGCGCCGGGTCGTCCGCAGGCCGGCGAGCATCAGGGCGGCCGTGACGGTGATGCCGATGGCATTGGCGGCGGCGATCCCCGCCACGCCCCAGGCGCCCAGCGTCGCGGCGCCGATCGAGGCGGTCACGGCGATGCCCGCGGCCATCGCGCCGACGGGATACCAGCTGGGCCGGCCCGCCGAGAAGTACGAGCGGGTCAGGGCGCCCACCAGGGTCTGGCCCAGCAGACCGAGGGCGTACACGCGCATGACGTCCGCCGTCGCCGCGGTGTCGCTCGCGGTGAACGCGCCCCGCTGGAAGAGCAGTTCGATCATCTGCGGGGCGCAGGCGATCACGGTGCACATGCCCAGCAGCAACAGGCAGGAGGCCAGTGCCAGATCCCGCTCCACGCGGTTGCGGGCCCGTTCGGTGTCGCCGTCCGCGAGCGCCCGCGCCACCACCGGGAAGGTGACGGTGACCACCATCAGCGACAGCGTCATCGGGATCTGGGCGACCTTCTGCGCGTAGTTCAGGTGCGAGATGGCCCCGGCGGGCAGGCTGGAGGCGAGGAAGCGTTCGACGAGGACCTGAGACTGACGGCACAGGGCGAAGAGAAGGACGGTGGCGACCAGGGCGAGTCGCACCGGCCGCTCCTCGATGTCGGCCCCGGTCCGGTGGGACGTCCGCTCGCGCGACGTCAGTTGTCGCCACAGCGAGGGAAGCTGTACCACCACCATCAGACAGCCGCCCGCCGCGACTCCGATCGCCGCGGAGCGCACGCCCCAGCGTTCGCCGAGCAGGAACATGGCGGCGACGATGGCGGCGTTGTAGGCGACGTAGATCGCCGCGGGCGCGACGAAGCGGCGGTGCGCCCGCAGGGCGGCGCTGCAGTACCCCGCGAGTCCGAAGGCCAGCACGCAGATCGCCGTGAGCCGGGTGCAGTCGGCGGCCAGCCGGGGGTCGGGCAGGCCGGGCGCCAGGGCCTTGACCAGGTAGGGAGCCAGACCGGCGACCAGAGCGGCCACCGCGGCCAGGGCGAGGCAGAGGCGGGGCAGGGTGGCGACGACCAGGGCGCGGACCGGGTCGCCCGGGGCGCCCCGGGCGCGTCGGGCCAGCGCCATGCTGAACGCCGGGATCAGCACCAGCGCCAGCCCGTCCTCGATGAGCAGCGTGGCGGCGAACTCCGGCACGGTCCACGCGACCAGGAAGGCGTCCGTGTCGCTCCCGGCACCGAACAGCCGCGCCAGCGCCTGGTCGCGCACCAGGCCGATCAGGGAGCCGGCGATGGACAGCGACGCGGTGACGAACGTGGCCCTGGCAAGGAATTTCCGGGAGGCCGAGGTCGGGTCGGTGCCCTCCCCGGCGAGGGTGGCGGCACGCGCCGCGGGCAGCGTCGCCGCACCGCCGGGCTTGGTCGCGGGGCTTCGGGAAGGCCTCACCGTCATCGCGCCACGGCCTCCTCGACGCGCTCGGGTACCCCGCCCCGCGGCACGACGTCCCCCTGCCGGTCGCCGGCCAGCGCCCACCACGCCACGAGCCCCAGGCCCATGGCGGTCAGCACGGTCGAGGGGCCGCCGATGTCTCCGTACGCGAAGTCGGTCAGCAGCCAGATCAGCAGCCCGCAGGCGACGAGGGCGCAGTCGAGTCCAGGTCCACGGGCGCGGACGCGCAGCAGCCTCCGCAGCCCGCACACCAGCAGCGCCAGCCAGCTCCCGGCGAGCCCGAGCAGCCCGATCAGGCCCTGCTCGCTCAGCACCAGCAGGTACATGTTGTGGGGCGACAGCAGCGGCTGCCTCTCGTACGTCACTCCCGCGCCCTTGATGTCGCTGGCCGACGACAGCGCCAGGGTGGCGTGCCCGTCCCGGTGCTCGGGAAAGCCCTTCAGCCCGACGCCGGTCAGGGGGTGGTGACGCCAGATGTCGGTGGCGGACGCCCACAGGGTGTACCGGTCGACGACGGACTGGTCGGGGGCGTCGGTGACCTGCGTGATGCTGTCGATGCGCTGCTGCAACAGCGCCGAGCCGACGCCGAATCCGCCCACCAGGACCACGGCTGCGGCGGCCACGGCCAGGGCCGCCTTCAGCGTGCGCCGCGGCCCGGCCAGCGCCAGCTGCACGGCGCACGTCAGGATGGTCGCGATCCAGGCGCCGCGGCTGAAGGAGAGCGCGAGCGGTGCCAGGAGCGCAAGAGCGCATCCGACGGCGGTTGCCCGCTGCCGTACCGACGCCGGGCCCAGCGCGATCCCGACGGCGCACACCAGGCCCAGAGAGACCACCGTCGCCATGCCCATCACGTCATGCGGACCGAACGTGCCGACCGCCCGGATGTCCTCGCCCCGGTAGGAGGCGCCGGTCCGGGTGACGTACTGGTGAACGCCGACGGCTCCCTGGCACAGCGCGAGCCCCACGAACGACCAGGCCAGCAGCCGAAAGTCGGAGCGGTCGCGGATCAGCAGCAGCACGGCCGCCGGGATCAGTACGAAAATCTGCAGATAGCGGCCCAGGCCGGTGAGCCCGACCTCCTGCGAGGAGGCCCCCACGGCGGCGAGCGCGAGCCCCAGGACCGGCAGGCCCAGCACCACGGCCGCCGTCGGCGACAGCGGGCGTCGGCGTTCGCGCAGGAGACGGATCACGCAGTACACCACCATCAGCCCGGAGACCAGGTCGGCGGGCCCCGCGCCGGCCGGCGTCAGCGGCAGGGCCAGCAGGGCGAACACGGCCACCGCGGGCAGGAGCGGCGTCAGCGCGGCGGCCCGGCGCGGGAGCGGTGTCACAGCGTGGCTCACGTCCTTCAGCCCCCCGTCGGGCGTACCAGCGTGGCGGCGGTGCGCAGCAGGATGCAGACGTCCTGCCAGAGCGACCAGTTGTCGATGTAGGCGTTGTCGAAACGGCTGCGGTCCTCGATCGAGGTGTCGCCGCGCAGCCCGTGAACCTGGGCGAGGCCGGTGATACCGACCCGCATGCGGTGGCGGGCCGCGTAACCGGGGTACGTCTGGCTGAACTGCGCGACGAAGTAAGGGCGTTCGGGCCGTGGGCCGACCAGGCTCATGTCGCCCCGGAGCACGTTCCACAGCTGCAGCAGTTCGTCGAGCGAAGTGCGCCGCAACATACGACAGAACCAGCGCATCTCGGTCTCGTTGGCCACGCTCCACCGGGTGGCCGACTCGTGCTCGTCGACCGGACGGTGAGTACGGAACTTCAGCAGCGTGAACGGCTTTCCCTTCCTGCCGATGCGCTCCTGCCGGAACACCACGCCCGGCCCGTCGCTGATCCGCAGCGCCACCGCGCACACCAGCAGCAGAGGACTGACCAGCAGCAACAGGGTCCCCGAGACGAGGATGTCGAGCGTCCGCTTGCCCGCGCTGTCGCGGCGCGCCGGGGACATGTCCAGACGCCGGCAGGAGAACCCGGCCAGCCGTTCCCTCGCCGCGTACGACGGGGAGTCGGCGTCGACCTCCCACACCATGCAGCCCGACTCGGCCAGCGCCCCCAGCAGCGGTCCCTGTTCGGTGCGTACGGAGGGGTGAACGACCAGCACCTCCCGCACCCCGTTCTGGATGACCGCGCGCTTGACCTCCTCGCCGCTCGTCAGCACGGGCAGACTCTCGGTTCCGCCCGGGTGCTCGGCGACGATCCCCACCGGACGCATGCCGCACTGCGGGTGGCGCAGCACGGCGGCGGCCACGCGCTGTGCGGTCGCCACCGGGCCGACGAGGAGCGCGCTGTGCGGGCGGCGCAGCAGTGCGGCGCGCCGTCGCCTGCGCACGGCGCCACGAAGCGCACAGCCCGCCGCCGCATGCAGGGTGAGGCCCGTCAGCACGGTGCCGACAGACAGGGCGTGCTCCGGCCGGTACGCCGCCACCAGCGCCGCGAGCGCCAGCCAGACCACCGCGATGCGGCCCCACAGGGCGGGCAGTTCCTCCAGCAGCCCCGGCGCCGGCGGTCGGCCGTCGCGTGGGCGCAACAGCAACGCTGCGACGATCAGCAGGGCGACGAGCAGCGGGTGGTGCTGGGCTTCGGTGAGCGCCAGGGCGCCCAGCAGGGCGGCGACACCGTCCGCGACGAGCAGCGGCACCGGTGAGGGCTGCCTCACCGGGGGCCGCGCGACGGGTGAGCGGAAATCGGTGGCGGTGTCGCGCGGCGGCATGACCGAAACCGGTGAGGATTGATGATCCCGTGGCTGTGCGCCGGGAGAAGGGACGCTACGTTCGGCGGTCACGAGTGGTTCGACTCCTTGTGTTCTGTGTGCTCCACGCGATGCGTTGTCTGGTTCGTCTCGGCGCCACAGCCTGTGACGAGCAGGTCGCGGTAGACGTCCGCGACCGCCTTGGCGGTGTGCCGCACGTCATGGGTGGACAGCACGTGCCGGCGGGCCCGGTTGCCGAGCGACTCGCGCAGCGGCGGGTCGAGCAGCAGCTCCGTGACGGCCTCGGCCAGCACCGCCGGGTTCTCCGGGGGGACCAGGCACCGGGCGGTGAAGGAGGACGGAAGGCTCTCGCAGGCGCCGTCGACGTCCGTGACCACCACGGGCCGCCCGCAGGCCATCGCCTCCAGCGGGGCCAGCGCCATGCCCTCCCAGCGGGATGGCAGGACCACGAGATCAGCGGCCTGGTACCAGGGCGAGGCGTCGGTGACGGCTCCCGTGAACAGCACGGATCCGGGGGCGACTTCGCGAAGCCTGTCGCGGTCCGGCCCGTCGCCGACCAGGACGAGGCGGGCCTCGGGCACCCTGCGCACGACGGCGTCCCACGCTCGCAGCAGGACGTCCTGCCCCTTCTGCCGGCACAGCCGTCCCACGCAGACCGCGAGCGGCGCTGCCGGGTGGATGCCGGCGAGCGGTGCGAGCCCGGCCCGCACGGTCTCGGCGGCGGCGGGGTGGAAGCGCTCGGGATCGATGCCGTTGGGGACGACGGTCCACCGGCCGGCGATCCCGGCGCGCACACCCGTGGCACGCTCCGCCTCGCTCACACACAACACCCGCGCGGCCCAGCGCACCCCCCATCGCTCCCATCTGAGCGCCAGGGCCGCGGTGACCCCGCCGACCGCCTCGAACGACCAGGCGTGCGGCTGGTAGACCGTCGGAATGCGCCCGCGCACCGCGAGCCGCCCGGCGAGCCCGGCCTTCGCGCTGTGCGCGTGCACAAGATCGGGCCGTACCTCGTCGATGAGCCGCGCGAGGTGCCGTACCTCCCGCACGAGCGACGGACCCGGCGACCGCGTCGCGTGCCAGTGTCGTACGGTCGCGCCGATCGCCCGCAGTTCCAAGGCGAGTGCGCTGTCGGGACAGGCCGCGGTCACGTCCAGGCCGTCCGCCAGCTGTGCTCGGACCAGGTCCGTCACGACGCGCGCGACTCCACCGTCCACCGGCTGGGTGAGGTGCAGGACCCGTGGCCGAGGGCCGGTGGGTGACAGGTCCGTCCGCGTGCTTTCCTCGCTCACGAACGTGCTCGGGGAGGGGGCCAACGCGCTCATCACCGGGCGTCGACGGCGACGAAGAGCACGCCGGCCCAGGCCGCGTCCCGCTGGGAGGTGAGCCGGAAGGTCGCCTGGTCCCCCGCGTGCTGCAGGCCTCGTCCGAGATCGAACACGTCGGAGTCGTAGCCGAGGGTGTTGCCGTACATCGGCACGCGCGCCGGGGGACTCCCCCCGGCGTCACTGATGGTGGAGTTCAGGATGTCGTCGGAGGGATTGGCGGGGCCGGTGAGGTCGACGGAGGTGGACCCGTTCGTCAGGGTGAGCGAGTCGCCGGTGGTGCCGCGGTCGCCGTTGTACGCCACCACACCCGCGTAGCCCTCCGCGCCTGCGGCGAAGTTCAGGTCACGCAGCCGCACTTCTTGTCCCCCGCCGGATCTCAGCGGTACGAAGCCGTCCCAGAGCGCGAGATCGCGCAGCGGCGCCGCCGGGTTCTCGTAGGCCACCACCAGGGTCCAGCCGCCCCATGCCCCGGCTGCGGACCTGCCGCTCGCCACGTTGACCTGGGCCACGGTGTACAGGCCCGGCGAGCTGTCCCGGACCAGCTTCGTCACGTCCGCCGAGGCCTGGAAGGCGTCCGCGCCTTCTGCCACCCGGTGTCCGACGACCGTGTCCGCGAGAAGTTCCTGGTAGTCCCCGCCGGGTTCGGCGATCAGCACCCGCCCGTTGTCCTCCGACGGCTTCTGCTCGCCCACGAGCAGGTTGCCGCCCCAGTACAGGCGCGCGTACGTCACCCGGGAGCCGGAGGGCAGGCTAACCTCCGCGCGCGAGGAGTTGTAGGTGTTCGGGTCGTTGTCGACGTCGACGTAGAACATGTCGAAGTCGCCGTTCACCCCGTCCCCGCCCGTCTGCACGTCCAGGCACGAACGTGCCGCGCGGCAGGTGGCGGAGGAGTTGGCCGCGCGCACGATCCCGCCGTGCACATGTGCGCGGTACCGCTGGGCGAACGCGAGGCTGCTTGCCTCCGGTGCGGGCGGTGCGGCCGACGCGGCGGCCGGGAAGCCACTGGGGGCACAGAGCACAGCAAGGGCGAGGCCGCCCACCGTCGCACGGCGAAGCAGCGGGCCCAGGGAATGGCGCATGACCGTCGTTGCCCTTTCGGAACAGGTGAGGTGGCAGCAGCGACACAAGTGCGAGGTGTCCCGCCGGGGTGCGTCGGAAGGTGCGCAACACTAGCCGTCAATGAACAAACATAAAGAAAACAGACAAGTGTGTCGGAATGGTGTAGCCCTTTCCCTTCCCGGGATCACGCCAATGGCGGCACAACCCGGGCACGCTGGAGCGCGTTGACACAGAGCCGGGCGTCCCGCCCGGGTGTCTTGCGTCAACTTCCAAGGAGCTCTTCTCCATGTCGCGTATCGCCAAGGGCCTGGTCCTTACCTCCGCCGCTGCCGCGGCTGTCGCCGGCGCAGCCGGCGCAGCCTCCGCCGACAGCGGCGCGAGTGGCGTCGCCACCAACTCCCCGGGTGTTCTGTCGGGCAACGTCGTCCAGGCCCCGATCCACGTCCCGGTCAACATCTGCGGCAACACCCTCAACGGCGGCGGTTTCATGAACCCGGCGTTCGGCAACCACTGCGTCAACCGCTGACGTCGGCGCCCCGTCCCTTGGTCGGCCGCTCTCCCCTTGGTTCCACAGGGGAGGGCGGCCGGTGCCGTTTCCTCGAACGGGGGTGGGCCGCAATCGGCCTGACATACCGTCCGGTAAGGCAGGACGCGGCGAAAGGGGGAACGCGGAATCGCAAAAGGCCTATGACCGGTTGCGGGCAGTCACAGGGGCTTTCACCGTGGGCTCGAGATCCGAAGCCCATCGAAAGGAATTCCCATGACAGCTCTACCCGTACGGCGCAGCGCGTCCGCCGCACTGTGCGCCGCTCTCCTGATCGGGATCACCGGGCCCGCCGCCATGGCGGCCGACTCGGCCCCCGAGCGCAGCCATGCGGCGCCGCCGGAGGCGCGGCTCCCCGGCTCGGACGCGCCTCCCGGGCAAACCAGGAAGCTCAACGCCACAGGGCTCGAGCTCTCCCCGGTCACAGACCTGCTGAACGCCGTGCAGGAGGCGGACAACGGCCAACTGCCCGCCGCCGAGGCCAGGACACTGGTTGACGCCGCGAAGGCCGCCCTGGCCGAGGCGGCCGCCAAGGCTCCGGCGCCCTCGGCCACGGCGACAGTGTCGACCCCGGCGGCGGGCGTGCTGCTGGTCGCTCCCACCCGGGGCGCTGCCAAGTCGAGGGTTGCCGAGCGACGCGCCGCCGACCCCACGAGCGACGCGCAGGACGCCGTGGCGAAGGCCCTCGACGACCTCCTGGAGTCGGTCACCTCCGGTGACGTCAGCCTGGTGCTTCAGTCGATCGACCGTCTCTTGGCCGAGGTGGAGAACCTCGTCGCCGCGCTCACCGACAGCGACCTGGCGGCTACGACGCCGCCCAGCACGTCGACGACGCCGGTGCTTTACCCGACGGCCGTCACGCTTCCCGCGGTCGCGTGGCCGACAGCGCTGGTGCTGCCGGTCTCATAAGCGTCGTACGGTGCGGTTCTTGCCCGTCCAGTCGTGGGGGGGGGGGCGGGCGCCCCCCCCCACAAGTTGTTTAGAGAGAAGAAGGGGAAAAACAACACAGAATAAGCGGGGACAGGGGGCGGAAGGTCAAGATATAAAATAATGTAATTAAA
>NZ_JBHXSG010000034.1:0-14670 GCF_042714835.1 Streptomyces sp. NPDC058678 | reverse complement strand
GGCGGGCGGGGGGGGCGTCGCGGGGTGGGGTGGGTGTCGGGTTTTAGTCGCCGGGGGGGGGGGGGGCCCCCCCCCCCCCCCCCGCCCCCCCCCCCCCCCCCCCCCCACGACTGTTGTTGTTCCTGTCCTTCTTCCGAACTTCCTCCGGTCTTATCGCGTCCCGAGGTCCGGTATTTCAGAGTTCTCATATGAGGACTTGCAATCTTCGGCATCCCCGGTTTCCGCTCTGGCCGAAGCTCGTTAGACACGGCGACAGAATCTCGCTCCGGCAACCTCCGTTGCCGAAGGAAGGAACACGATGAAGTCCCTGAAGGCTGCCGCCGTCATTGCCGGGTCCTTGATCGCTGCCGGCGTCGGCTCGCCCGCGTTCGCCGTGGACGCCGCCGATGTGGCGTCCACCAACCTCTCCGGCGGCGTGAACACGAGCGTCCCCGGCGACACGTTGCAGTCGAACGTGCTCGACACCGAGAACAAGAAGTCGGTGCTCCACAAGGTGAAGGGCGCCACGGAGGAATTGAACAACCCCAATCTGGCGCGGCTCGGTGGTGTGTCCGTGCGACGCTGAGAGCACGCTGTTCGGAGTCGGCCCTCGGTGGGATTCGGGGGCCGACTTTCCGTGTGTAGGGCAAGTGACGCCGGCCCTTGCGCACTGTTCTGCCCCGCGCGGCGGTGACCACGCGGGGCCTTCCGGGGTTACGGCTACGGACAACCGAACCGGACGAGGAGTGAACTATGGTCGTCAGCATCGGCGGAGGGTCGGCAGGTGCCGAGGACGGGGCACCGGGCGCGGCGCGGCCCGGACCGGAGGGCAGAACGCGGCGGGATGCGACGCGCGGTCTGCTCGCCTGTGGGCTCGCCACCCTGGCCGCGGTGGGCGCCGCCTTCTGGTCTTCGCGCCCCGGATCCGCGACCGGGAGCGCCCCCGGTGATCGCTCCTTCGATCAGACCTACGGCGGCCGCCGCATCCGAGGCGTGTGGATGCCCGCCCACAGCGCAACCGCGGACGGTCAGTGGCACGTCACCGTGGACGGCCGCCCGCTGCATCTGATGCGCCGGGCCGACGGCACCTGGCTGAGCATGGTCGACCACTACCGGTCGTACCGGACACCGCTGGAGGCCGCCCGCGCCGCCGTCGACGAACTCGGCCCCGGTCAGCGGCTGCGCGACATGGCTCCGGGACCGGTGGGCGCGGGACACCTGCACACGGGGGGCCGGCATGGCGTACGTGCGTAAGGACGCCGGCACGCTCACGCGGACCGAGAGGCGCCGGTTCGTCAAGGCGCTGCTGGAGGTGAAACGGCGGGGCAAGTACGACGAGTTCGTGCGGACGCACATCGCTTTCTTCCCTTCCGACGGAGAGAACGGACTGCGCACCGCGCACATGGCGCCCTCCTTCCTGCCCTGGCATCGCCGGTTCCTGCTCGATTTCGAGCGCGCGCTGCGCCGTGTGGACTCTTCAGTGACCGTGCCGTACTGGGACTGGACACGCGACCGCACGACCACCTCCGTCCCCTGGACGGCGGACCTCCTCGGCGGCGACGGGCGCCGCTCCGACCGCCAGGTGATGACCGGTCCGTTCGCCTATCGGGAGGGCAACTGGACCATCAAGGAGAGTGTGACCGATGGGGCGTTCCTCACCCGGGACCTCGGCAACTCCCGCAATCCGATCGACCTGCCCACGAAGAGTGAGCTGGAGTGGGCGCTGCGGGACCCCGCCTACGACGTCGCGCCCTGGGACTCGACGGTCACGCGAGGATTCCGCAACAAGCTGGAGGGCTGGGGCACCGGCCGGGGCAGTGCCTCCTGGCGCAACCACAACCGGGTGCACCGCTGGGTCGGCGGGGCGATGCTCGGCGGCGCCTCCGTCAACGACCCCGTCTTCTGGCTGCACCACGCCTTCATCGACCTGCAGTGGAACCGCTGGCAGCATCGGCACCGCGGGGCCCGCTATCTCCCCGCGACACCGCCGGGCGCCGGCGACGGGCAACACGACCGGATCGTGGCACGGCACCAGAAGCTGCCGCCGTGGGACGTGACGCCGGACGAACTGCAGGACGTCGGTCGGATCTACCGGTACGCGTGAGGTGACGTGGGTTCATGGGGAGAGCCCCGGAGCTCGCGGGCGCCGGGGCTCTTCCGTCGGGACGACAGGCGTCAGTGGCCGTAGCCGCTCTTCTTGCTCTTGTTGTGGCTCTTGTGACTCTTGTTGCTCTTGTGACTCTTGTGGTTCTTGTGGTGGCTCGAGTCGCCGTTCTTGCAGACGTTGCCGAAGGTCGGGTTCAGAGCGCCGATCACGGTGACGGTATTTCCACACACGTTGACCGGCGCGTGGATCGGAACCTGGATCACATTGCCGGAGGCGACGCCGGGCGAGCCCACCGCCGCGCCCTCGGCACCGGCGTTCGCCGAGGCGAGACCGGCACCGCTGAGCACCACGGCGCCCGTGCCGAGTGCGACGGTGGCCACCTTCGCGATGCGAGACATCACGTTCTCCTTGCTTGTTGGTAAGCGCGGCAGCCGGAAGCGCGACCGCACTGCCCGTTCAACGCGACGGCACCGGACCGGTCACGGCGCTCGTCCCTGGATCACCCTCGTGAAAAAGAAGGATCCCGGTGTCGGGACGACCCGCTGTGAGCAGTGGCTCCTACTGAGCGGATGTGGGCGTGGCCAGCCGGGTTCGGCCATCCGGGAACAGGCGCAACAGCGTCTGACGTGCAGCTTTTCAAGAAAGTTACGTAAACAGGCGTTTCGATTGGAAATGCCGGCCGAAGCCGCCTAAGGTCAGCGACTGTAAGTGACCGGCCCATCACGGACCGTGTCTCTCAAGGAAACGGAGAGGTAATGCGCAAGTACCAGAAGGCCGCTGTCGTCATGGCCATGCTCGGCAGTGTCAGCTTCCTCGGCGCGGGCGTCAGCCAGGCCGGCGACGGCCCCGGGGTCGACATCGACACCACGCAGACCAACGCCTGCAAGCAGTCCGGTGACGCGGGCGGCGCCGGCCTGGTCAACGCCCTGAACGACGTCAACGTCGGCATCGGCATCCTCGGCCAGGGCGTGGACGACAGCGTCGCCAACACCTGCGCCAACGCTGCAGAGATTGGCTGATCATCCATCAGGTGATCTAGGCAGGCCCTGGTGCCCGAACCCAAACGTCCGGGCACCGGGGCCTGCCCCTGGCTTTTGATGACCCGAGCGTCCGGAGTGGCACTGCTGTCCGGCCGCCGGGTATTGACCATAAAGGAGAAGCTAAATGCTGAATTCAAAGAAGATCGCGGCGACGGCAGGGGTCCTGTGGAGCCTGGCTCTGATCGGTGCCGGTTCCGCTCAGGCCATCGGCCATGACGGCTCCGACAAGTGCGTCGATGACGGCAAGGGCACCGTGCGCTGCGTGCAGAAGACCGAGTACAGCGGCGACGAAAGCGTCAAGATCGTCAACAAGAACACCTGCAAGAGTGCGCAGGACGACAAGGGCACCACTCATTTCGCCTGCGTCGGCACCTCCACCATCAATGGCAAGAAGGTCTGACGTCCGACCGAGACGGTCGAGGGGCCCTTGTTCACACAGGCACTCGTCGCATAACTCCACCCGTAAGACAGTGATGGCCGGGACCCGAGATAGGGTCCCGGCCATCACTGTCTTACGCCTGGCATGTGTGGCGCACGCGAAAATCGCTCAGCCCTGCGACCTGCACCAGATGCGCCGGACCGAGGGATCTACCGGCAACCCGAGGGGCGGCCGGGGTCGCCTGACGTCACGGCAGTCGTCGTACCGGCGAACCCGCCAGGAAGGCGCGGATGTTCTCGACCGCCTGGCCGTAGTACGTCTCGTAGTTGGCGCGGGAGACGTAACCGAGGTGAGGGGTGGCGAGCAGACGAGGGGCCGTGCGCATCGGGTGGCCGGCCGGGAGGGGCTCGGTGTCGAAGACGTCGACACCGGCTCCGGCGATGCGGCCTTCTTCGAGGGCGGCGAGGAGGGCGTCCTGGTCGACGATCGCGGCGCGCGAGGTGTTGACCAGGTAGGCGGTCGGCTTGAGAAGGGCGAGTTCGCCGGGGCCGAGCAGGCCGCGGGTACGGTCACCGAGCGCGAGGTGGACCGAGACGAAGTCGCTGGTGGCGAGGAGATCGTGCAGGGAGGGGGCGAGTTCCACGCCCACCTCGTCGGCGCGTTCCTGGGTGAGGTTCTGGCTCCAGGCGCCGACCCGCATGCCGAAGGCGAGGCCGACCTCTGCCACCGGGCTGCCGATCTTGCCGAGACCGAGCAGGCCGAGGCGGCGGCCGTGCAGGTCCGCGCCGACCGTGTGCTGCCAAGGGCCGTCGGAGCGCAGGGCGTTGCTCTCCTCGACGATCCCGCGGGCGAGGCCGAGCAGCAGGGCCCAGGTGAGTTCGACCGGCGGGGTGGAGGAGCTGGCCGTGCCGCAGACGGTGACGCCGTGGGCCTCGGCGGCGGCGTAGTCGATGACGGAGTTGCGCATGCCGGAGGCGACGAGCAGCTTCAGCCGGGGCAGCCGGGCGAACAGGGAGGCCGGGAAGGGCACGCGTTCGCGCAGGGTGACCACGATGTCGACGTCGGCGAGCGCCGCGGCCAGGGCGTCCTCGTCGGCGAAGTGCGTGTCGTGGGAGACGACCTCCACCTCCCCGGCGAGCGGTGACCAGTCGGCGAGTTCGGTCGCCACCTGCTGGAAGTCGTCGAGCACGGCACAACGCAGGGGCACGTCGGTTCCTTTCCGGGGTGGGCAGACCGACCTTACGGCGCCGGGTCCGGCGTCGCCATCACGGGTTCACATGCGCGGCCGGTGGTTCTCAGCGTCGGGTACGTGAACCGCTGGGTGGGGGCCGGCGCGAGTGGCGTGCGAACGCCCTCACAGAGGAGACCTGTGCCACTCCCGGCCTTCCACGTCCCCCATCCGTCCAGTGGCTTCCCTGACGACCGCCATCGCTGTTCCCGCGCCGGGACTCGGTGAGCCTCGGTGCCCGCTAGTCCCGGGTCGGCGTCTTCTCCCTGCCGACCAGCAGCAGCGCCGCGCCGCCGATCACCACGAGGGCGATGGCCGTGCCGGCGATCATCGGGGTGACGTTGGAGCCGCCGGTTTCGGCGAGGTTCACGTCACTGGCGGTGCCGCCGACCGTCGCCGGGCTCGGCTCGCTCAGGGTCTGGGTCGCGCCGCCGCCGGTCTCGCTGCCCTGGGTCCGGCAGTCCAGGACACCGGTGAAGCGCTGCTCGAGTCCGCCCGGCCCCGTGATCGTGAAGTCGTACGCCTGGTCCTCCTGGAGCGGGATCGTCACCGTCTGCGTCTCGCCCGCGGGGACGCTGTGCTCGAGTCCCATGAGTTCGAAGGTGAACGCCTCGTCGCCCACGTTGGTCGCGGTGATGTCCACGCCGCCCTTGGCGCAGTTCTTCGCCGCGGACAGAGCCGGTATCGCGCCCTCCTTCGCCCAGGCCGCGCCGGCCGTGGCGGAGACCGTCGACTCGCTGGAGCCGGCCAGGATCTGTGTCTGGCTGCGGCTCTCGGAGGCGAAGGCGCGGCCGACCGGCACGGTGGTCGAGGCCTGCACGGTCAGCTCGGCCGAGCCGGCCGTCGCGTCCTCGGGCACGTCGACGAAGAGCTGGCTGCCGTTCACCGCGGACGTGATCGCCTTGCCGTCCTTGCCGACGATCCGCACTCCGCTGGTGGCGGCGTCCGCGGGCGGTGTCACCGTCACGCCGGCCGCGTTGGTGCGCACCGTGACCGGGCCGAGCAGCTCGCCGGGGTGGCCGGAGACCGCGGGCGGGTCGAGCGTCAGGGAAGCCTGGGGCTCCGCCACGTTCCGGGCGCTCTTCTGCAGGTGGTCCGCGAGCTTCTCGGCCTGCGGGTCGACGGCGTCGACGGCCGCGCCGTCCGAGTAACGCCAGATGGCCACCTGGGTGCCGGCCGCCGCGTCCTCCTCGGTGAGGCCGCCGCCCACACCCGCCGCCGCCGCGAGCGCCGCGAGATCGTTGACCTGCGGATAGGAGTTCTGCAGGATCCATCGGATCTTGCCGGCGTTCTTGTTGGCGCCGAGCGAGGTGCCGCTCCACGGGGTCTCGTGGTACCTGGCGTCCCGCTGCGTGGGGTTGTGCAGGTCGACGCAGTAGGTCTGCAGCGTGCCGCCGCCCTCCACGGACATCTCGAACAGGCCCGCCGACACCGTCAGGTCTCCGGTGTCGCCGTGTATGACGGCGTCGCCGTACGTCTTCAGTCCGCCTATCGTCGCGGTCGCGCCGCCCTGGCTCTGCGCCGTCTCGTCGGCTGACGCCGTGCCAGCGCCGGACAGCACGCCGGCGGCGACGAGTGCGGACATCAGCGCGGCGGCTGCGAGGCGGGCCGCGCCTCGCCTGGGCACCGACAGCGCGGAGGACGAAGAAAACACAGAATTCCCCTTCGAGCAGGACCCGTTGACGTGGGGGGTGCGGTCCCACCAGCAGAAACAGAAACCCCGAGAGCCTACTTTCGGCATCCTAGGTACCTGGCGCACCGCGCTTCCCGGGGATGCCGTCGGTCAACCGATCCGACTCAAAATCGTTATCGCCAGGACCGCACCTGAACAGGGCTTATCGACAAATCCACGTGGGTTGTTCGGTGTGCTTTCGCCGATAAGCCGCAGTTCGGTCAGCCGCAGCGGACGGCTGACGTCACGTCACCGCGGCGCGCTCGGGCTGCCGTTGGGCTTCCGGCTCGGCGGGCGGTGTCTCCCAGTTGGGTTCGGGCTGCGCCGGGGCGCCGGCGGCGGTCTCCGGCCTGGGGGTGCGCCGGAAGGCCGAGGTGCCGCGGGCGAGATCGTGGCCGATGGCCAGCGCGTCGATGTCGGCCGACGTCCAGCTCTGCCCCTCGCGTACGTCCGAGCGCACCTTCAGCCTGCCCTGCACGACGACGGGGTCGCCCACGTCGAGCGACGCCGTCACGTTGGTGGCGAGCTGCCGGTTGGCCCACACCGTGAAGAAGTTGGTGTGGCCGTCGGTCCACGTGCCCTTCTCGCGGTCCCAGTACCGCGAGGTCACCGCCAGCCGGAAGCGCGCCGAGGCACCCGACGCCAGCTCCCGGAACACCGGCCGCGTCGCCACGTTGCCCACCGCGCAGATGACCGTCTCGTTCATCTCGATCCCCACCCTCTCCCGGCCGCTCACGCCGGGCGGATACGCCGACGGGCCCGTCCCGTACGGCTGCGTCTGCTGCGGCGACCGCCTCCGTCGCGATCGCCGCAAGGCCAGACTGCCTCCGTCGGACCGAGCCCGCCGAGCGCTGTGGACCACCGCCCGGCTGTGGACAACTCCGCCACCCGAACGAGGGACCGCACCCCGAGCAACCGGTACCTCAGGCCCTCCGCGGCCGGGATCACCGTGCCGCCGCCACCCCCATGACCCGTCCGTACTGCTCCCGCACCTCCCGGTACCGCAGCAGTTCCGCCGCCACCGGATCCAGCACCCGTGCCCGCCCGCACCCGGCCGACGCCTCCCTGAGTCGCCGCTCCGCCTCCAGGCCGTACCGCCGCGCGGGCCCCCGCGCCGCCATCCGGCAGCTCCACTCGACCAGCGGGCCGCCGATGATGCCGGCCACCATCAGCAGCACCGGCACGCCCAGGTTCGGCGACATGAACCCGATGATCTGCCCCAACAGCCACAGGCCGCCGATGACCTGAAGGATCGTCATGGAGGCCTGGCCGAGCACGGCCACCGGCCACCAGCCCGGCCGCGGAGGCCGTCCCGGCGGCAGTCCCGCCCGCGCCGCCAGCTCGTCCAGAGCCTCGGGCAGCCCCTGCGCACCCCGTACGGCGGCCTCGCGCACCGCCTGTCCCCAGGGTGTGGGCAGCCCGGCCGACGCCCGGTCGGCCAGCGTCCGCACGGCCTGTTCGACCCGTTGGCGGGCCGTCACCTCCTCGTCGACCTGGGAACGCGACGGCAGCCGCCCGGTGGTCGGTTCGAACCGGTCCTCGTACCACCGCCACAGCCGCAGCCAGGGCGTCCCGCAGGCGCGGTTGGCGTTGCGCAGCCACGCGCGTTCGGCCGCCTCGCCCGCCGCGGTGGCGCCCACCGCCTCAGCGAGCCGGGCGGCGAACTCGTCCCGCGCCTCCTCGCTGAGCCCGGTCCGCCGGCCCGTGGCGTACACGGGCCGCAGCCGCCACCCTGCGGCGTCCACGTCGGCCGCGATACGCCGCGCCGGGGCCCCGCGCTCCGCCACGAACTGGCCGAGCGCCTCCCGCAGTTCCCCGAGGCCGTCCCCGGTGAGCGCCGACAGGGCGAGCACGGTGGCGCCCGGCTCGCCGTGCTCGCCGAGCACGATCCCGTCCTCGTCGAGCAGCCGCCGCAGGTCGTCGAGGACCTGCTCGGTGGCTTCGCCGGGCAGCCGGTCGATCTGGTTGAGGACGACGAACATGACCTCCGCGTGGCCCGCCATGGGCCGTAGATAGCGCTCATGAAGGACGGCGTCGGCGTACTTCTCCGGGTCGACGACCCAGATGACCGCGTCGACGAGCGCCAGGACGCGGTCCACCTGCTCGCGGTGCTGTACGGCGGCCGAGTCGTGGTCGGGCAGGTCCACCAGGACGAGCCCGCGCAGCTGTGCCTCGGCCTCGGCGCTCTGCACGGGGCGCCGTCGCAGCCGTCCCGGGATGCCGAGCCGGTCGATGAGGGCGGCCGCCCCGTCGCTCCAACTGCACGCGATGGGCGCGGCGGTGGTGGGCCGTCGCACACCCGTCTCCGAGATCGTCACTCCGGCGAGCGCGTTGAACAACTGCGACTTGCCGCTGCCGGTCGCGCCCGCGATGGCGACGACGGTGTGCTGCCCGGACAGCCGCCGGCGGGCCGTCGCCTCGTCGAGGACCCGTCCCGCCTCGGCAAGGGTCCTGCTGTCGAGCCGCGTACGGGACAGCCCCACCAGCTCGCGCAGCGCTTCGAGACGGGACCGCAGCGCTCCGTCGTACGCCAGCTGGGGGGAGACCTGCGGAGGGGACGGCCGGGCCTCGACGACGTTGACGTGCTGCGCGGCGGTCTCCTCGGTGACTCTTCGGGCGATCAGCCCGTCGTCCCAGGCGCTGTCGGAGTCCGCACGACCGGAGGCGCCCGTACGGCTTGCGGAGTCGTCGTCCTTCACGCGCGCGTGCCTGTCACTGGGGCGCCCCTCGGGTTCTCCGGCCTTCGTGGGTTCTCCGGCGTCCCTGGGTTCTCCGGGTTCTTGAGGCTCTCCGGGTTCTTCAAGCGCCTCGAATGCTGCGGGCTCCTCGGATTCCTCGGGAGTCGCTTTGTCGGCGGGCTCGCTCTCCGGGTCCCCGCCGACCGAATCGACCTCTCCAAGGTGATCGGGATGCTGGTCGTTCTCGGGCGTGCCCTCTGCGGAGCCGGCGTTCTCGGGACACTCGTCGTCCTGACAACCCGCGTCACCCGCATCGTCCGTGTGCTCCGTGTGGTCGTGGTCCGTGACGGCGGTCACCGGTCACCTCTCCTTCTGCAGTACGGACAGCGCGGCGATGAGTTCGGCCTGCGGTTCGGGGCGGACATCAAGGGCGTCGAGCGGGGCGAGGCGGCGCTCGCGTTCGGTGTGGATGATCCGGTCGAGGTGGTCGGTGAGCAGCCGTCCGCCGCGGTCGCGCAGCCGCAGCGCGCCGTGCGCACCGATCCGCTCGGCGAGTCCCTCGCCGGCCGCCCGCGCCCGGCGGCCGCCCAGCAGGGCCGTGGCGACGAGGGCGGCGACGAGTTCGGGGGAGGGTGCGATGCTCCGGTCGAGGCCGCCCACCTCCTCCTCGGCGTACTCCTCCAGCTCCCGCCGCCACCGCCGTACGGCCAGTCCGATGCGGTGCTCGGCGCTCTCCGCAGACGTGCCATGGTCGGTCAGTTCCGGTGCCCCGGCGGCCGGTTCGCGTCGCCAGGCCTCGTCGACGCGTTCGTCGGCGGCGGTGACGGCGCACAGCAGGAGGGCGCCGAGGCTCTCCACGAGGGCGTCGAGGAGTTCGTCGGCGGTGCAGTCGAGCGGGAAGGCCCGCCAGCGCTTCAGGGCATCGCCGGCGAGCACGGCACCAGCCTGCAGACGGCCCCGTACGCGCGTGTGCTCGCTGTCGTACGCCCCGTCGACGGCGGCCGTGAGCCGCAGTGCTGCCGCGTACTGTGCGGCGGCGGCGCTCGCCAGCTCTGGCATCCGGGCCTTGAGCGAGTCGAGGACGCCGTACGCCGTACGGGCCATCGCGTGCTGCCGGGCCACCTGGTCCTGTGCCTGGTGGAGGAGCCAGGTCCGCAGCGGCGCGACGGCGGTGGCCGGCAGGAGCCCGCCGCCCCACGCCGACTCGGGCAGTTCCGGCACGGTGAAGCGGGGTACGTCGCCGAGTCCGGCCTTGGTCAGCAGTGCGCCGTACTGCCGTGAGACCTCGGAGACGACCTGGTGGGGCACCCGGTCGAGCACGGTGACGAGCGTGACGTCGTACTCCTTGGCGGTGCGCAGCAGATGCCAGGGCACGGCGTCGGCGTACCGGGCCGCCGTGGTGACCATGACCCAGATGTCGGCCGCGCAGATCAGTTCGGCGGCGAGGACACGGTTGTCGGCGACGAGGGAGTCGATGTCGGGGGCGTCGAGGAGGGCGACGCCGGGCGGGAGGGTGTCGGCGGTCTCGATGCGCAGGACGCGAGTGGGGTCCTCGCCGGGCAGCAGGAGTTCGTCCGTCTGTTCCCGATGGGACACCCACACGCGCGTGAGGTCGGGCAGCACCCGCATCCCGCTGAACCAGTGATGGTCCTCCGGGTGGCACACCAGAACCGGTGTCCGGGTGGTCGGCCGCAGCACCCCCGCCTCGCTGACCCGCCGCCCCACCAGGGAGTTGACCAGCGTCGACTTGCCGGCCCCGGTGGATCCCCCCACCACGGCCAGCAGCGGCGCTTCGGGTTCTCTCAAGCGGGGCACCAGATAGTCGTCGAGCTGGGACAGCAGTTCGTCGCGGTTGGCACGCGCGCGTGGAGCCCCCGGCAGGGGCAGCGGGAAGCGCGCGGCGGCGACACGGTCGCGCAGGGCGGAGAGTGCGTCGAGCAGCTGAGGCCGTACGTCCAAGGTCACCACATGTGAAGAATGCCCAATTTTAGGGGAATTCTGAAGCATATGAGCATGTCTGCGCGCCGACAGGACACAAGGGGCGGAAGGGGCGACTGGGGCGCGGGCACAGCCCAGGCATAACGAGTGCACAACACCCGAGGCGCAAGACGCCAAAAGCAATGCACGATTCGTACCTGCCTGCGATTATCAGGACCGCTTCACCGAACCTCCACATCGAGTCATGGAGGGGAAGCAACAGGGACAAGGACGCGGGAGCCCTATCCTTGTCCCCGGCAGCGTCACGGATCGGCCCACACCCGGGCACCCACGACAGAGGCCACCACACCCGGCCCCCGTAGCTCAGTGGATAGAGCAGGCGCCTTCTAAGCGCTTGGCCGCAGGTTCGAGTCCTGCCGGGGGCGCCTATCCTCGCCCTTCCCTCGGGAGGGCGTTTTTGCTGGTCAGACCGTGTAACGCTCGACACGCAGAAGCCCCGGGCACTCCCCTGATGATCAAGGGAGGACTCCGGGGCTGTCCGGCTGTCACCGGGTTTTCGCGGGTGGCTGTGTCGAATGCGTGTCGAAGTTCTCGGCCGAGAGGGTCAACCGGCGGCAGGTCCTTCGGGAAGATCCCCAGCGGCTTCGAGCCGCTTCTTCAGGTCGGGCAGCTGTCCCTCGACGCATCGGGCGTAGGTGGCCAGCAGCACAGGGACGCTGTTCCCGGCCCACTCCGCAACCTGGGCGGGCGGGATGCCGTCGTTGAGCCTTCGTCAGGCGGCTATGCCGGTTGCCGTACATGCGCCTGCCCGTGGGCGACTCGAAGACGTGCTACTCCGACCTTCCTCGGTGAGGCTGACGCGTTGGCGAAGGTACTCGAAGCGGAGAGCCGGGCGCCCGAGAGCTGGGGATCACACCCGACCTCGGACTCTACTAGCCGTTGACTGGGCGCCCAACTAGGCCGAGGGGGGGCAAGGTTCAGTACCTCTTCGACGGCGGCCAACTCAGCCCCGATCACCTCGCAAAGATCAGCTTGCAGACAGACGAACTGAAGAGCTTCGCCTTCCTCTCCCGGGACGAGATCACCAGGCGCATCCCGCGACTGGCCCGACGCATCCCGGCAGCGGCAGAGGCCCGGAACGAGGCAGCACCGGTTACCTGGAGCACGGGCAGAGTGCCTGCCAGTCGAGCTGCATGATCGTGACAAGCGCGACCTCAGCCGCAGTGCGGTAAGACTTTCTCTACTTCATCGAGCTGCATGATCGTGACAAGCGCGACCTCAGCCGCAGTGCGGTAAGACTTTCTCTACTTCATCAAGGCCCGCGCACGGCGCGGGCGCGCGCCGCCTCTGCGGCGCGGCCTGCCTCCTGTCTCCGCCCCGGCTGGCCGCGCCCGGCGGCGCGCTAGCGAGCTGCGGGCATGAAGGGGGAGACACCCTCTATGGCTGGGGCGGTCGGCTCCACGGCTTTGGGCAGCCACTTTGGGGCGAGCCTCTAAGATCATGGCCCCAACGTCGTGCTTTAACGGGCAGGTCCACAGACTGCCCGACTCGCCGGAAGCTTACGGGGCCATGATCACTCGCGCCAAAGCAGCTCCCGGCCACGCTACGCCGACCGCGCGGTCCACCTCCCGTTACCAGGGCCCGAGGAGTCGGCTCGCTACTCGGTCACGACATTGAAGGCGGCGACTAGGAACCCTTCGCCGCATACCAGGACGGAGCATTCCGAATCCGAGGGGATGGTCCGCGTCCTGGCCGGGCGTGGCAGCCCTCGGGCATGCCACCGTCCGCTGTAGAGAATGGGCATGATTCTCAAGCATCCGTCCGACCGCGGAGGCTCGCGGAGCAAGCCGTTTGAGAGGCTGGCCGAGAATGCCTCACGGTTCACCAGTTCAGCAGCGTTCTTCGTGATCTGCCTGATCCTGGTCGCCGTGGCTGTCACGTTGCACGTGATCGGCTTGCCGATCACCTGGCTTCTGTTCGTGGGCGAGGCAATGTCGGCGGTGACCCTGCTCCTGGTGGCGCTGCTGAAGAACTCCGAGCTGCGGGCCGAACGCGCCGTCCAGCGCAAGCTGGACGCCATCGCAGCAGCCGTGCTGGAAGGGCAGGAGGGCGGCGGCCCTGGAGAAGCACACCAGAAGCTACGGTCCACCTTTGGCAGGGAAGAGAACTCCTGATGCGCCCGGTTCGGCACAGCCCTAATGGCCATGGGCGGCTTCTTCCTCTTCGGTACAGCGTGCCTCATGCTCGGTGCGCCGGGCGTCATCGGCCGCTAGGGAGCCGGGTCACGGGAGCTTCCTAGCGGCCAGCAGCGGTGAGTGTCTAACTGCGTGACGACGCCGACGGACAGCAGCGGACACCTGCGCACATCTGCGGACCATCACAGCAGGTGAGAAGCACACGTCTTCCTAGTGGAGCGCCCGCCCAAGTTGCTTCGGGAGGAAGAGGTCGGCCGCCAGTCTGCGGGTGGGGCATGTGAATGACCTACCCGAGAGCCAGTGACGGCTCAGACTTCGCAGTGCTGGGCCGGCTCCCGCTTCACGGCTGGAACGCCGATCTCTGGAGTGGGCCGACCAAGCGATCTCGTCGTCGTAGGAGCCGTCGGGCGAGCCGTTGCGCAGACCCTCCTCGTCGCGGATCCAATGCCTGCCGTCCGCGTCGGTTAACCGGATTTTCCTGCGGTGTTGCGTCCTCCGCACGAGGTACTCCTTGGAGAGGTCTGTGAAGAATGAGCCTGGCGGGAAGGTCAGGCGGGTACACGGCGCCAGGGTGCCGAAGCCGAGCGAGACGCGGTGATAATCAGTGATCCTGCCGTCCCGTCTCGGAGCGAGAAAAACCAGTTCGAGCCTGGTCACCGGTCGAGTGAACGGTTGACAACGACCACGCCATAACCGTCCTTGGGGAGGACGTACCAGAAGCTCACCCGCCCCGCCTGACACCGGCGGTTCTGCTCCAGTTGCTGGCGGGTGGCGCTCACGCTGAACCAAGCCACAGCGCCCTGGCTGATCAATTTGTCCGTGGCCGGGTCCACCTTCAGCGGAGACTGGTGCACCGACGACACCGTAGGCACGATCGCCAACGGTGAACTCTCCCAGGGGGCCCGCCGAAACCGTCCATGGGACCCTCCACGACGCCTGGTTGGCCAGTTCGATGAAGGCGACCATCACATCGGCTCGTCCTGAGGCTGCCTGAAGTGCGGCAGTGAACAGTCCCCGGGCCACTCCCCTCCCGCGGTAGGCGGTGGCGACCACAGCGGGCCCGTAGGGCAGGCAGGGTGTGGACGGAGCGGGCGCCCTTGCCACTCCAGCGAATCCTGCGCGTCCAGCAGTGCCTGGACCGGCGGGGACTGACTGGGAATGTTCTCCGGGGAGGCCAGCCCGAGCAGGTCGGCCAGGTGCTCGTCATCGTCCGCGACGAGCAGGCTCCCGTCCTCAGCCATCGAGCGCAGTGTGTCGGCATCGAGGCCGCCCTGCACGAAGCCCTGCTTCCTGCGGAACAAGCTCAACGCTGTTGGTTGCGGTGATGACCTTGGCGTATTAGGCGACGTGTTGGGCGCGGTGGCGGGCTTCCCGGAGTCGGACCTTCGAGGGGAGGCGGTCCAGGCCGGCCGAGTCTCGTGCGTGTACGAGTGTTTCCCGGCTCAGCTCTCCCA
>NZ_JBHXSG010000033.1:0-119631 GCF_042714835.1 Streptomyces sp. NPDC058678 | reverse complement strand
TCCGGCAAGACCGCCCCTGACATGCCACCAGCCCACTACACTCCCGACGATGCCTCTGACCAGGCCAGATAGCGAAACGCTGCTGGAGTACTAGGGCCTGTCCGGCGGATCAAGTCGCAGGAAATCCGCGGCGCCTCATCGACGCAGATCGGCGTGCCAGGCCGCGCGTCTGCGGCATGATCCGCCGGACAGGACACCTAGAGCCGGTAGGGCTTCGAACGGCGGCGCAGGAACCAGGCGGTGGCCAGGGCACCCGCTCCCACCAGGGTTCCTCCGGCCACCAGCGTGAGGGTGCCGTAGTCCTTCGTGGCGCCGCCCATGCCGCCCATGACACCGCGCGACGGCGAGGCCGTGGCGGAGACCGTGGGAGTGGACACGGGGGTCACGATGACCGACTGGGTGCCCGCGGTGCTGTTGTCCGAGCACCGGACGATGACGGTGTAGGTGCCCGCGCTCACGCTCGACCAGGCAGCCGACTGAAGGTTGCTCGTCCCGGACAGCGACACCTGGCGGCCCTGGGCGAAGTTCGTCTGGCTGCTGTTCAGGAGCGAGGCGGTGCCCCAGTTGCCGTTGATCTGCGTACAGGCGCTGGTCGTGACGGAGACCGTGGAGCCGGTGGTGCTCACGGAGATCCCCGGACCGGCAGCGGCCGGTGCGGCGGTCAGGGCGAGCGGCAGCGCGGCGGCGGCCGCCACGGTCAGGCCGGAGCGGAGCAGTAGCTGAGTAGTGTCCATGGACCTGTTCCTCCGGCGGCACGGTCGGCGGTACATCCCTTGCGCCGCCGAGGATCGGGAACGCCCGTGCTGCCCTCAGGGGAAGCCAACGTGCCCACGGCCCGGCCCGCATGCGGACCGCCTCCGGTCGGGTGACGGGTTCCGTCGTCCGGCCGCAGCGGCAGCGGAGGCGGGAGCGAAGGCCGGAGCGGTTGTCACGGCTGCGGGGCGGCGCCCGTGGTCACCGTCCGCTCCGCGGAGAGGCCTCCCCAGGTGCCGTCCGGCAGCTTCGCCCGGATCCGCACCCGATGGCTGACGCCGGCCTCCCGTCCCAGGTAGAAGCCGTACGTCGCCCGGTCGCGCGGCGCGGACCCGCCGAACACCAGCGAGGTGGCGGGACGGCCGTCGAGATGGACCTGGTACTCCGTGACCACGCCGGCCGTGCGCGGGGGTACCCAGGAGAGGTCGAGGTGGTACGCCCCGTCGGCGCGGCGGGTCGTCGCCTCGAAGTCGGTGGGAGCCGTGTCCCGCCCGTCGTCGGTGCCCAGGGTGGTGAGGCGCAGGGGGCCGCCGGCGGGCGAGACGTTGCCGGTCGCGTCCCTCGCCCGCACGGTGAAGGAGTAGCGGGCGCCCGGCCGCAGCCCCGTGACCACGGCCGCCGTCTGGTTCCCGCCCACACTGTGGATCTTCGTGGAGCCCTGATGGATGTCGTACGACGCCACGTCCCGGTCGTCCGTCGCGGCGGCCCAGGACAACTGGACCGCCCGGCTTCCGGTCGCTCGGCCCCGCAGCTTCCCGGGCCGCGTCGGGGCCGAGCGGTCCGCCGCCACGGCCGCCGGAGTCGTCGCCCGCACCTCCTGGCTGCGGGGCCCGAGGCGTCCCTCGGTGTCACGCGCCCGCACGGTGAAGGCGTATCCGGTGGACGGCCTCAGCCTGGTGACGTCCACCATGTGCTGCGAACCCGGTACCTCCTGAACCTTGGTGGTGTCGCGATACACCTCATAGACGTCGACGCCGGAGTCTGGATCCGCCGACACCGCGTTCCACATGACGTGCACGCTCGTCGCACTGCCGGCGGTGACGGTGACGCCCGTCGGCGCCGCGGGCAGCCGGCCGCTCTCGCCGTCGGCCGTCCCGCCCCATCCGCAGGAAGCGATCAGCGCGAGCGCTCCGCAGAGCGCGAGACGGCGGGGCAAGGGCGGGAGGACGGGAACGCGTCGCACGGCTGCCTCCCGGACGACATGACGGGGCATTGGTCCGGACCAATATGGCGCCCTGGTGCGATCACATCAAGAGGGCGTGCGAAGCGGGCGGAAGACGGTGCCTGCCGACCGACGGCCGTGATGGTCGGGAGCGGCCGGCGCGATATTTCGTCCCTCGTCGGTGGCCGCCCGGCGGGATCGTGCGGTCCGGTGACCGCATGGCGGGGGTGGTTCGTGCGGTCCGGTGACCGTCTGGCGGGCGGTGCGCGAGATGGGTGACCGCCTGGCGGGGCGGTTCGCGCGGACCGGCGACCGCTGGCGGGATGGTTTCTGACCGGTGACCGCCGGCCGGATGGTTTCTGTGGACCGGTGACCGCCGGCCGGATGGTTTCTGTGGACTGGTGACCGCCTGGCGGGGCGCTTCTTGCGGACCGGTGGCCGCCTGGGGGTGTGTCAGACCGCGGACCAGCCGTCGTCGACCGGCAGCACCACGCCGTTGATGTTGCTCGCTGCGTCCGAGGCGAGGAACACGATGGCGGCAGCCTGCTCCTCGGGCCGCGCGACGCGGCCGAGGTTGACGAAGTGCGGGCCGAGCGCCGTCGGCCCGTGGGTGCCCTGCTCGACGTCCACGACGATGTGGGTCGCCGTACCGCCCGGCGCGATGGCGTTGGCCCGGATGCCCTGCTTGCGGTACATGACGGCGAGGTTCTTGGTCAGCCCCACCACCCCGTGCTTCGAGGCCGTGTAGGCGGCGCCCGCCGCGCTGCCGCGCAGGCCCGCCTCGGAGGCGGTGCTCACGATGGCGCCCTTGCCCGCCGCCAGCATGTGCGGCAGTACCGCGCGGGTGAGCAGGAAGGGCGCGGTGAGGTTGACCCGGATGACCCGTTCCCACTCCGCGTCGCTCACGTCCGCGAGCGCCGACATGCGGTCCATGATCCCGGCGTTGTTCACCAGGACGTCCACCCCGCCGAAGCGCTCCACGGCGGTCGCTGTCACCTGGTCGACGACGGCCTGCTCGCTCAGGTCGCCGGTGACGGCGACCGCGCTCCCGCCCGCCTGCTCGATCTCCTTGACCGTCTCCTGAGCGCCGTCGGCGTTGAGGTCCGCCACCACCACGCGGGCGCCCTCCGCGCCGAAGGCCAGGGCGGCGGCTCGTCCGATGCCCGACCCCGCTCCGGTGACGATGACGCTGCGTCCGTCGAATCCGCCGGCCATGAGGGGCTCCTGTCCGTATCTCCGAAGGGCGAGACGCCCGGTACGCCCTCACCCTACGACTTAATGTCTGTGAGTGACATAAACTGTGTCGTGGAGAATCCCGGAGAGTGAGCACCACCAGCCGGAGGAACCGATGACCGCCCCTCGCGTCCGCACGGGACGACCACCCCTGACCGAGGAGCGCAAGGCCGAGATCAGGCTGGAGATCGCCCGGGCCGCTGTGGACCTGTTCGTCGCCCAGGGCGTCACGGCGACCACCGGTGAGCAGATCGGACAGGCGGTCGGCGTCTCGGCGCGGACCGTGTGGCGCTACTTCCCGAGCAAGGAGAGCTGCGTACGGCCGCTGTTCTCGCAGGGCATCGACGTGATCGCCGCCTGTCTGCGCGACCGGCCCCCGGGGCAGCCCCTGGAGGAGCTCTTCGACCGGACGCTCACGAGGGAGCTCTGTCACGTCGGCGGCCCCGCCCGCGCCACCGTCGGCGCCCTGGTCCGGCTCACCCGCACCGAGCCCGGACTGCGCGCCGTCTGGCTCCAGACGTACGACGAGGCCGAGCCGGCGTTCGCCCGCGCCCTGGCCGAACGGGCCGGGCTGGCGCCCGGGGACCTGCGGCCGACGATCCGCGCGGCGATGTTCAACGCCGCCCTGCGCGCGGCGGTCGAGCACTACGCCTGGCGCACCGCCGACCCGTCGGCCGACCCCGCGACGGCGGAGGCCGAGCTGGTGGCCACACTGCGCTCGGCCCTCGCCCTCGCGGCCGAAGGGGTGATCTAGCCGCCTGAAGGGATGTCACACCTTCCGGTAGGTGTACGCCTCCACGGCAGCCGCCTCCACCGCCGCGAGGTCGGCTCCCGTGGCCGCCGTGACGACCGCGGCCACCGCCCCTTCGACGAACGGGGCGTCCACCAGGCGGGTGTGGGCCGGGAGTTCGTCGCCCTCGGCGAGCAGCGCCTTCACGGTGAGGACCGCGCTGCCGAGATCGGTGAGGACGGCGACACCGGCGCCCCGGTCCACGGCGGCGGCCGCGGCGGTGATCAGCTCCGCGCTGGTACCGAGCCCGCCGCTCTCGGTGCCGCCCGCCGGGGCGACGGGCACCTCGACGCCGCCGCCCGCCAACCCCTTCGCCAAGTCGGCCACCGACGCGGCGACCTCCGCGCTGTGCGACACCAGCACGATCCCGACCAGGCTCCCGTCACTCACCGGCCGCCTCCACGAGTCCCGCCATGAGCAGCGACGCCGACGTGGCACCGGGATCCTGGTGCCCGATGCTGCGCTCCCCGAGGTAACTCGCCCGTCCCTTGCGGGCCTGCAACGGGGTGGTCGCCACCGCGCCCTCCTCGGCCGCGGCCCGGGCCGCGGCAAAGCCGTCGCCGAGAGCGTCGAGGGCCGGCACCAACGCGTCGATCATGGTTTTGTCGCCGGGCGCGGCCCCACCGAGCGTCCTGACCGCGTCGACGCCCTCGCGCAGCGCCTCGGCGAACCGCTCCTCGCTGACCTCGCCGGCGTCACCGAGCGCCTTGCCGGTGCGGCGCAGCAACGTGCCGTACAACGGCCCCGAGGCGCCACCGACGGTCGAGATGAGCGTGCGACCGGCGAGCACGAGGACCGCACCCGGCGTGTCGGGCGCCTCCTTGTCCAGGGTCGCGGTCACCGCGGTGAACCCGCGCTGCAGATTGCTGCCGTGGTCGGCGTCTCCGATGGGCGAGTCGAGGGCGGTGAGCCGTTCCGCCTCGCGGTCGACGGATGTGGCGGTCGCCGTCATCCAACGGCGGAAGAAGTCGGCGTCGAGCACTGGATCTCCTTGCGTGGTCGGTACGTTGAGTCCGCTGGCTCTCGCACGCTCACACCCCCCAGCGCAGTCCCGCCGTCTTCACCGGCGCGTCCCACAGGCGCAGCAGTTCCTCGTCGATCTGGCACAGGGTGACCGAGGCACCGGCCATGTCGAGGGAGGTGACGTAGTTGCCGACGAGGGTCCGGGCGACGGCGACCCCGCGCTCGGCGAGCACCCGCTGCACCTCGGCGTTGAAGCCGTACAGCTCCAGCAGCGGCGTCGAGCCCATGCCGTTGACCAGGACGAGGACGGGATTGCGCGGGGTCATGTCGTCCAGGATCGCGCCGACCGAGAAGTCGGCGATCTCCCGCGAGGTCATCATCGCCCGCCGCTCCCGGCCCGGCTCGCCGTGGATGCCGATACCCAACTCCAGCTCGCCGGGCGGCAGATCGAAGGTCGGGCTGCCCTTGGCCGGCGTGGTGCAGGCGCTGAGCGCGACTCCGAAGCTGCGAGAGTTCTCGTTGACCTGTTGGGCGATCGACTGGACCCCCTCCAGGGGCTGCCCCTCGTCGGCCGCGGCCCCCGCGATCTTCTCCACGAAGAGCGTCGCACCCGTGCCGCGCCGCCCGGCCGTGTAGAGACTGTCGGTGACCGCCACGTCGTCGTCGACCAGCACCTTGGCGACCTGGATGCCCTCGTCCTCGGCGAGCTCGGCCGCCATGTCGAAGTTGAGCACGTCACCCGTGTAGTTCTTCACGATGAACAGCACACCGGCACCGCTGTCCACGGCCGCCGCCGCCCGCACCATCTGGTCCGGCACCGGAGACGTGAACACCTCGCCGGGGCAGGCTGCGGAGAGCATCCCGGGCCCCACGAAGCCACCGTGCAGCGGCTCGTGCCCCGAACCTCCGCCGGAAACCAGGGCGACCTTCCCTGCCACGGGGGCGTCCCGCCGTACGATCACCCGGTTCTCGACATCGACGGCCAACTCGGGATGAGCGGCCGCCAGGCCACGCAGGGCATCGGCGACGACGGTCTCGGGGACGTTGATCAGCATCCTCATTGGTACCTCCTGGGAAGGGTAGCAGGCCAGTCGCTGACCTGTGTCTTTGCTGCTCAGAGTGGGTGCGGGCGGTTTGTGACCTTGGCGGTCCGTGGCGGCTCGAAGCGGGTTCTGACGGTACTGATGCTGACTTTGATGATGGGTCGTCAGGCTACTCAAACGGTCGGGCAGGTCTCGGCCGGGGCGCCACTGTCGGCAGTATCGGCCTTGCGGCAGCGAAGGTCACGCGAGAAGACGTCTTGGGCGCGCCTTGGTCCCGAGTGGGATGCGTTGGTTGTGCTCAGGGCCGGTTTCTTGCCGTGCATCGGCTCGCGTCCTCAGGCGGAGGGCGGGGATGCTCCAGGTCCTGCCCGCGTCAGGAGCGGCTACAGAGCAGCGTTCGTCGGCGTTGGGTCGGCCGGCGGCGCGATCAGCAGGTTCTCGGTCTGCTGGTGGTACAGCGCTTGTGAGCCCTTGAACTGCGGTGCCGGTGTAAGAGGTGGCCTTTGTGGCTCGGTTGGTCCGTGTATGGTCCGGATCCTTCCTGTCCCGTGACTTCGTGTGAGCGGGAGGAACTGAGGGCCGATGGAAGGGCGACTTCTTGTGGGATTCGCTTGTATGTGCGGTACCACATGGCACAGGTCGTAAGAACCGTCCAGGAGCGTCCAGTTGCTCCAGGGTGGTGGCGTACGGCCAGGTCAGGGCCTTGTGGTCCAGGGACGTCAGTGCTGTGGTGAGACTTGTGTGAGAGGTGAGGAGCCCCAGTCGGCCGATGCCGATGAGGGCTTTGCGTGTGGTGGGTTGCGACGGGGCGAGAATGCTCGACTGCTCACAGGGCTCGGGTCTTGGGGTCCTCTTGCGCGGCGCCGCTCGACTTGATCGACGTGCCGGACGTTAGCCCGACAAGATCGGCTCCACCGTCCAGGCCTACGCGCTCTCCAAGCGGGCCAACTCGTTGCGGGTGCAGACCGCCGCCGTGGCCTGGGGCAAGCGCGGAGCCCGCGTCAACGCCGTCAGCCCCGGTGTCATCATCACGCCACTGGCGCTGGACGAGCTGTCGGGGCCCCGGGGCGAGTGGTTCGAGCAGGTGCGCAAGGTATCGGCGGCGAAGCGCTTCGGCACGCCCGACGAGGTAGCCGACGCCGCCGCCTTCCTCCTCGGCCGGCAGGCCGGCTTCATCACCGGCGCGGACCTCCTCATGGACGGCGGCGTGACCGCGGCACTGTGCGCCGGGGAACTCATGATCCCCTGACCGTCGGACCCAGGAGCCCCGACATGGCCTCTTCATCTCGCCCGTCCTCCACACAGGGCGCGGAGCCCCCACCCGCACCCCGCATCAGCGCGGCAGACGGAGGAATCATGACAACCACATCCATGACCGTACTGGTGGTCGGCGCGACGGGCAGCACGGAGGCGAGGTGACGACGGGTCACCCTGACGACCTCGTGCCAGAAAGGCTTGGCGCTCAGGTACGTGCCGAGCGTGGACAGAATGCCCAGGGAGACGTCCACGCTCACGTGTCCTTGTCTGGCGCAGTAGACGTCCTGAAGGGCCAGGAGCAGGGCGAATTCGTCCGCGATCAGTGCGGTTCCGCAGCCATAGGCGGTGGCGACAGCGGGGTGTCCGACGGCCCGTTCGTCACCGTGTACGGCGATCAGGCCGAGGCCGGCGAGGGTGGGGATGCCGAGGTTGTAGTGGTGCAGGTGCTTCCCGCCGGCAGGGAACAGCGTGGAGGTTCTGCTGTCTCCGTGCGAGGTGTCTCCATGACCGCTCAGCGCAGCGCTCAGTACTGCTCGGTCTCCACGAAACCCGCGTCCGCGTCGTCGTCCGCACCGAGTGCGGCGGCGGCGGTCGGGTCGAACCCGGGCGGGCTGTCCTTGAGGCCCAGGCCCATACCGGCGAGCTTGGCCTTGACCTCGTCGATGGACTTCGCACCGAAGTTGCGAATGTCGAGCAGGTCGGCCTCGGAACGCGCCACCAGCTCACCCACGGAGTGGACGCCCTCACGCTTGAGGCAGTTGTACGACCGGACGGTGAGCTCGAGCTCCTCGATCGGCAGGACCAGGTCGGCGGCCAGGGCGGCGTCCGTCGGGGACGGGCCCATGTCGATGCCCTCGGCGTCGATGTTGAGCTCGCGGGCCAGACCGAACAGCTCGACCAGGGTCTTGCCGGCCGATGCCATGGCGTCACGCGGACGCATGGCCTGCTTGGTCTCGACGTCGACGATCAGCTTGTCGAAGTCGGTGCGCTGCTCGACACGGGTCGCCTCGACCTTGTACGTGACCTTCAGCACGGGGCTGTAGATGGAGTCGACCGGGATACGGCCGATCTCCTGGCCCACCTGCTTGTTCTGCACGGCGGAGACGTAACCGCGGCCGCGCTCGACCGTCAGCTCCATCTCCAGCTTGCCCTTGCCGTTGAGCGTGGCGAGGACGAGGTCGGGGTTGTGCACCTCGACACCGGCCGGGGGCGCGATGTCGGCGGCGGTGACGAGACCCGGGCCCTGCTTGCGCAGGTACATCACGACCGGCTCGTCGTGCTCCGAGGAGACGACCAGCTGCTTGATGTTGAGGATCAGGTCGGTGACGTCCTCCTTGACGCCCGGCACGGTGGTGAACTCGTGCAGAACGCCGTCGACGCGGATGGACGTGACCGCCGCACCCGGGATCGAGGAGAGGAGCGTACGGCGCAGGGAGTTGCCGAGGGTGTAGCCGAAGCCCGGCTCCAGCGGCTCGATCACGAACCGGGAGCGGAACTCGTCGACGACCTCTTCGGTCAGGGACGGACGCTGAGCAATCAGCACGAGGTGTTGCCTCCAGTGGTTAGGCGCCCGCTACGTGACGCCGTGGTTACCACGAAGGGTACGGGCGATACGGATGCGACTCCGGGAAATAGCACGTGGAGTGGTCCATCAGCAGCAGTGACGGCGACGGTACCCAAGATCGGCACGGGGACGGCGGCCCCCAGGGCCTCAGCGTGCGGTGCGCCAGTACCTGGGATGGCGCCATGCATGTCACCAGGGGTGCCGTTCGGCACAGCCACCTGGGTGCATCCCCCTCCGGCGGCGGCCTTACCCCCTCCGCCCGCGAGCAGTTGACTCCCGGAGACGTACGACATTCCGCTGCCGCCACCGTGATCCTCGCGCGGGTCACGGCCGACACCTGGCAGCGCCTCGCCCCGATAGCCCTCCCCGCCCGGAAGCACAGCGCGCACCGGGGCCGAGTCCACGTCCTCCAGGACGGCATCGCCCACCAAACCCAGGCGCTCCTCCTGACCGATGCCGAAGCCGCCGACTGGCTCACCGCCACGGCGGACGGAGAGATCTGACCGCGAGTAGCGAGTGTGAGCGGGGATGTGAGGGCGACTCGGCAGGGGAGGGGTTGGGGAGACAGCCTCTCGGGCTCTTCGCCGTCCATGGTCGGCGAAGAGCCACTCCCGACGCCCCATGTGATCTTCGCGCCGTCCTGAGGGTGTCTTGCTGTTCCAGTTGGGGGCAGGCGTACTGGAACGCCCGCCCCCTAAATGGAGAACCCGTCATGACGACCTCCCGCGAGCAGCGGACCGCGTCTGACGACACGCGTGACGCCACGGTGGCCCGTCTTGAGCAGGAGATCGCCCAGCTGCGGCATGCGGTCGACTCCCACGCGACGGTCGACCAGGCCATTGGTGTCCTCGTCGCGGCCCACCGGCTACCGCCGACTGCCGGGTTCGAGGTGCTGCGCGAGGTCTCCCAGCACACCAACATCAAGCTGCATTCGGTCGCGGAAACCCTGATCGCCTGGGCGCTGGGGCAGCCGCTGCCGGAGCCGGTGGTCCTGGAGCTGGACGCTGCGGTGCACCGGCGCTCGCATCGAGGGCAACCCAGGGCCAGTCCGAGTGAAGCGGTCAGGTGTTCAGGGCCTGCTCGATGGTGGGGTGGCAAGGGATGACAGCGTCGACGCCGACCAACTGCAGGACACGCAGGACCGACTCTTGGGCGCCGGCTATGCGCAGCCACCCCTGCGTACCACTCACCTGCTGGTAGGCGGCGACGAAGACGTTGATGCCGCTGGAGTCCATGAAGGTCACACCGCTGAGGTCCGCCACGACGCGTGGCGGCGGCACGGTGCCGTCCTCTGACAGCAGGGCCTCGCTGAGGGCGTCCTTGACGTCGTGGTCGATCTCGCCCTGCACGGTCACAACAAGGACGCCGTCGACCACTTTGCGCTCGACGGAGAGCCGGTCGGGCCGGTCCGCCTTCTGGTTGTCGGTCACCGTCTCCTCGACTGAGCTCAGGCTTGCCCCGTGCGCGGACGATTCTGCCCCACCGCCATGGCGGGAGGCACCCAGCTGGATGTGCCGAACGACACTTCTGTTGCATGCATGATGCCGTCACGGGTACTGGCGCGCGTCAAGGGGGAGTGAGGGCAACACATGGGATCCCATGCCGACGGTGACAGCTGTACCGGGGCGGATGAGCACCTGATGCGCGCCGGCTACGCCCTGGACGGAGACGACGGCTGTATCGCCGATGCCCGCCACCACGCCGTCGCTTTTCTCGACCAGGCCCACGCCGACCATCACCTGACCGTGCCCGCACGCACGAGGGACCTCACTCAGCTGGTGGTCAGCGAGCTGGTCACCAACGCCCTCAAATACGCCCCCGGCCCCGTTCTGATGGAACTGCGTATTACTGCCCACGCCGTGGACGTCGTGGTGTGGGACAGCGACCCCACCGTTCCCGCGGCCCGGGCCTCCGATCCCGGCAGGATCGGCCAGCACGGCCTGGAGATCGTCGAGGCCGTCACCGAGGACCTGTTCATCGAGCAGGAGCCGGTCGGCAAGCGCATTACGGCCCGCATCGCTCTGCCCGACATCCCCAGCGATAGCGCCGCGCGCAGATAGACGTCGCAGCCCGGCTCTCATCCGGCACGGGTGCGGGCCCGAGCCGGGGCCGGGAGCCCTGGCATGTCCCCTTCCGGGGCTCCTCATCGCCTTGAGTGCACTTCCCCAGTCAGATCATGCGGTGCGTCGCCTGGGCGTAGAACGGGCCAAGTCGTCCGCCTGCACGACTCCCACCCCCCTGATGGCATGACGGGCCCACGCGTCATCGCAGGAACGAACATGGCGCCTGCCCCGGGGAACAACCCCGGGGCAGGCGCCATCGCTGTGCCGCCAGTGCCTGCTGGGTGCGCACTGGCCGTTCCCACCTGACCAGCTGAAAAACCCAAAAGGCGGCCCGGGGCGGTCCGGCCGCGCTCCCTTGACGTGGCAGGTGCTGACCACCCTGAGTGAAGCCGCCCGGCCAGGCAGACAAAGAGCAGGGACGTGGTGCCGCAAGCGGGTCACCCGGCCGTGTGGGACAAAGACACCAGAAGGCAGGCGCTCAACGTCGGTGGAGCAGCCAGCCGCCTGGCGCGGTGCGCCGCTACGAGTGTCGTGCGCGAAGTGATGCGTTCTTGGCGTCGTGACATGAAGCCCGAAGATTGGGGGCAAGCGCGATGGAATGCAGGGAAACCAGATGTATGCCACGAGCAACGCACGCGGTCGGCCTGTACAGGAAGGCGCCTCACAGCGGCGGGCCGGGGGAAGGCATCGGCGCCCTGGGCGACGAGGGGGCCGGTGGCATCGCAGGCTTCTGGCCTACCGCGGCGTCGAGCTGCTGCCCTCTTCCGCTCTAGAGGGTGGGGGTGAGGAGTGTTTGCTGCTGGTGCACATCCGCAAGGTGGTCGGGCGGGTGACCTATCGAGCGTGCGAAGAGTGCGCCGAGGGAGTGATCACCGATGTCGTCCTCGACGAACCGTTCCGTGCCTGCGGGCTGGGCACCAGGGCGCTGTCGCATCTGCGCTCCCGGCATCCCGGTGTCACCTGGCACACCACGCTTGAGAAGCGCCTCACTCGCGATCTGCTGCGCCGGATGCGCATCCCCAAGGCGAATGTGGGTGGGACCTGCTCCCACCTTCGGTCTGAGGTCGTCGTTGCCCCTGCCGGTAGTTGAGCGGCGAGGTACTGCGGCGGAACGGTCGTGCACTGGGGCTCGGCGGCGGGACGTGGTGCCGGCGGCAAGAAAAGAGGCGTGTGTGCCGGACGGCGCGGGGCTGGCCGCGGTCCCAGCCTCGACGGCATCTCTCTTGGTCCATGGGCCCAACGCGCCGTCAGCGGTGCATGGCGCACGACGCGAGCTCGCGTATCGGAAACGCCCAGAGCGAGCGCGACCAATATGTTCGGGCCGGCACTCGTGGCTGACCGCTGGTCACCGATGCCGGTGCCGCCGCTCCTGCAGCTTCTTCATCTGCTCCTCAAGGAGTTTGTTGCGCCCCCGGGTCTTGTGGCGCGCCTTGCTGCTCTGCCCGCCCCGGCCTTTGTGTAGCAGCTTGTCAGCCATGTCCTTGGCCCGCTGCCTCATCTCTTCTGCGCCCATGACCGCACCTCCGGCAATGCTGTTGGTCCTCTGCTCAGATTGGCATCCGATGAGGGTTCTCGCATCTGGCAGCGGCGTCATAGTGCCGCGTTCAAGATGCCGATTCCCGCGTTCCATCAGGCCTCTCGCCCGCCGGATCGAGGGCTTGGGCCAACCGCACCAACCCCGCCTGCCAGCGGATGGCATCAATTGCCTCAGTCAGCTGGTCACGCAGCACCCGGCAGCTGCTACCTGAGGCAGTTCGCGTCCTGAATCCCCACGCGCGGTAGGCGGGTAAGCCCAAAAACACGAACGCCGTTGTACGGCCGGCCCGGCGCTCCGCAGAACCTATGCCGTCTCCTCGACAACCCGGGACAGGTACGCCTCCGACCCGCCGGTCACGGGCAGCGTGGTCGAAGAGGGCGTGGCAGATGCCCAGGAGCGGAGATGCCGGGCAGGCCGTGCGGGTGGCCCCCGTGATCAGCCGGTTGTTCTCCAGGGCGTCCGTGGCCGCCGCCTGGACGGCGAGATCACGGGCGAGCAGCCCGGGCGCCTTCATCCGAGGGCGCTCGGCCCTCTTCTCGACGCGGCGGTGAGCAAGGGCCAACGGCCGGCCGCCTAATGAAGCGTGGCCACGAACTTCCCGAGGCGGGCGATCCCCTCGCGGAGGTCGTCGGCCGACGCCGCATAGGAGAGGCGGACGTGGGATTCCGCCGTGCGGACGCCGAAGTCCCGGCCGGGGGTGAGCGCCACGTGTGCCTCCTCGAGCGCGCGTTCGCAGAACTCCCACGAGGTGAGTCCGGTGTGGCCGACGTCGAAGTAGACGTAGAAGGCGCCGTCGGGCGGGACGGGGACCGGCAGGCCGATCCGGGCCAGGCCGTCGAGGACGAGCGCGCGCCGCTCGGCGAACTCGACCCGGCGTTCCTCGCAGACCGCCAGGGACTGCGGGGTGAAGCAGGACAGAGCCGCATGCTGCGCGGGAGTGGAGGCGCACAGGAAGTAGTTCTGGGCCAGGCGCTCCAGCGCCGGCACGAGAGCCTCGGGGACGACGCACCAGCCCAGCCGCCAGCCGGTCATGCCGAAGTACTTCGAGAAGCTGTTGATGATGATGGCATCGGGGTCGTACGACAGCGCGCTGGGCGGCGGCTCGCCCTGGGCGTCGTGGTCGCCGAGGTCGAGGTAGATCTCGTCGACGATGCGCCACGCGTCGCGTTCGCAGGCGAACGCGCAGATCGCCGCCAGCTCGTCGGCCGGGACGGAGGTACCGGTCGGGTTCGACGGGGTGGCGATCATGACGCCGCGGGTCCGGTCCGTCCACAGCGACCGTACCGACGAGGCGTCCAGCTGGAAGCGGGACTCGACGGTGGTCGGAACGAGCGTGACGTCCGCGCCGAAGCTCTCGACGATCTGCCGGTTGCACGGGTACGACGGGTCCGCGATGAGGACCTCGTCACCGGTGTCGACGAGGGCGGCCGTGGCCAGCACCAGGGCGGCGGAGGCACCCGCGGTCACGACGACCCGGGCGGGGTCGACCTCGACGCCGTGCCGGTCCCGGTAGAACCGGGCGATCGCCTGCCGCAGGGCGGGCAGCCCGAGCGCCGCGGTGTAGGTCATCGGCCTGCCGTCCATGGCCTCGCGCATCGCGTCCAGTACGGCCGGGGGCGCGCCGAAGTCCGGTTCACCGAGGCTGAGTTTGACGACGTGGTGGCCCTCGGCCTCCAGCGCCGCGGCACGCTTGCCGAACTCCATGGCGTAGAAGGGGGCGACGGCCTGGGCGCGTTGCGAGATCCTCATGCGGCGGCCTCCGGCTGGATCGCGTGCTGAAGGGGCACAGTTTATGCGCTGAGCTGGGCGCGAACGTGTGTGGGGCGGGTGCCGGCCTCACGGCTCGGAGGTGGCACCCGCCCCACGGTCGGTGATCGGCCCGCGGCCGGTGATCGTGCCGTCAGCAGCAGCGGCTCTGCGGGTGGCTCTCCCGGTGGAGTGTGCGTCGCACCTCGTACTCACGGCGGGTCGGTACCGGCGCGAGCGGGTGATGGCGCCGGTGCCGGTCGCAGTGGCGGTCGTACTCGGCCTCGCCCGTCAGCTCGCGCAGGTACCAGCGCACCGCCCGGGCCCACTGCCGGACGCTCATGAGCGGACTCCCGCCAGTGGTTCGGCGGCCTGCTCGGGCACGTCGATGCGTGACTCGATGTACGGCGCCTCGGTGGTCGGCAGCGGAGACGGGGACCGTACGGCCTTCACGCACACCACCGCCGCGTTCACGATCACCACCGCGACCAGCAGCAGGAAGACGGTGATGAGTACGCCGTCGACGGTGGAGTTGGTGACCACCGTGTGCATGTCGTCGACGGTCTTGGCGGGCGGGAGGATCTGACCGGCGTCGATGGCGTCGGCGTAGCGCGCGCGCTGGGTGAAGAAGCCCACCTTCGGGTCGTCGGAGAAGATCTTCTGCCAGCCGGCGGTGAAGGTGATCGCGACCACCCACGCCAGCGGGACGCCGGTGACCCAGGCCCAGCGCAGCCGCCCGGACTTGATCAGGACCGTGGTGCAGACGGTGAGGGCTATGGCGGCGAGCAACTGGTTGGCGATGCCGAAGAGCGGGAAGAGCTGGTTGATCCCGCCCAGCGGGTCGGTGGCGCCGGTGTGGAGGAAGTAGCCCCAGGCGGCGACGACGAGGGCGCTGCACAGCCAGATGCCGGGCTTCCAGTTGACCCGGCCGAGGGGCTTCCAGACGTTGCCGAGCATGTCCTGCAGCATGAACCGGCCGACGCGGGTGCCCGCGTCGACCGTCGTCAGGATGAACAGGGCCTCGAACATGATCGCGAAGTGGTACCAGAAGGCCTTCATCGCCGTGCCGCCGAAGACCCCGGAGAAGATCTCCGACATGCCGACGGCCAGGGTCGGCGCGCCGCCCGACCGGGCGATCAGGGTCTGCTCCTCCACCGCCCTGGCCGCCTGGGTCAGCTGGTCGGGGGTGATGGTGAAGCCGAGACCGGCCACCGCGTGGGACGCGGACTCGGCCGTCGTGCCGAGCAGACCCGCGGGGGCGTTCATCGCGTAGTACAGGCCGGGTTCGAGGGTGGCCGCGGCGATCAGCGCCATGATCGCGACGAACGACTCCATCAGCATGGCGCCGTAGCCGATCATGCGGACCTGGGATTCCTTCTGGATCAGCTTCGGGGTGGTGCCCGAGGCGACCAGGGCGTGGAAGCCGGACAGCGCGCCGCAGGCGATGGTGATGAAGAGGAACGGGAAGAGGGAGCCGGCGAAGACCGGACCGGCACCCGAGGTCGCGAACTCGCTGACCGCGTCGGCGCGCAGCACGGGGGCGGCGACCACGACGCCGACCGCGAGCAGCGCGATCGTGCCGATCTTCATGAAGGTGGACAGGTAGTCGCGCGGCGCGAGCAGCATCCACACCGGCAGGACCGAGGCGACGAAGCCGTATCCGACCAGGCAGAAGACGAGGGTCGTCGGGCTGAGGGTGAAGGCGTCCGCGAGCGAGGAGTTCTGGATCCAGCCGCCGCCGATGATGGCGAGCAGGAGCAGCGCCACCCCGATGAAGCTGGTCTCGACGACCCGGCCGGGGCGGATGCGGTGCATCCAGAAGCCCATGAACAGGGCGATCGGGATGGTCATGGCGACCGAGAAGGTGCCCCAGGGGGAGTGTGCGAGGGCGTTGACCACGACCAGGGCCAGCACACCCAGCAGGATGATCATGATGGCGAAGACGGCGATCAGGGCAGCCGCGCCGCCCGCCCGGCCGATCTCGTCGCGGGCCATCTGCCCCAGCGACTTGCCGTCCCGCCGCATCGACAGGAACAGCACCACCATGTCCTGCACGGCCCCCGCGAAGATCACCCCGGCGACGATCCACAGAGTGCCGGGCAGGTATCCCATCTGGGCCGCGAGCACCGGCCCCACCAGCGGTCCGGCGCCGGCGATCGCGGCGAAGTGGTGGCCGAGCAGGACCCGGCGGTCGGTCGGCTGGAAGTCGACACCGTCCTCCAGGCGCTCGGCCGGGGTGGCCCGGCGGTCGTCCGGCTTCAGCACGCGGCGGGCGATGAAGCGGGAGTAGAAGCGGTAGGCGATGGCGTACGAGCCGAGCGCGGCCACCACCAGCCAGACCGCGGAGATCTCCTCACCGCGGGCCAGGGCCAGGACGCCCCAGGCGACGGCGCCCATCAGTGCGACGGTGCTCCACAGGAGGATCGACCGTGGCGACAGGCGGGACCGTACGGGCGGCGGCTCCTGTGGCGCCGGGAGAGCGGATTCGGGCATGGCTGACGTAGGCATGGCGGCTCCTCACCTCGGGGGTGATGTCGTGAGAGGACGTGCGTGAAGATCAGCGACAGGGAAGTGACTCCCGCCCGCCCGGATCAGGGATCGCGGTGTTCGTGCCTGGTCAGCGCGTACGCGCCGAGCAGACACAGGCCGCACCCCGGCACCCAGGCGAGCTGGTACCAGTAGAAGAACGGCGTTCCCGCGAGCCGCGGGCTCGCACCGGCGTACCAGGGGACCCACAGCAGCCCCGCCGCGGGCGCGAGGAGCAGAACGGCGACGGCGACGCGCCGCAGCCGGGGATGACCGGTCCGTACCATGACCTGCGCTCCTCTCCCGCTCGCTGTGGGTCTGTGCAAGAGTTGCCCACCCGCCGGAAGTGGTTGACAGCGGATTTCCAGAAGATTTCCGCCGGTGTTCCGTCAACCGAACCAGCCGTCTGCGCAACCAACCGGTGAGATCCAGGCACACCAAGGACGGTGACCCATGGCCGACGGCGCCATGACCGCGACGTTTCTCGCCGTGATCGGCGGAGCGTCGCTGCTCGCCGTGACGGCACGCCGTCTGCACCCCAGCGACCGGCTGCCCTCCCTGGAGGGCTGGGCCCTGGCCGACCGGAGCCTGGGCCCGGTGTGGACCTGGTTCCTGCTCGGCGGCACGGTCTTCACCGCCTACACCTTCACCGCCGTCCCGGGACTGGCGTACGGCAACGGGGCGCCCGCCTTCTTCGCGGTGCCGTACACGGTGATCGTCTGCCCGCTCGCCTTCGTGCTGTTGAGCCGCCTGTGGACCGTGGCCCGCCGGCACGGCTACATCACCGCCGCCGACTTCGTGCGCGGACGTTACGGGTCGCCGCCGCTGGCCCTGGTGGTCGCGCTGACCGGGATCCTCGCGACGATGCCGTATCTGGCGTTGCAACTGCTGGGCATACGCGCGGTGTTGACGGCCGGAGGCGTGTACCCGCGCGGCGCGGGCGGGGACCTGGTGATGGTGGCCCTCTTCGCCGGGCTCGCGGTGGCGACGTACCGGCACGGGCTGCGTGCGCCGGCCGTCATCTCCGCGCTCAAGGCGGTGGCCGTGTTCGTCTCGCTCACCGCGGTCTGCTGGCTGGTCCTCGACCGGCTGGGAGGCCCCGGGCCGGTCTTCGACGGCGCCGCCCGACGGCTCGACGGGACGGACGCGGCGCACTCCGCGCTGCTGCTGTCGCCCGCCCAGCAGCCGGCCTACGCCACGCTCGCCCTCGGCTCAGCGCTGGCCCTGCTGATGTACCCGCACGTCCTCACGGCCGGGTTCGCCGCCGACGGCCCCCGCACCCTGCGCAAGGTCTCCGTGGCGCTGCCCGCCTGGACGGCGCTGCTCGCGCTCTTCGGCTTCCTCGGGGTCGCCGCCCTCGCGGTGGGTGTACGGGCGCCCGAGGGCGGCGCGGAGGCCGCCGTGCCGATGCTGGTCGACCGGCTGATGCCGGGGCCGTTGGCCGGGCTGGTGTTCGCCGCGATCACCGTGGGGGCGCTGGTCCCGGCCGCCGTGATGTCCATCGCCGCCGCCACCGGCTTCGTCCGGAACGTGTACGTCGAGTACGTCCACCCGACCGCCACGCCCAAACGGCAGGTGCGCATCGCCAAGACGGTGTCGCTGACCGCGAAGGTCGGCGCGGTCGCGTTCGTGTTCGGGCTGCGCGACCAGGACGCGATCAATCTCCAACTGCTCGGCGGGGTCTGGATCCTGCAGATCTTCCCCGCCGTGGCCGTCGGGCTGTTCACCGGCCGGCTGCATCCACGGGCGCTGCTGGCCGGCTGGGCCGTGGGCATGGCGGCCGGAACCGTCCTGGTGGTGAAGGAGGGGTTCTCGTCCGTCGTGCCGATCGGCTTCGGCGGCCCGTCCGTGGAGATCTACGCCGGGCTCGTCGCCCTCCTGCTCAATCTGACCGTCGCCGTGGCCGCGACCCCGGCCCTGGAACGTCTCGGCGTCCCGCGCGGCGCCGACCTCACCGACCTACCGACCCGCCTGGCCGTCAGGCGGCGCCCCGAGACGGGAGCGAACAACCCGTGAGACGCAGACAGAACATCCCCCTCACGCTGCCGCCCGTGCCGCCGCCCGCCCCTTCGGCCGATGCCCTCGTGCCCGCGGTGAGCGACCCGGCCGACGTGGAGCGGGAGGCCGCCCTGGCCCGCCTCTTCGAGCTGCACTACGCCTCCATGCTGCGCCTGGCCGTGCTGCTCGGCGCGGACGACCCGGAGAACGTGGTGGCCGAGGCGTACTACCAGATCTACCGCAAGTGGCGGCGGCTGCGGGACACCGCGGCGGCGGAGGCGTACCTGCGCTCCACCGTCTGCAACCTGACCCGGATGCGGATACGCCACCTACAGGTGGCCCGCAGACATGTGGAGAACCCGCCGGAGGAGGTCGTCGCGTCCGCCGAGAGCACCGCCCTGCTGCACGACGACCAGCGGGTGCTGATCGACGCCCTCCAGCAGTTGCCGGCCCGGCAGCGTGAGGCGCTCGTGCTGCGGCATTGGCTCGGGCTGAAGGAGAGCGAGATCGCCGCCGCGATGGGCATCTCCTGCGGGTCGGTCAAGACACACACCGCGCGCGGCATCGCCGCCCTGAGTCACGCGATGGAGGCTCGGCGATGAACGACACGGGTCGAGGCCGCACCGAGAACGACCGCACGGACGCTGAACGCATGGCGACCGAACGCATGGCGACTGACCGCACGGACGCTGAACGTGCGGGCGCTGAACACACGGAGATCGAACGTACCGGAAGCGGACGCACCGCAAGCGGAGGCACGGGGAAGGACCGCACGGAGCGGGACCGCATGGAACACGAGCGCGGCCGGGCGCCGGAAGGCGTCGCGGACCTGGGCCGCACGGAACGAGAACTGAGCGAAGCCCTGGAGGCGCTGGCCGGCGGCGTACGGGCCGCGCCCGACGCCTACCGCACGGCCCGCGGCGAGTGGCTGCGCCGCGAACGCCGCCGCCGGCTCGTCCTCACCGTCCTGATCGCCGTCGTCTTCACCCTGGCCACGCTGATCGGCCTGTGGGTCCTCAACCAGGCTCCGACCGACCCCGGCGTCATTTTCTCCGGCGCCGGAAGGGCCGTGGTCCACGGCGGAACGACGGTCGGGCCGGGATAAGGGGCGCGCGGCACGGAGTTGGGGCCGGCCTGCTTGTCGGTGGGCGGGTCTACTGTCGTGGACACCGGAACCCGGCCTTGATCAAGGGAAAGCAATGACCACACTCGACAACCGTCCGAATACGGCACTTCTCGTCGTCGACGTGCAGAAGGGCGTCGTCGAGGAAGCCCACGAGCGCGACACGGTCGTCGCGAACGTCGGCAGCCTCGTCGAGAAGGCGCGGCGGGAACGGGTCCCCGTCGTCTGGGTCCAGCATTCCGACGAGCAGATCGTGAAGGGGAGCGACGGCTGGCGGATCGTCCCCGAGCTGACTCCGGGCATCGGCGAGCCGCTCGTCGAGAAGAACTACGGCGACTCCTTCGAGGACACCATGCTCGAGACCGTGCTGTCCGGCCTTGGAGTCGGGCGACTCGTCGTCGTCGGCGCATCGACCGACGCGTGCATCCGCTCGACGCTCCACGGTGCGCTCGTCCGCGGATATGACGCGACCCTTGTCAGTGACGCCCACACGACGGACGACCAGACGGCGTGGGGAGCGCCGCCGCCGGACCAGGTCATCGCCCACACGAACCTGTACTGGACCTATCAGACGGCGCCGGGACGGACGGCCGGGACCGTCGGGACCAAGGACGTCGACTTCGGCGGTACGGCCTGACAGATTGGATCTCAGGCGAGTCTTGTGCCTACGGTCGAGACGTCGCCCGCCGGCGGCAGTAAGCAGGGGTGAACATGATTCACCCAAAGAGAGCCGCGCGATCACCGTCCGTCACGACAACGCCCCTTCCTGTTCGAGACGGACCGTGCTGGAGGAGATGACGATGGCGAACATTCTTTTCGTGATGACCGGTGCCGACCGGTGGACCCTGGCCGACGGCAGTACGCACCCCACGGGCTTCTGGGCCGAGGAGGCCACCGCCCCGTACCAGGCCTTCAAGGCCGCCGGACACGAGGTCACCGTGGCCACCCCCGGCGGCGTCGTCCCGCCAGTCGACGAGGGCAGCCTCAGCTCCGACGCCAACGGCGGCCCGGAGCAGGCCGCCAAGATCCGCGCCGTGGTCGAGACGGCCCCGGAGTTCCAGTCCCCGATCACGCTGACCGACGTACGCCTCGACGACTACGACGCGGTCTACGTCCCCGGCGGCCACGGTCCGATGGAGGACCTGGCCGTGAACGCCGACTCGGGCGGCATCCTCACGCGGGCGCTGGGCAGCGGGATGCCGGTCGGCGTGGTCTGCCACGGCCCGGCGGCGCTGCTCGCCTCGGTCAAGGAGGACGGCACCAACGCCTTCGCCGGTTACCGCATCACCGCTTTCACCAACACCGAGGAGCAGCTCGCCGGCAACGCCGAGCGCGCCAAGTGGCTGCTCCAGGACCGCCTGACCGAGGCGGGGATCAAGGTCGAGGTCGGCGAGCCCTGGGCCCCGCACGTCGAGGTCGACCGCAATGTCGTCACCGGCCAGAACCCCGCGTCGGCCGCACCCCTCGCCACCGAGCTGCTCAAGAAGCTGGCCTGAACCCCCTCCCGTGACCACAGCACGGCACGGACGGGGCGGCGGCCGTCCCGTCCGTGATCCCCGCGCTTGTCGCGCTAGGTGCGATCGCCCTTCGGCTTGCCCCGCTGGTCCGGGGTGCCGTGCGGCGGCGGGCTGAAGGGCTGCGGCGAGGTCGCGGGCGACACCCGGGAGCCGGTGTGGGACGCGGCCTGCTCGGGACGCAGGGCGCCCGGGTCGCCTGACGTCGGCTCGGCGCCCGCCTCCAGTTGCTCCAGACGTGCCGTCAGTACTGCGGTCACCGGGACGCGGTCGGCGTGTGTCCGCTCGTACGCCAGCAGCTCCTCGACGTCCTGCGCGGTCAGTGACCGTACGCGGCTCTCCAGGCCGCCGATCGGCAGCTGGTCGTAGTCGGGCAGCGGCAGGCTGTCGCGGCCGGAGTCGGCCATGGATCTCACTTCCCTCTGTTGCCCTCTGTTGCTTCGCCCGCCACGAGTGCGTGAGGGCCCCTGTGAACGCGGTGCTTCGACCGGCTCGGCGCCGTCGGTGCCGGTGTCAGCCCCCGCCCGTCCCGCCGCTGCCGAAGGAACCGCTGCTGCCCTCGTCCCAGCGGGGCCGGTCCTTCGCCTCGCTGGTCCGGGTTCCGGCGTTGCCGTGGCCGGGCAGCTGGTGCGGGGTGAGGCGGTGGTCGCTCCGCGGGACCTCGTCGGGTTCCCGGTGCTCCCGTACCTCTCGCACCGGACCGCCCTCCGGCGGCCGTGGCTGCTCCTCGGGCGTCGGGCGAGGCAGCTCCCGGCGCTTGACGCGGACACCCAGAGCGAAGGCTCCGATCAGCACCGCCACGACCACCACACCCGCCACGACCAGGCCGATGCCGAGAGCGCCCCGGCCTGCGGCGATGTCCATCCATGAGGTATCCATGGCACGCGAGTACCCCTGGGCACCGCAGGTGAACCGACACCCCGCCCGCTCGGGCCGCAGCCCCCGGGACCGCGCCGGAACCCTTGAAAACACCGGGTTTGGCCCGCTCGGCGGCGGCTACCCGACCGAGGTGACATCGACGACATCCCAGCAGGAGCTCTTCCGGTTCCTGGAGGACAGGTTCGCCTGCGCCCAGGCCTGCACCGAGTGCGCACGGGCCTGTGCCCTGCGTGCCAGCCTCGTGGATCCGGACGCCACCCAGGAACAGGAACTCGTACGACGCAAGGGCATCATGTGCGCGGAGGTCTGCGACGCGACCTGCCGGGTGCTCTCCGAGCAGAACCACCTGGACGAGGAGGGAATCCGCGTCCAGCTGGAGTGGTGCCGGTCCGTGTGCCTGGAGTGCGCACACGTCTTCGACCAGTACTCAGGTGCCGAGGAGAGCGCGAAGGCGTGCCGGGAGTGCGCGCAGGCGTGCTCGGACTTCATGGCCACGCTGGTCTGAGAGCCCGGACGACCAGGGCGTCCCAGGTGCCCGCACGCATGCCCATTCCCAATTTCTGAAACACGTTCTACGGTGTGCGCCGTCAGGACCGGCCTGGGAGCCTGGAGGCGCCGTGCATCTCGATCACACGCCCGAGCAGCAGCGGCTGCGCACCGAATTGCGCGTCTACTTCGCCGGCCTGGTGGGAGATGCCACCATCACCGACCGGGCCGCCCAGAAGCGCTTCTACCGCGACACCATCCGCCGCCTCGGCAGGGACGGCTGGCTCGGCGTCGGCTGGCCCAAGGAGTACGGCGGCCGGGGCCTGACCGCGATGGAACAGTTCATCTTCTTCGACGAGGCCGCCCAGGCCGGTGTGCCACTGCCGCTGATGGCCCTGAACACCGTGGGCCCGACGATCATGCGGTACGGCACGGAGGAGCAGAAGTCGTACTTCCTCCCGAAGATCCTCTCGGGCGAGATCGACTTCGCGATCGGCTACAGCGAGCCCGACGCCGGCACCGACCTGGCGTCCCTCAAGACCCGGGCCGTCCGGGAGGGCGACGAGTACGTCGTCAACGGTCACAAGATCTGGACCACCAACGGCGACACGGCCGACTGGGTCTGGCTCGCGGTCCGCACCGACCCCGACGCGCCGCCGCACAAGGGCATCACCATGCTCCTGATGCCGACCACCGACCCCGGCTACTCCTGCACCGTCATCAACACCCTCGCCTCGCACGACACCACGGCCAGCTACTACGAGAACGTCCGCGTCCCCGTCGCCCACCGGGTGGGCGAAGAGAACGGGGGCTGGCGGCTGATCACCAACCAGCTCAACCACGAGCGCGTCACCCTCGCCGCACACGGCACCATGGCGATCCGCGCCCTGCACGACGTCCAGCGCTGGGCCATGGAGACCAAGCTGGCCGACGGCCAACGCGTCGTCGACCTGCCCTGGGTGCGCCGCCTCCTCGCCCGCACCCACACCAGGCTCGACGCGCTCAAACTCCTCAACTGGCGGATGGTGAACGCCGTCCAGGACGGCACCCTCACCCCGCAGGACGCCTCCGCGGTCAAGGTGTACGGCTCCGAGGCCCGCCGGGACGCGTACGCCTGGCTCATGGAGATCGTCGGCGCCGTCGGCGCGCTGAAGGAGGGTTCGGCGGGCGCGGTGCTCCGGGGCGAACTGGAACGCGGCTACCGCTCGGCTGTCATCTTCACCTTCGGCGGCGGCAACAACGAGATCCAGCGGGAGATCATCTCGTGGATCGGGCTGGGGATGCCGAGGGTACGGCGCTAGCCGGCTTGTGACGAGGATTTGTGTGCCGCACCTTCGCCGCCTGGCAACGCGTGCAGAGCACGCCCAACTCGTCGACGAGGTTCTCCCGTTCGCGGCCAAGGCCTGGGCCGACCTGCAAACGCTCGACCACGGCGCGGTCCGGTTCGAACACGACCGCTACCTGAAGATGTGGGCCCTGACCCAGCCAAAGATCGAAGCGGACTTCCTCTTCCTTGACGAAGCCCAGGACACCAACCCCGTCCTGGAACAGGTTTTCAACGCCCAGCGCGGCCACGCCCAACTCGTCATGGTCGGCGACTCGGCCCAGGCCATCTACGGATGGCGCGGCGCCCGCGACGTGATGACCGACTTCGACGCCACCGCTCTCACTCTGACCCGCTCCTTCCGCTTCGGCCCTCTCCTCGCCGAACAAGCCAACCGCTGGCTCGAACTTGCGGAGGCACCCATCCGCCTGACCGGAAGCGAGACCATCTCCACCGAGGTCGGAGACGTGACCAACCCGGATGCAGGGCTGTGTCGCACCAACATCGGGGCCATGGCTGAAGTCATGCGCCTCCTCTCCGAGGGGCGCCGCGTCGCCTTGGCTCGCGGCGGGCACACGCTCGCCTCGCTGGCGCTCGCGGCTCGCGACCTCAAGGAGGGACGCCGCACCAGCCACCCCGAGCTGGTTCTCTTCGTCTCGTGGGGCGAAGTGCAGGACTACGCGACCTATGATCCGGCAGGCGGCGACCTCCAGCCCTTCGTCGACCTTGTCGACACGCACGGCCCCGACGCCATCCTGGCCGCAGTCGACGAGCTCACCGCCGAGGACCATGCCGACGTGACCGTGTCAACAGCTCACAAAGCCAAGGGGCGTGAATGGCCAACCGTCCGGATCGGCGACGACTTCCCACCTCCCAAGGACACCGGCCAACACGACGCCGAGGGCCGTCCCATCCCGGAACCCGTCAACGACACTGACGCCCGACTCGCATACGTCGCCGTCACACGTGCACGCCGCCGACTCGACCTAGGAGGATTGTCCTGGGTCGACACACATCCCGCAGCTTCAAGTCCCAAACGGAACTCATCTGCTGGCGGCCCTTAGCGCGACGAGTCCGTTGGCGGCGTCGACCTGGCACTGGATTGCCAGCAGATTCTTCGTCTGCTGGTGGTACGGCGCGCGCGAGCCCGTGAGCTGCGGCGATTATGTAACGGGCGACTTGCGGCTCGTCTGGCCCGCGTATGGTCCGGATCTTGGTTGTTCCATCGAGTTCGTGTCCGGCTCCAGGGCCTCGCCGTCGCCGAGCGTGCGCTGGAACCAGCCGAACTGCATGTCGTGCACGCGTCCCCGCATGCCCATGAAGTCGGAGTGCGCGCCGAACCCGAAGTTGACGTCACCGACCACGTGCCGCCAGTTGGTGTGGGATCACGGGCCCATGATCAGCGTGGCGGGCCGGCCGGCGCTGCGCATGGCGGTGAAGTTGCCGAGCGTGCCCTGGGCGAAGATGTCGTACCAGCCGCCGAGTTGGAAGGTGGGCAGGTCGACCTCGTCGTGCCGGCCCGTGACACTGCAGGACCGCGCCAAGTCGGGCTCCCGGCGGGACCGCTCGTAGCCCAGCTCGGGCAGGTCGTGCCGGGCGAACGCGGGAAACCGCCCGGCGCGCAGCTCCGCGTAACCGCCGCTTGCCAGGCCGTCCAGATCCCGCACGAGCCCGGTGATACTGCTCACGAGTCCCTCGAGGTCGGTGCGGTGACGGCGCATCAGCGTGTCGGCGCCCTGCATGAGAGACCAGGGCACGGTGATGCCGAGTTCGATCGCGCCGCCGCGCGTCCACAGGCCGTCGTCCGGATCGGACCACGTGATCAACGGTGCGATCGCCTTCAGCTCCGGCGGCTTCGACAGCGCCGCCATCCACTGGGTGTTGCCGAAGTAGCTGCCGCCGCACATGCCGACGGAACCGTTCGCGCCGGGAAGGGCAGCGGCCCACCGCACGGTGTCGTAACCGTCGCTCTCCTCGTACGTGAACGGCTCCCAGTCCCCCTCGGAGGCGAACCGGCCACGGGTGTCCTGGATGACCACCATGAAGCCACGCCTGGCCGCCGCCAGGGGATCGAGCATCATGGCCAGCAGAGGCGACTGCTTGCCGTACGGCAGTCGGCTCAGCAGCACCGGCCACGGCCCCGTACCCCCGGGCCGGTAGACATCGGCGCGCAGCACGGTGCCGTCACGCATCTCCGCCGGAACATCGAACTCGATCTGAATCTCTGCCACGCGCTGCTCATTCGCATGCCCACGACGCTGCCAGGCACATGGTCGAACCTGGTCCCCGTCCCGCACTACACCCGAACGGGGGTGGCTACGGCGCTCTCGGGGCGGTCACGCCACCGCGTTCAGCAGGTCGGCCAGCAGGTCGGGCCGTTCCAAGGCGATGAAGTGGCCTGCTCCCGGCACCTGCGTGAAATCGGCGGCCGGCAGCAGCTCCTTGTCGGCTTGCCGGTCCGATGGCCGCGACCAGTCCTTCTCCCCGTAGACGAGGTGGACGGGTGCCTTGACCTCGGGGTAGCGCGAGCGGGCGGCGATGAGACTGGGCAGGCTCTGGTACACGGCCCGGGCGACGTTCGGGTAGCCGGGGCGGCGGCCCACCTGGAGGAGTTCGTCGACGTAGTCCGCCCGCAGCGCGGTCTTGTCGACCAGCCCGCCCTGCAGGATTCGGCGGAGGGCGGCCTTGGGCTCCACCCCGGCGACCACCGGGCCCACCCCCGGAGTGAGGACACCGCCGACCACCACACGGGCGAGAAGACTGGACCGGGCGATTCCGTCGCGGAAGTCGTACGTGTTCACCGCGACGACGCGCCGGACCCGCTCGGGCAGGTCGGCCGCGGTGGTCAGGGCGAGCACCGCCCCCATGGACTCCCCGACCAGGGTCACGTCGTGGAGGTCGAGTTCGGTCAGGAGCCGCTTGACGCCCGCGCGCATGGCCGGCTCGTCGTACGACGCGCCGGGCACGATCTCGGAGTAGCCCATCCCCGGCAGATCGAGGGCATACACGGTGTACTGGTCCGAGATCAGGGGGATGAGGGAGCGGAAGTGCTCGGCCTGGGTGCGCACGGTGTGCAGCAGGACCACGGGAGCGCCGGTGCCCGCTCTGAGGTAGCGCAGGGTCCCCTCGTCGCTGCGGTGTCCTGCGCGCGGGGCGATGGTGTGGCTGGTGGTTCCCGGGATGTGAATCGTGGGACGTGGCTCTGGGCTGGGCATCTCGCTGGCTTCCCTTTGTGTGAACTGCTGCAGACGGGTGATTCGGACAGGGCCCGCCCGAAGGGGGCGTGACCACGGACCAGCTCTTGGATTCATTGAGAAACCGACCGGTTTCCATCACGGTAAACCGATCGGTTTCCGAATGCAAGGCTGAGGTTGCCATCCGCAGCAATAGGGTCAGCGCACAGGAGGGACGCGAGAGTGCCATCCGCGCAGCGGTCGCCGATTCCGCACTCAAGGGCTACTACGGCACGTCTAAACGCTCCAGCTGCAGGTGTAGGGCTACGCCGCCGTGGCCAGCCGCCGAGGCCAAGGGCAATGCGGCCAAGTGGTCCGGGCCGACTGGATGAGGCCCTGGGAAACCGCGTACCTGCTGTTGGGCGCTGATGTCGACGAGACGACGGCCTTCCTGGCGCGCGGCACGCCCGTCAGCACCCTTACGGCCACCGGGCTCCCCTCGATTGCGGGGGCTCAGGGGCGGGAGCCATTGGCCTGGGGGGGCACGGTCACGGCGCCTGCTCGAAAGGGGATGCGTCAGTGCATGCCTGCTGCGTCGAGCAGGGTGGTCACCGTGGGTGTGACGAGCCCTGTCAGTTTGTCGGCTCCGATCCCCGCGCGGGCGCTGGCGCCGTCGAAGACCAGGCTGAGCTGTCGGGCCAGCAGGTCGGGATGGCTTGCCCCGCCCTGTTCGGCCTCGGCACGGAAGAAGGCGGTCAGATTCTCTTTGATCCGGTGGGCCACCTGGCTTGCAGGGTGGCTCTGGTCTTTGAGCTCGATCTGAGCAGCCAGGTACCGGCAGCCTTGGAAGTCGGGCGCACCCGCCTGCTCCTCCAGCTGGTCGAAGACGTGCAGGATCCGCTCGCGGGGTGAACGGCCGTCGTCCGCCGCCGGCAGGAGCCCGGCCGCGAAGGCAGAGGCGCGTTCCCCCAGGCTCGCCGCCAGCAGTTCGTCCTTGCTCTCGAACAGCTGGTACAGGGAACGCTTCGACACCCCCGCCGCCTTGCACAGCGCCTCGACGCCGATGTCGACACCGTCTCGGTGGGTGAGCGTGGCCGCCGCCTCCAGCAGCCGCTCTCTGGTACTTGACTTCACTACGGTGGTCATGCCGCGAGGTTAACCCGATGTGGACAAATTGAAAACCGATCGGTTTACGGCGCTTTACCGGGGCGATCTCGCGCCGCCCACGGACCTGCGCGTACTACATGGCAGTAACAGGCGAGGAGAAGGCTTCCAGTGGTGGGTCGGGCCGGGACTGTGCGACGTTCGGTGAAACTCCCGGTCATGGAAGGTGCATCGATGACCAGTGGGAACGTGGCCGAGCAGGAGGCTGTCGAGTCGGCAGCGGCTGTGTCGGCGAAGGCGCGCGGCCAAGGCGGCCGTCGCGGCCAGTGACGAGCAGCTGACCGAATGTCGGACCTGGGCGTGGCGATCTCCAAGGCCGTCGCCGACGGTGAATCGGTGACTTGCTCCGGCCTCAACCACGGACTGCACGCCCGCATCAGGCAGCTCTCCGGCCGGTAGAAGGCCGTCGGACTCCTGAAGCGGCTCAACGGGGAGCCGGTGCGACAGAAGCAGAGCTCCGCCCCGATCGACGCATTGGGCGGCGAGGCGGCCGAGAGTCCGGCTCCGGCGCCTGGCGCGCCTCTATGCGCTCGGCCACCCACACCAACCACTACTCCACCGGACTCGCGCTGGCCCAGAACGTTCGCTTCCTCTGAGGGGGCTCGCTCCTTTCAGTGGAACCGCCGCCCCAGGTCGCTGCCGCCGTCCCGGGGCCGGGCCCTCGTGGACCCGGCCCCGGACAGTGCGGTCACGCGTGCCCCGCGGGGCGTGGGCCGTCGTGGGGCTGCGGCGGGACGGGCCGGTTGTTCAGGTCCACCGACAGGAAGATGTCGTTCGCGACAGGGTTGCGCATCTCCTCGGCGAGCTGGCCGATGAGTCCGGCCGTGCGGGCGAGCAGGGCGAAGGCGCGGAGCAGGTCCAGCGGAAGACCGAGGTCGGCGAGTGCGGCACCGCAGACGCCGGCGCCGTTGAGCGGCAGGGTGCTGCCCAGCACCTGGGGGTGGACCCGGCCGATGGCCGCGAACAGCGACAGGTGCGGGCCGAACAGGCCTTCCTCCGTGGCGAGTTGGAACAGCCTCGGAGTGCGGGGGTCACCTTGTTTGTGGACGTGGTGTCCGAGGCCGGGGATGAGCCCCCGGGCCTCTCTTCGGGAGCGTACGGTGGCCAGGGCGAGTTCGTCCCAGCCGGCCTCGTCGGTCGGGTGGCCGTTCTCCAGCGTTGACAGGGCGTCATGCAGGAAGCGGCCGCAGTCCTCGGTCACGCCGAGGAAGCGGGAGCCGCCGCCGAGAAGCCCTGCGGCGATGGCTCCCTGTATCGAGTCGGGGGCTGACAGGTATGTCAGCCGGGCCGTTATGGCGGTCGGGGTGAAGCCGTGGTCGGCGAGTGCGGCGAGCACCGCCTCGAACACCCGTGTCTCCCCGGAGGTGGGGCGGCGCTGCGTGGCCAGCCAGAACGCCAGCTCGCCGAATCCCACCTCGCCCATCACATCGGCCGCGAGGTCCTGGCCGAGCAGGGTGATGCTGTCCAGGGAGGACGCACCGAGGGCGGTCGGGTACTCGGGCGCATTCGGTTTCTCAGGCATTCTCGTCCTCCGGATCGTCCCCCACTCCGTCCTCCAGCCACTTGCGTAGTTCGGTCCGGTGCTCGTCCAACTCGGGCGGGGGCAGGCGGTAGGCGGCGGGCGTCTCGGAGAAGCGGATCGGGTGCCGTGTCGTGGGTACGGCCCGGTCTCCCTCGCCGACCTCGACGACCGGGTCGAGTCCGAAGCGTTCGGCCATCGCGAATCCGCCCTCGATGGTGTTGATCGGTCCGCAGGGGACCCCGGCGTCGACGAGCAGATCGAACCACTCCAGGGCGGTCCTCGTCTTCAGCCGATCGAGCAGGAGGGGCCGGAGTTCCTCCCGTCGCTCGGTGCGGTCGGCGTTGTGCCGGAAGCGGGGATCGTCGGCGGTCTCGGGGATCCCGAGTACTTCGCACAGCTTGCGGAACTGCCCGTCGTTGGCCGCGGTGACGATCAAATCCTGGTCGGCCGTCGGCAGCGGTTCGTAGGGGAAGACGCTGGGGTGCGCGTTGCCCATCCGATGGGGCACGGTGCCGCCGGCCACGTAGGAGGAGCTGTGGTTGACCAGCCCGGTCAGTGCCGACGAGAGCAGGTTCACCTCGACGAGCTGGCCCCGGCCGGTCGCGTCGCGGTGCCGCAGCGCGGCGAGGATACCGATAGCGGCGTGGTTGCCCGCCATCACGTCGAAGACCGAGATCCCCGCCCGGTACGGCGGCCCGTCCGGATCACCGGTCAGGCTCATCAGCCCGGAGATCGCCTGCACCATCAGGTCGTAGCCGGGTACGTTCCGGCCGGGTCCGGCTCCGAAACCGCTGATCGACGCGTACACCACGCCCGGGTTCCGGGTGCTCACCGAGGCGTGGTCGAGGCCGTACCGGGCCAGTCCGCCCGGCTTGAAGTTCTCGATCACCACGTCCGCGCGCCGAGCGAGCTCCCTCGCAAGCCGCGCGTCCGCCTCGTCGCGGAAGTCGAGCGCGAGCGACCGCTTCCCGCGGTTGATCCCCAGGTAGTAGGTCGACACACCGTCGCGCGCCGGCGGCGTCCACGTGCGAGTGTCATCCCCCTGGGGGCCCTCGACCTTCACCACGTCGGCCCCGAGATCGGCGAGCAGCATCGTCGCGTACGGACCGGCGAGGATGCGGGAGAAGTCCGCCACGAGCAGCCCGTCGAGCGGTCCGCGTGAGCCGCCTGAACCGCCGCTCATGGGCTACGCCCCCTCGTTCTGCACGGCGACGCCCTCGCCGCGGTACTCGCTGTAGGTGTACGGGTTCGAGATCACCTCGGTTGTCGGGATCTCCGGCTCCACGGCCTCCCGCCACGCGTCCTCGCCCATGGTGGTCCGCGCGTAGTCCACGGTCGCGGTGACGGCGGTGCGGGCCCGTTCCAGGTCAACGCCGACCAGTTCGTGCGCGTACTTCACCACGGTTCCGTTGACCAGCACGGTGTGCACGTCGGCGCGGGTGGCCTGGTAGACCACGTGCCCGTAGGGGTGCAGGATCGGGTACATCGCCGGGGACCGGTCGTTCTTGAGCAGGACGAGGTCGGCCTTCTTGCCCGGCGTCAACGAGCCGATGGTGTCGCTGAGGCCGAGCACTCCAGCGCCGCCGATCGTGGCCCACTCCACGACGTCCCGGGCCCGCAGGCTGTGGTGCACCACCGTCTCCCCGGCCGCGTGGGCCGCCATGTGCTCCCGCGTCCGGTCGGCCGACAGCGTGGCGCGCATCGCCGAGAACAGATCGGCGCTGAACCACACGCTGGTGTCCATCGACAGCGACACGGGGATGCCGTGGCGCCTCAGCCGCCAGGTGGGAGGGTAGCCCTGGCCGGCGTTGTGCTCGCTTTCCGCCGACACCGAGACCGTGCCGCCCGAGGCGGCGATCCGGTGGTACGAGTCCTCGCTGAGCGTCGCCGAGTGGACATAGGTGACGTCGGGCGTCATGAACCCGTGGTCCCACATCAGACGTATGCCGTTGTCGTTCGTCGCGCCCCAGACGCCCGCGTGGGTGGTGACCGGCAGCCCGAGCTCGCGGGCCGCCTCGAACGCCGCCTTCTCGGGGAAGGCGTCGTCACCGGTGACGTCGAAGGCGAGCTGCAGGCCCAGCATGTCGTCCCGCCCGGAGAAGTGGCGGTCGACGAAGGACCGGAATTCCTTCGAGCGGGCCCACTCCCAGGGGGCGCCGAGCAGGTTGCCGTAGGCCAGCACGAAGCGGCCCGGCACCGCGCGCAGCGATTCGACGGCCGCGTCCCCGTGCTCGGGCGTCTGCAGCCCGTGCGACCAGTCCACCGTGGTGGTCACACCCGCGTCGAGCGCCTCGATGCCGGACAGCAGGTTGCCGGCGTGGATGTCCTCGGGGCGGAAGATCTTGCCCCAGGTGAGGTAGTAGAAGACGAAGTACTGCGACAGGGTCCAGTCGGCGCCGAGTCCGCGCAGCGCCGTCTGCCACATGTGCCGGTGGGTGTCGACCATGCCGGGCATGAGGATGCCGCCGGCGCAGTCCACCACCACCGCGTCGTCCGGTGCCTGAAGGTCCCTTCCGACCTGCTCGATCAGCTCGCCGCGGACCAGCACGTCGCCGCGGTCGAGCAGGCCGATCGCGGGGTCCATGGACAGGATGGTCGCGTTGCGGAACAGGACGGGGCGTCCGGGGGTGAAGTCTTCTCTGCGTGGTTGTTCGATCGTCATGTGGTCACCTCGTTGTGGAGTCCGTGGTCCGGGCCCGCAGAACACGGGAGCGGGCGGTCAGTGGTACGGCCGCGGTGGCCAGGCCGAGGGCCAGTGCCGCGCATCCCCATGCGTAGCCGTCGAGTTCCGTCAGCCCGAGGGCGTGGTCGAGTGACCAGGCGCCGGGGCTGGTGAAGGCGAGGACCGCGGCCACCGCGCCGTAGGAGAAGGGCACTTCGCAGCCGCCCTGCTGGGCCCAGAAGCCGTTCGGCGCGGTCGCCGCCGCCGCGACCGCCATGGTGCCGACGATCACCGCGCAGCCGCCGGGAGTCAGCAGCCCGGCCGCGACCGAGACCGCTCCGGCGAGTTCGGCCGCCCCGGCGACGAGCACCATCCGCCGGCCGGGCACGAAGCCCCACCGGTCGAAGACGGCGGCGGTCCCGGCCCGCCCGGCACCGCCGAACCAGCCGAACAGTTTCTGGGTGCCGTGACCGAACAGCAGCGCGGCGAGCAGCAGCCGCAGCAGGAGCAGCCCGAGATTCACGGCTGCGGCTCGTCCGTCGTCCGGGGCTGCAGCACGAAATCGAACTCGGCGCGCAGGTACGGCTCGTCGATGGTGCCGCCGTCAGGGGAGGAGCCTGCCGGTTCCTCGGTGAAGCGCACGATCAGCTCGTCCTTCGTGCCGAACACGACATCGGTGTCGAGGAATTCGGAACCCTCCCGGAACAGATGGGTGATGAGCTTCTCGTGGCCGGGGTGGTCGATCAGGAAGTGGACGTGCGCGGGACGGAAGTGGCTGATGTCGGTCCTGCCGATCAGGTCACCGACCGGACCGTCCATCGGAATCGCGTAGCCGCGCGGCGCGATGGTGCGCACGCAGTACGTGCCGTCCGCCCGCGTCCGGTACAGCGCGCGCAGCCGGGCCTCGTCGATCTCCGGCAGCTGCGCCTCGTAGGCGCCGTCGGCGTCGGCCTGCCACACGTCCAGGACGATGTCGGGCAGAGGCGTGCCGTCGAGGTCGAGGACCCGGCCGGTGATGAACAGCGGCGTGCCCGGGATGCCGTCCGACATGTCGGCTCCGAAACCGGCCGTCGGAGAGCCGTCGATGTGGAACGGACCGAGCACCGTCGCCGGAGTGGCGTCCGCCGAGAAGTGGTGGTTCAGCTGGACGACGAGCGTGCTAAGACCCAGGACGTCGGAGGCGAGGATGAATTCCTGACGCTTGTCGTCACTGATCCGGCCGGTCGCCGTGAGCCATTCGACGGCAGCCGCCCACTCCTCCTCCGTCAGCCCGACCTCGCGGGCGTACGCGTGGAGGTGCCGCACCAACGCTGTCATCAGCTCGGCGAGCCGGGGCGAGTGCGCCGTAGCCCACCGCTTCACCACCAGGTCGCTGAGGTTGTCCTCCGTCACGAAGGCCATGGAGTCCTCCTCGATTCGTTCCGGCCTCGACCTCGACCGCTGTACGGACATGAGTCCGTACAGCGGACACACTGGCGCATGGTTGACTCGTAAATCAAGCCCTTGGGTGGCCGCGTTGGAGCCAGGGTTGGGTTGGGTCGATCGGACTGCTGTCCGCACCCGGGCAATGCGTGGCCCGTCACCGACCGGTGACGGGCCGAGGAACCGCGAGGAACCGCGAGGGATCGCGAGGATCCGGAGAGGTCAGAACATCGTGTTGTCGTTGGCGGAGGTGGCCGGGACGTCCTGTACGGCGTCCCAGTGCTCGATGATCTTGAGCTTGCCGTTCTTCTGCTTCTCGACCCGGAAGATGTCCACGACCGACTGACCGCGGTCCTCGGGGCTGAGGCGGTAGTGGGCGTGGATGGCGACGTAGTCCTTGTCGGCGATGACGCGCTTGCGTTCCACGATCAGGTTCGGGAACTGGCGGAAGAAATTGGTGAACTGCTCACGCAGGCCGGCCGAGCCGCTGGGGATGGTCGGGTTGTGCTGGTAGTACTCCGGCGCGAGGTACCTGACGGCGTCGGGGTTCTTGTCGACGAGGAGGGTGTCGAAGTAACTGGTGGCGATCTTCTCGCTGAGAGACGTGCTCCAGCGCGGGCCGCTGGGCTGGTTCGTGTGCGGGTTGCTGACCGTGCCGAACATGTCGTTGCCGTTGACGCTGGTCGCCGGTACGTCCTGGACCGTGTCCCAGTGCTCGGTGATCATGCCGCTCTTGGGGTCGAAGTTGAAGATGTCGACCACGGCCGCGCCACGGGTGCCGGGCTCGTAGACGGGGTTGGAGTGCACCAGGACCAGGTTGCCCTGGGCGAGGACCCGCTTGACGTTGTACTGGTGGTCCGGGAAGCGCGCGGTCCAGTCGCGAATGAAGTTCTTGATCGCTTCCCGGCCGTTGGGGGCGGAGGGATTGTGCTGGATGTAGTCCTCGCTGATGTACCGGTCGGCGACCTTGAGGTTGCCCTCCTCGAAGAGCTGGGTGAGGACGTGGACGGCGACGCGCTTGTTGCGCTCCTGCGTGGCGGGGCTCGTGCAGGAGGCGTCGAGGCCGAGACTCAGGCCGCTGTGGGACGGCGCGGAGGCGGTGGCCGTGGCGGCGGGTGCGAAGCCGGCCACGGCTCCTACGGTTGCCGCAGCCAGGAGGGTGGCCATGGCCTTACGGGGCAGCCGGGTGGTGCTGTACATGGGGGTCTCCAATGCTGTGCGGACGGCGGTGAACGAGTCGGCGGGTGTCTGGTGGGAGATCGGGAGTAAAGGGCGAGGGTGCCCGTGTGGGCTCAGGCGCGGTCGAAGGCGAGGAGGAACTCGATGTTTCCCTCGTCCTCCACCGTGATCCCGCCGAAGTTGGGTGCGTCGACGCCGTAGTCGGCGAAGGTGACCAGGATGGAGCCGTTGACCCGGAAGCCGTCGGCGGTGCGCTGGGCATCGAGCTCGAAGGAGACCGAGTTGGTCTCACCGTGGACGGTCAGCTCACCTGAGGCCTTGGCGCTGACCTGCTCGCCCACTGCCGGCGCAGAGCCGAAGTCGACGGGCTCGGTGAGCTCGAAGGTGGCCTCCGGGTACCGCTCGGTGTTCATGACCCGGCCGCGGAACTGGCCGTCGCGCTGGTCGGAGTCGCTCTTCACCGAGGCGAGGTCGACGGTGAAGGATCCGTTGACAGCCCGGTTGCCTTCGATCTCCAGCTCTCCGGTGACCTTTTCGGTACGGCCCACCGCCGTGACATTCTGGCCGAAGAGGACCTCGTCGACCCGGTAACCGGCCTGCGAACCGCTGCCCACCCGCCAGGCACCCTCGACATCCTCCCCGGCCTGCTCCCCGGAACCCGAGGAACTGCCGGAGGAGTTCGAGCCTGGCGGGTCGTCGAGCGAGAGGGCGGCCGGTGGCTTGTCCTGGACGTAGTTGATGTAGATGTAGGGGCCCGCCGTGCACAGCACGGCGACGGTGGCCACACCGGCGATGAGCCAGCGCTTCCAGTGCCTGCGGATGCTGCCTGCCATGGTGTCCCCTATATGTTTCGCAATTCAACTGAAATTTCAAGTATTTGGTCGCGGGTCGCCCTGGGGCGCGAGGGGCCGCTACGGGCGTGCGCGGGCTCAGCCGTGGCCGGCGAGCGGGATGGGGTCAGTCCAGGAGTTGCTCGGAGACCTGCCAGAGTCGCTCGGCCGCCTCCGGATCCAGGGCGTGCGGCGCGACCCCGGTGTTGGTGCCCGGCTGGTGCAGTGGTGCCTCGTTGCAGTCCTCGAAGTACCGGCCGCTGATGCCGTCGAGCAAGGGTGAGGTGGCCAGCAGGACGGAGGTCGCGGCGCCCTGTTCGACCGATTTGAAGGACATCTCGGGCAGGGGCGTTCCTTCGCCGAGGAGGGCTCGCAGGTGGGTCATGAACAGGCCCATCTGGGCGTCGTCCATGTGGCGTCCCAGGTTGGTCTGGATCCCTCCGGGCATCAGCGCGTTGACCGTGATCCCGTCGGCGGCCCATCGCCGGCCGGCCTCGACCGCGAACAGCACGTTTGCGGTCTTGGACTGGCCGTACGCCAGCCACGGATCGTAGGGCCGCTCGGTGAAGTGGAGGTCGTCGAAGACGACGGGTGAGAACAGGTGCCCGCTGGAACTCACCGACACCACCCGGGCACCGCCGGCCGCCGCGAGTGCCTCGTGCAGCCCGGTGGTCAGGGCGAAGTGCCCCAGGTGGTTGGTGGCGAACTGCAACTCCCAGCCCTGGGGTGTGCGGCTCTCCGGGGCCGCCATGACCCCGGCGTTGTTGACGAGGATGTGCAGCGGGCCGTGCCAGGCGGCGGTGAACGCGCGGACGGACGCCGGATCGGTCAGGTCCAGCACGGCGACCCGTACGCCTTCGGAGCCGGTGGTGGCCCGGATGTCCTTCGCGGTGCGATCGCCGGCGGCGGTGTCCCGCACGGCCAGCGTGACCTCTGCCCCGGCGTCGGCCAGCGCTCGGGCGGTCTCCACGCCGATGCCGGACGCCGCCCCGGTGACGACAGTGCGGCGGCCCGTGAGATCGATGCCCGCGATGACGTCGGCAGCCGTGGACCGGCTGGTGAACGGGGTGGTGATGCCTGTCCTCGTGGCCATTCTCGCAATGCTCCCTGTTTGCTACCCTCGAAACCGGAGGTGCCTCCGATTACTCAGACCTTAAGCGGAGGGTCCTCCGATTGTCCATAAGGAAGGAAAGCTGTGACCGCCACCACACGCGGACTGCGTGCTGACGCGCGACGCAACCGGGAACGCCTGCTCGAAGCCGCAGGGCGCGCGTTCTCCGAGACCGGCACCGACGCGTCCCTCGAGGCCATCGCCAAGGACGCCGGCGTGGGAATCGGCACGCTCTACCGGCACTTCCCCACCCGCGAGGCCCTGCTCGAGGCCGCCTACCGCAACGAACTCGCCCGGGTCTGCGACAGCGTCACGGAACTGCTCGCACAGCTCCCGCCCGACCAGGCCATGCGGAGGTGGATGGACCTGTTCATCGACTACCTGGCCACCAAGCAGGGCATGGGGGACGCACTGAAGGCCGTCATCGCCTCCGGCGACGAGGATCCGTTCGCCGAGAGTCTCGACCGGATCAGCACGGCCATCAGCACACTGCTGCACGCCGGGGCCGAAGTGGGAGTTCTGCGCTCGGACGTGGACCCGCTCGATGTCGGGTTCAGTCTCGGGGGTGTCCTGCTGATCACGAGCGACAAGGGGCTGCGCGACCGCGCGGGCCGCATGCTCGACCTCCTGCTCGACGGGCTCCGCTACCGCTCCGGCTGATGCGTCCGGTCGGGGAGGACGTCCGGGCTCGGCCCCGCCGGCCGGCACGCCTGCGGCGGTCCACACCGACTCAGAGAAATACAACAGGAGAGCACCATGGGGCTGGGTGCCACATCACCCGAGCGGCACGGGCGCTGGCCCAGCTGGGCTGACGGCGTATCACCGGCTCAGGTTCTCGAACAGCACCATCCCGGCCGCCGTGTTGGACGCCGGTACGTGGTAGGCCTCGTACACACGGCGGATCCGGGGTCCCAGCGCGCCGCGCATGATCAGCCACATGATGAGCTCGATGCCTTCGGAGCCGGCTTCGCGGATGTACTCCTCGCGCGTCAGCGCGGCCAGTTTCTCGGGGTCGTGCTCGATCGCGTCGAGGAACATCCGGTCGAAGTCCTGGTTGATCAGTCCCGCTCGGGCGCCGGCGAGCTGGTGGGACATGCCGCCGGTGCCGAAGACGGCGACCTTGAGGTCCTCGGGGAAGGAGCGGATGGCCTCGCCGAGCGCGCGGCCGAGGTCCAGGCACCGCGCGGCGGTCGGCTGCGGATACTGGATGACGTTGACCAGGAGGGGGACCACCGCGCAGGGCCAGCGTTCGCCGGGGTCGGGGCAGTACACCGACAGCGGAACGGTCAGGCCGTGGTCGACGTCGAGTTCCTGGTAGACGGTCAGGTCGAAGGAGGCGTCGATCAGGCTCTTGACGAGGTGGTCGGAGAACTCGGGAGCGCCCGTGACCGTGGGCACCGGGCGGCTGCCCCATCCTTCGTCGGCCACCCGGTACGACTCGGCCGTCCCGAGCCCGAAGGTCGGGGTGACGCTCATGTCGACGGCGTTGGCGTGGTCGTTGTAGATGACGACCGCGACGTCAGGGGTGTGGCGGGCCATCCACTGCCGCGCCGGCGTGTATCCGTCGAACAGCTTTTTCCAGTACGGGTCTTGCGTCTTCCCGTGGTCCATGGCCGCACCGATCGACGGCACGTGCGAGGTCGCCAGACCCCATGTCACCTCAGCCAAAGTTCCGCCCTCCCGCTTTCAGCGCCTGCGTGAACTCCTCGGTGGTCATGCCGGTGAACACCCCGCCGAGGTACTGCATGGACTTCTGGTCGACCATGGCGAGCTTGAAGACGTAGAAGATGGAGCCGCCCAGTTCCATCATCCGGTTCCAGTCCCGCCGCAGGACGGCGTCCCGCTGCTGGGCCGTGAGCCCGTACGTCTCGCAGTACGCGGCTTCGTCGGCTGTGAACCTCTCCCGGTTCTCGGCGTCCTTGAGGGACCCGCAGAGCCGGTTCAACGCTCGGCCGCGGCGGTTCTCCGCGGCGTCGAAGACATAGGTGCCGGGGACCCGGGGTGTGGTGCTGGACATGCCGTTTTCTCCTCTCCAGTGTTGATGACGGTCAGTGCAGGAGCCCGCCGCCGTCGCAGACGAGCGTCTGGCCGGTGACCATGGACGCGTCCGGTGAGACGAGATAGGAGACCAGCCCCGCGAACTGCTCCGGGGTGACGAACTCCTTGATCGCCTGCCGGCTCATGGTCGCGGCGAACACCTCGTCGCCGGAGTGCGCCCGGGTGCCCGGGGTGGCCACCTGCGCGGGCGCCACCGCGTTGACCGTGATCCGGTACTCGCCCAGTTCGCGTGCCATCACCCGGGTCATCCCGATGAGCGCGCCCTTGCTCGCGACGTAGGCGATCTGGCCCGGGGACCCCGTGAAGAAGGTGCGGGACGCGACATTGACCACCCGCCCGCGGTGCGGGCTGCCGCGCAGCCAGGGCACGCACGCCTGCACCATGAGCAGCGGGCCGACGGCGTTGACGGCGAAGAAGCGGTGCATCTCCTCCGGGGTCGTCTCCAGCAGCGGCGCCCGGCCGGAGAGCAGGCCGGCGTTGTTGACGAGGACGTCGACCCCGCCGTACGCCTCGGCGATCTCGGATACGGTCCGGCGGGTCGCGGCCGGGTCCCCGACGTCGCAACGCCAGGCCCGGCCGCCCGGGATCGAGCTGGTGCCATCGGGTTCGTCGACGTCGAGGGCGGCGACCGTGAAACCGTCCCCGGCCAGTCTGCGGGCGATGGCGAGCCCCAGGCCGCCGGCGGCGCCCGTGACCACGGCGACCCGGGGGCTGCGGTTCGCCGGGCCGGTCATGGTGCCTTCTCCTGCGGATGGGTGGCGAGTGCCTCGACGGTGATGTCCATCCACTTCCACATCGGCAGGGAGACCAGCGCGTCATGCAGCTGTGCCGGGTCGGCCGCCTCGTACAGGCCGATGGTCGCGTTCCGGCCAGGCACCCGCCACAGCCGCTTGAGGATGCCGGCCTCCCTGAGCTGCATGGCCCGTTCGCGCTCGCCCTTGCGCAGCTCCTCGCGTACGTCGTCGGGGGTGTTCGGGGGCAAGGTGTTCTCGGTGCGGACGAGGAATTCCACGGGGATGTCCTTCACGGGGTCAGGCTGCCGCGATCTCCAGCAGCAGTTCGGCGAGTCGGCCGGGGGCGGTGACCATCGCTTCGTGTCCGGTGGCGATCTCGTGGACCGGCCAGCCGCGGGCGGCGGCGCGCTCGGCGTGCGGGGTGAACACCCGCATCCAGTCGGTGCACTCGACGAAGGCACCGGGGACCTGGTCGGCCTTGCCGGTCAGCCGCAGTGGCTCGGTGTAGGTCAGCCACGGGTGCGGGGTCAGTCGCGGGCCGAGCCAGTCGAGGTCCGCCTGGTCCTCGACGCCGAGCACGCTCAGCGAACGCACCGGGATGAGCCAGCCGAACCCGGGCCCGGCCACGGACTCCCGGTAGTGCCCGGCGATGCGGTCGGGCAGCAGATCGATCGCCGCGTCACCGTCGTCGCCGACGAAGGCGTCAAGGTGGACCCGCTTCGCAAGCCGGTCCGGGATCCGGTCCGCGACGCCGGTGACGACCTGGCCCGCGTAACTGTGGCCGACGAGCACGACATCCCGGGCGTCGTGGGCCTCGATCAGCGCCACCACGTCCTCGACGTGCGTGCCGAGTCCGATCTGCGGACTCAGCAGATGGGCGCGGTCGCTCACCCCGCTCAAAGTGGGGGTGTGCACATCGTGTCCGGCCGCGCGCAGCAGCGGGGCGACACGCTGCCACACCCAGCCGCCGTGCCAGGCTCCGTGGAGCAGTACGAAGACGTGGCGGCCGCTCATGCGGACGCCCGGGGACGCGTGCCGCCGGCCTGCCGTTCGCGGGTGAGCATCTTCGCCACCGCCCGGCGTCCGCGGAGTGCGGCGAGATCGGACTTGATGCTGGACTCGGCGGTGCCGCCCGGGTCGGTGGCGTACATGATCTCCTGCGCCTCCAGGGCGTCGACGTCCTCCTGCATCACGGCCAGTTGCTGCTCGTGCTGGAACTTCGTGAGCTCCTGGTCGTCGATGAGGTAGTCGCGGCCGAGCGCGTAGAAGTCGTGCGTCTCGTTGCCGCGCCCCGGCGTCATCCCGTACAGCACCTTCATGTGGAAGCCGTCCGGCTCCTCGGTGCCGGTGGCCGCGACGCGGATGTTGAGGACGAAGATGCCCGGCGGGTAGAAGTCGCCGTCCTGCCAGCGGTCCACCGGAGAGGTCAGTCCGCAGGACTTCTCGTAGAACGGCGGCGCCTCGATGCCGATCATGCGGCGGCTGAAGCCGACCCGGTCGCCGTCCACCGTCACGTCGATCGGGGTCGCGGCGACGGCGGCGTTTCCGATGCTGGTCGGGTGCAGGAACGTCTCGTGGGTGAGGTCGAGCAGGTTCTCCAGGAGCAGCAGGTGCCGGGCCTTCAGCGGGACGACCCCGTGCACATGGGTCCAGTTCGGGTCGTTCAGCCACGAGGTGTCGGGCAGGAGGCTCTCGTCGGCCAGTTCGGGGTCCCCGGGCCAGATCCATACGGCGCCGTCCCGCTCGACCAGGGGGAAGCGGCGCAGTGCCGCCTTGGGCTTGTCGGCCTGCTCGGCGACCCCGACACACACGCCCTGGCCGTCGAAGCGGTAGCCGTGGTAGTCGCACTGGAGGGTTCCGTCGTCGTCGAGGTGGCCCAGCGACAGCGGGTACTTGCGGTGGGGGCAGCGGTCCTCGACGGCCGTGACGGTCTGGTCGGGCAGCCGGTAGAAGCAGACCGGGATGTCGGTGATCCAGCGCTGCTTGAGGGTTCGGCCGATCTCGTCGGACCAGGCTCCCAGGTACCAGCCGTTGCGCACATGCTGTGTCAATGTCATCGCGGGTCCTTTCTTCGGCGTCGGCCGTCCGGCTCGGGCGTGTGCCGGGTCGGTGATGGGTACTGAGGTGTACCGGTCCGCTTGCGACCGACAGGGCGCTGTCCGGACCGAGTTGGGGGTGTCAGAGATCCAGGACGAGGCGTCCGCCGCGCGCCCGGGAGACGCAGATCAGCATCGTGTCGTTCGCGGCGCGCTCGTCCTCGGTGAGCAGTGAGTCGCGGTGGTCGACCTCGCCCTCCAGGACGGAGGTCTCGCACGAGCCGCAGATGCCTTCCTCGCAGGACGACAGGACAAGGACGCCCGCCTGCTCCACGGCCTTGAGGACCGACAGCCCGGGCGGCACGGTCAGCGTCGTCCCGGACGCCCGCAGTTCCACCTCGATCGGCTGCTCGGCCTCATCGTCAGCCGCCTGTCGCACGTCCGCCGCGGCGAACCGCTCGACGTTCAGCGCTCCGACCGGCCAGCCGGCGCAGTGTGCCTCAACCGCGTCGATGAGCCCTGCGGGGCCGCAGCAGTACACCAGGGCGGACGGGTCGGGATCGCCGAGGTAACCGGCGAGGTCGAGCAGACCGTACTGGTCCTGCGGACGTACGGTCACGCGCTCGCCGTAGCCCTCCAGTTCGGGCAGGAACGCCATGGACGCGCGCGTGCGGCCCCCGTAGAGCAGGGACCACTCGGCCCCCGCCGCCTCGGCCTCGGCGATCATCGGGAGCAGGGGGGTGATGCCGATGCCGCCGCCGACGAACAGGTACCGGGCCGCCGGCCGCAACGGGAAGTTGTTGCGCGGGCCGCGCACCCGGAGTTCGCCGCCCTCCGCGAGGTGGTCGTGGATCCACTGCGATCCGCCGCGTCCGTCGGGCTCTCGGAGCACCGCCACGCGCCAGCGGGCCGTGTCTTTCACCGGGCCGCAGAGCGAGTACTGCCGGGTGACGCCCGTGGGCAGGACGACGTCGATGTGTGCTCCCGGCTGCCAGGGCGGCAGCGGTTCGCCGGAGCTCGCTGCGAGCTCCAGCGACACGACCCCATCCGCCACCGTCTGGCGGGCCAATACGGTGGCGGTGCCTTCGAACTCGGTGCCGCGCCGGGCGGCGGACGGCGTTCCGGCCTCGGCGAAACCGAGGGTGTGCGTATCCGGGGCGGCGGTGGGGGGGCTCGTCACGTTCGTCATCTCCTCGGTACGGTCGGCAGGGATCGCTCCGGCCGCGGTCGGCGGCGCCACGATCGACGCTAGCCACCGGACAACGCCCAGGTCATCGCTCGAATGACCGGATCGGGGCGGCGCATGGTCGTGGCCCCGACTACGTCATCCGTCGCGCGGGCCGGGTATCCCGGCACGCCCGTCGAGCTGCGGAGCCTGGTCGAGATGTATCCGCACCTGGCTGTCGTCCTCGTTCCAGAGGGCTTCCACGACGGCGTGCAGCTGTCGGACGTCGGTGCGCCACATCGGTACGCCGTAGCGGTCGTCGCGTGTCAGCGCGTCCTCGGCGACAGCATCGGCCAACAGGCTCCAGCGGTCGTACGTCGGGGCCGGTCCGTTCGCCCCGTCGGGTTCGTCCGCGAACTGCACGTAAAGGGACGTGTCCCGGAAGGGGACCCAGATGTGCGTAGCCCCACGGACACCCGTCCCGCCCTGTGCCGTCACGCCAAAACACCCGTCGTCTGCGGGTAGAGCCGCACGTACGCCTCTCCCATGGTTCCGTGCGAGAGGCCGAGGTTGGGGCCGGCGTTGCGCTTCAGCTGGACGCCGCGCCGCTTGGCGAGGTCGGTGTAGTAGTCCCACATGTGCTGCTGGGCGGCCAGGCACTCCATGGCCTTGCGCTTCTTGTCGAAGACCGGGGTGATGTCCAGCAGGACGTTCGGCTTGAAGTCGCACTGCTCCGGCTGGTGCGGCTCGAAGAAGAACACCGGGGGAGCGCCGAGCGGTACGCCGGGCGCGTCGTAGCCGACCGCCTGGGCCAGCACGCGTGCCTGGAGCGCCATGCGGGCGGCGGCCGGATGGTCGCCGTTGTAGGGATCGGCGAGGGTGTGGGTGAGGACGACCGCGGGGTCCACCTCCCGGTACACGCGCACGATGCGTTCCACCAACTCCGGTGTCTCCAGCAGCGGGTAGTCCCCGGCGTCCAGGAACTCGATCTCCGCGCCCAGGGCGGCCGCGGCGTTCGTGGCTTCGGTGCGGCGCAGCGCCTTGATCTCGTCCAGGGCGAGACCGTCCCGCCAGGCACGGGCGGACTCGCCGCGCTCACCAAAGCTCAGGCACAACACCTTTGCGCGCTGACCGCGTTCGGCGGCGAGGGCTATGGCGCCACCGGCCCGCCAGACGAAGTCGCCCGCGTGCGCGCTGATCACCAGCAGCGCCCCTTCGGACGGAGTGGAGGTGTGGGAGGTCATCAGGACTCCTTGGGATCGAGTGGGGTGGGCGACGTGATGCGAAGTGCCGTGCCCTGTGGAGGGCGACTGAGCACCGTGAGCCTTCCTGTGGAAACCGACGTCACCGGTGCGGTCCGGGACGCGCTCCTGAGCGGTGAGTACGTGCCGCGACAGCGCCTGATCGAGGCGGACCTCTGCGAACGGTTCGGCGCCGGCCGCGCCGACGTCAGGTCGGCACTCCGGCTGCTGGCGGCGGAGGGGCTGGTCGAGATCCAGCGCAACCGCGGAGCGCGCGTCCGGGAGAACAGCTTCGCCGAGGCCGTCCGGATCACGGAGGTGCGGATGGTCGTGGAGGGGCTGATCGCCGCTCGTGCGACGGAGCGGGTCGGCCGGGCGCAGGCCGAACAACTGCGTGGCATCGGCGCGAGCATGGCTAGGACGGTCACCGACGGCGAACTGATGACGTACAGCGACCTCAACGCCCGTCTGCACCGCTGTGTGCGCGACATCGCCGGCCATGAGACGGCCGACCAGGTTCTCGAACGGCTGCGGGCCCAGGTGGTGCGGCACCAATTCGTGCTCTCCCCGGTGCCGGGGCGGGCCCGTGTGTCGCTGCCCCAGCACCAGCGGATCATCGAGGCGATCGTCGCCAAGGACCCGACGGCGGCCGAAGCGGCCATGCGGGACCATGTAGCCAGTGTGGTGGAGGCCCTCCGGACGCTCGAAGCACGCCGGCACCGCGCGAGCTGAGGCGGAAGCCACGGTCAGATACCGTCGCCCGCGCCGGCTTCCTGGGCCGTCTTCCTGGCCCAGGCGGTCTCGAGCTTGCCGGTCGGGGTCCGCGGCAGTCTGTCCGTCAGGACGATGGAACGCGGCACCTTGTACCCGGCGAGACTCTGCCGGACCAGGTCGCGCAGTTCGTCACCGGTGACGGTACTGCCCGGCTGGACCGCCACGACGGCCGCCACACGCTCGCCCCAGGTCTCGTCGGGGACGCCGACGACGGCACAGTCCGACACATCGGGGTGCGCCAACAGAACGTTCTCCACCTCCTGCGGGTGCACCTTTTCCCCGCCCGTGTTGATCACGCCCGAACCACGTCCGAGGAACCGGATCGCGCCGTCGGCCTCAAGTCGAGCCAGGTCGCCGGGGATCGCGTACCGGACCCCCTCGATGGTGCGGTACGCCTTCGCGCTCTTCTCGGTGTCCTTGTAGTAGCCGAGCGGCATGGGCCCGCAATAGGCGAGGACGCCCGTCTCGTCGCTGCCTGGTTCGAGAAAGCGGTCATCGAAGCCGATCACCCGCGTCGCCGGAACGGGGCGGAAACGCGAGGGCAGATCCTCTACCGAGTAGGTGATCGCGAAGGCGAAAGGGCCCCCTTCGCTCGATGCGATGGCTTCGGTGATGGTGACGTCGGCACGTTCGTGCAGTGCCCTCTTGAGCGGATCGCTGAGCGCGGTGCCGGAGCTGATCATCCTGCGCAACGAGCGCAGGTCGTGCGGCGTCCCGGCTTTCTCAGCCCGCAGGAGTTCGTCGACGAGCGGGCGGCACACGGCGTTGCCCGCGATGATGGCCGTATCGACCTGCTGCTCGGCGATCATGTGCCAGACATGTTCCGGGTCGAGGCCGCCCGATCGTGCGGTGACCGCCCGGCCTCCTGTCATCAGGGCGCCCATGGTGTTGAACAGCCCGGTGGCGTGCATCAGGGGTACGACGGGCATCGTGGTCGGCGCGCGGCCTTCGTGGCGTGCCTTGACGGCGATGGCCACGGCCTCGTCGAGGCTTGCGGGGAGTTCGGTGACTCCGAGCGGGTGGTAGAACGGGACCACGTGGGCGCGCAGCAGGTCGCTCAGCTGCCATATGACGCCCTTCGGCTTGCCCGTGGTCCCGCCGGTGTACATGAACAGCTGGTCCGCTCCGGGCCGTCGCTGAGGCTCGCGCGGCGCGTGCGCGGTCAGCAGCTCCTCCAGTTCGGGCACCGCGGGCCCGCCCGGACCGTCGGCGGGCGGCTCGCCCACCCTCACCAGCAGCTTCAGTGTGCGCACATGCTTCGCGGCATGCGTGACGCGGTCGGCCAGGGCGCCGCTGAAGACGACCGCGGCGGCGTCGGCGTCGGTCAGGAGTTCGGAAAGTTCCTCGCCGGTGTAGCGGTAGTTGGCGTTCACCGGTACGGCACCGAGCTTGAAGGCGGCGAAGACCGTCTCCAGGTAGGTGGCCCCGTTGAACAGGTAGCAGGCCACGGTGTCTCCCTCGCCCACTCCGGCCGATTCCAGTGCGGCGGCCAGCCGTGACGCGCGCTCGTCGAAGTCGCGGTACGTGGTCTCACGGCCGGGTTCCGTGATGGCGACGGCGTCGGGCAGCGCGCGGCAGACCGCCTCCCAGATCGTGCCGATGGACACGTTCACGTCTCGGACCTCCTCGTCCTCGATGGCTTACGCGGAGCGCACGGCCGAGCAGGCCGCTCGTAGGGCCCCGCGGATCCTTTCGGGGGAGTAACGATCCGCGGGGCGTCCTCTCAACCTAGGCAGGCGCCCTCCCCGCGGGGAACGCGAGCAATGACTGAAGCGGCTCGGCGCTTCGACCTGCCGACGAACAGGTCGAATGACGTAGGACCACCTCGAATACGCCGGGCTACGATGCTGTGGCCGGGCGCAAGTCGCCTTCGTCCCCAAACCGGCCGACGCGTACGACGCAGGCCCGCGGTTTTCGAACGCGTCCCTATCGCACAGCAGGTCTGCGGGGCGGGTTCTTCGTCGATGTTGAGGGAGATCGGTCATGTCCGCGTCGCCGCTCGTGGGGTGGGACGACATCGCCGCCGTCGCGCCGGACGGACTCGCCGTTCTGGACTGCGTGGGCCGGTTCGTACGGCTGAACCCGGCGGCGGCCGCGCTGCTTCGGGCGGAAGCAGAGGGCGACCTCATCGGTGCGCCGTCCCCGTTCACCCTGGTGGAGGGAGCCGCCGAGTGCCGCGCGGGGCTGCTGGAGGTCCGGTCGGACGAGCAGGTGGCCCACTGGGAGCCCGCCCGCGGACCCCGACGTGAGTTCGCGTACCGCGCCCGCAGTCTGCCGGCCGACCCGAAGTTCACGGTGGTGTCATTCCGCGACGTCACCGACGAATGGCACCGGCAGCGCAGGATCGCGGCGATCGCCCGGACGTCGATCGCACTGGCCTCGGAGGGCTCGCTCGGCTCCACACTGGACGCTGTGGCCCAGCAGATCGTCCAGGCGGACGGCCTGGCCGGCGTGCAGATCCTCACCCTCGACAGCACCGGCCGGGAACTGCGGCTGATGGGCTCCGCGGGGCTGCGCCACTGGGACGGGTTCCTCGACCGTCTGCTGGAGTGCCGTGACCGGGGCGCCCGGCTGTCCATGCTGGACGCCCTGAAGGAACGCAAGCCGATCGTCGTCCCGCACCGGTGGGCCCAGATCCGCGAGGACCCGGCCTGGGAACCGCTGCACGGCTACCTCGGCGAGCTGAACTGGGACTCCTTCGTCAGCGTGCCGTTGATGGCGCGCGGTCGTCCCGAAGGGGTACTGAACGCCTACTTCGCCCCCGGGCAGGAGATCGGTAGCCGGACACTGGAGTTCCTCGCCGCCATGGCGGAACACGCTGCCCTCGCCGTCGACTACGCCACGCTGCTCCAGCGTGAGCGCGAGGGTGCCCGCCGCAACGAGCGTCAGCGCCTCGCCCGCGACCTGCACGACTCGATCGTCCAGCAGGTGTTCTCCATCGGTATGCAGGCCAACGCCGCCGGGGTGCTGGGCGCGCGGGGCGAAGCGGTGTCGGCGGAAGCGGTCCGCGCCTTCGCGGACGAAGTCGGGACTCTCTCGCGAACCGTCCTCGCCGACCTCCGGGCCATGGTGCACGAACTGCGTCCAGCCTCCTCCTCCCTCCGGCTCGGCCTTGAGGACGCGGTGACCACGCTTGTCAAAAGCACCGAGAACCGGACGGGCCTCAGCATCCGGCTGGAGTTCGGACAACAAGTGGACACGGTCGAACCGGAACTGGCCGAGGACATGTACCGGATCGTCGCGGAAGCCATCCACAACGTGGTCAAGCACGCGGAAGCCACCACCGTCACCATCCGCCTCGCCGTACACGACCACACACTGACCGCCGCCATCCGCGACGACGGACGCGGAATCGCGGAATCCGGCGGGCGACGGGCCGCACCGGAGAACGAGGACGGCGAGGCGACCGGTGCCACCGGACACCACGGCTACGGACTGACGACCATGCGGGAAAGGACAGAGCGATGGGGCGGCACCATGAGGATCAGATCCGACGAGAGGAGCGGCACGACCGTACGGGTCGTCATGCCCCTTCCGGTACGAGTGCCGGAGTCGCCCCCGGACTCGGAGGGAGCACGGAGCATCCCGTCGGCGGTTTCGCTCCGAGAAGCGGAGAACCCCGCCCGGTCCGGGTCCTGATCGTCGACGACCACGCCGTCGTACGCCGCGGAATCCGTGCCTACCTCGAGGTCCTGGACGACATGGAAGTGGCCGCGGAGGCCGCCGACGGCCAGGAGGCACTCACCCGGCTCGACGCGATGGCCGCCCACCGGGAACTGCCGGACGTGGTCCTGATTGACCTGCTCATGCCTAAGATGGACGGGGTGACCGCGATCGGAGCGATCAAGCAGCGCCACCCCGGTCTCCGGGTCGTGGTGCTCACCAGCTTCGGCGAGATGGAACGCGTTCACGCGGCACTCGCCCAGGGAGCCGCCGGCTACCTGCTCAAGGACGCCGAAGCGGGCGAAGTGGTCGCCGCGATCCGCGCGGCCGCCCGGGGCGAGGTCTTCCTCGACCCCGCGGTGGCCAGGGGACTCACCCAGGAGATCGTTTCGCCGCCGACCGGGCTCGCCTCGCTCACCAGCCGGGAACGCGACGTCCTCGTCCTCGTCGCCGAGGGACGGTCGAACCAGCAGATCGCCGACGAGTTGGTGATCAGCGAGCGCACCGCCCGCACCCACGTGAGCAACGTCCTGCGCAAACTCCGGCTCACCTCCCGGACCCAGGCCGCGTTGCTCGCGGTGCGGCAAGGACTGGTGCCTCCGAAGGGCTGACCGCCTTGCCGACCGCGACGGATGTCCCGGACCGGCCGGGACACAGGTCGGCCGCAGGTGCCGTCATCAGCGGGATCCTCACGGGCCCAGGCGTTCCTACGCTCAGGGGAGTCGCCCTATCGCCCCCAGTTCAGGAGGACAGCATGCTCGACGGCAAAGTCGCCATTGTCACAGGTTCGGGCCGAGGCCTGGGACGTGCCTATGCTCGCGCGATGGCCGCGGCGGGTGCCGCCGTCGTCGTGAACGACCTGGACGCCGATGTGGCCACGGAGACGGTCGACCTGATCACGGACGCGGGCGGAACGGCCGTCGCCCATGTCGGTGCGGTCGGAGGTTCCGAGTTCGCCGACGCGCTGGTGCGGCGCGCGGTCGACGAGTTCGGCCGACTGGACGTGATGGTCACCAACGCCGGTGCGCTGCGCGACCGGACCCTGCGCAACGCCACCGACGACGACTTCGACCTCGTCGTCAACAGCCATCTGCGCGGTACGTTCACCTGCGGTCGCGCGGCGGCTGCCCGCTTCCGCGAACAGGGCGAGGGCGGTCGGCTCATCCTGGTGGGATCACCGGCTGGGCAGCGCGCCAGCTTCGGCCAGACCGCGTACTCGGCATCCAAGGGCGCGATCGTCGCGATGACGCGCACCTGGGCGCTCGAGCTCGCGAAGATCGATGTCACCGTCAACGCCATCGTGCCGACCGCGCTGACCCGCATGGTGGCGACCATGCCCCGGGTCGGTGACCTCGTGGCGAAGGTCGATGCCGGGGAGCCCGTTCCCGACGCCATCCGGAGGCAGGGGCTGGGATCGCCGGAAGACGTGGCACCGGTGATCGTGTACCTCGCGTCCAAGGAGTCGGCCCACGTCACCGGTCAGGCCATCGCGGCGGGAGGCGACCGGATCGCCCTGTGGACGCACCCCGGTGAGGTCGAGGAGCGGTTCGGGCAGGGCGGCTGGACCGCCGGATCGGTCGCGGAACTCTTCTCAGGCGCCTATGCGGACCGACTCCAGGACTTCAGGCCCACACCCCTCGATCTGGAAGCCGTTGAGGAGGCGTGACGCGCACGCGGCCCCTCTTAGGGGTCCTTGCACTATGCCCGCCCGGGTCGCGCGGCCTGGCACCGCACCTCGCCGCGTTGCCGAAACGCCCACGTGGCTCCTCCCCCACTCTCGACTTCGCTCGAGCGGGGGCACCCCATCGAGGGCGCTCCGGCGCCTTGCGATGCACGGCACCAGACCACGCGACCTGATCGGGCGCTCATAGTGCAAGGACCCCTTACGGCCCTCAGGTCCGTGCCAGGGGCAGTGGCTGCTCAGGTCTGCGGGACGGCGGCGACGCGGGCGAAATCCGCGCTGATGTCTCCCGCGGTCTGCAACAGCAGCGGTAGATGCTCCTCGACAAGCCGCTCGACCGATGTTTCGGCCGCGTGGCAGTTGACGTTGAGTGCCGCGATGACCTGGCCGGAGCCGTCACGCAACGGGGCCGCGACCGACCGAATGCCGGGCGCCAGATGTTGGTCCGTCAGTGCCCACCCACGTGCCCGCACCTCGCGCAGGACCGCGTCGCGTTCGCCGGGGTCGGGATGCCAGCACGGCGTCAGCCCCGAGCGCGAGGGTTCGGCGAGCACCCCTTCCAGCTCATCGGCCGGCAGGGCCGCCAGCAGTACCTTTCCCAGGGAGGTCTGCAGTGCCGGAAACCGCGTTCCGATCTGCACCGACAGGGTCACCAGCTTCGGGACGGCCACCCGGGCCACATAGATGATGTCCGATCCATCCAGCTGAGCCACGGAGCACGACTCGTCGGTCCGCTCCACCAGCCGCTCCATGTGGGGCCGCGCGATGTCCCACAAGCCCATGGAGCGTACGTAGGCGACCCCGAGTTCGAGCACCCGGGGGGTCAGCGCGAACCCTGTCTCGCACGAGCGCACATAGCCGAGTTCCTCCAGAGTCAGCAGAATCCTCCGGGCGGTCGGCCTGGCGAGTCCGGTGGCGCCGGCGACCTGAGCCAGCGACATCCGCGGGTGCCCCGGCCGGAACGCGGCGATGACTTCCAGCCCCCGCGCCAGTGCCTCGATGAAATCCGGTCCTGTTCCGTGGCGTGGCACGTGGCTCCTCGGCTGCGGTCGGGGTGGTCTCTAACCGGTCAGCCTAACGTTTGTCCGTGATGCGGACAGCGGTGCCAGCGAGGCTTCCGCATCCGAGGGGTTGACACGGTCAATTGTCCAAAGTGACCCTGAGCCCACCATGTCCGCCATACGGATGATTGTCCGCCAGGCGTCGCAAGTCCTTCTTTCCCGCGCTTCTTGATCTTTCCTGGAGAGTCGCATGTCCGAAAGAATCCATACAGCACCGCAGGAGACCGGGGCGGCGCCCGTCCGGACCGGACTGATCATCGACGGCAAGACAGTCGAGACCGAGCAGTGGACGGCCGTCCACAACCCCGCCGCCCCCGACCTGGTCGTCGGCCACGCAGCCGCAGCGACCCCCGAGCAAGCCCGCGCGGCGGTCGCGGCCGCGGATGCCGCGTTCCCCGCCTGGGCCGCGATGCCCGCCCGTCGGCGAGCGGAGATCATCAGTGAGGCGCTCACCCTGCTCGAGGGAAGCGAGGCCGAGCGGGCGGCCTTGATGACCCGCGAGAACGGCAAGATCTCCTTCGAGAGCCAGATAGAGATGGGCGTCTTCGTCGCGCGCACGCGGGCGGCGATCGACCTCGCCGACTCCCTCGACCAGGTACGGCGCCTCGAAGGCCCGCCGCTGACCTCGCACATCCACCGCCTCCCCATGGGCGTGGTCACCGTCATCGTGCCGTTCAACTGGCCGATCGCGATCCTCGGAGCGAGCCTGCCGTACGCGCTGCTTGCCGGGAACACGGCCGTGGTCAAGCCCCCGCCCACCGTGCCGCTGGCTATGGTGCGCACGCTGGAGCTGTTCGCCGCAGGGCTCCCGGCCGGGGTGCTGAACGTCGTGACGGGCAGCAACGAAGCGGTCGCCCCGCTGCTTACCGACCCTCGCGTACGGAAGATCGTCTTCACCGGCAGCACGGCCGCCGGCAAGCACGTCATGGCCGCCGCCGCACAGAACCTCGCTTCGGTGACGCTCGAACTCGGCGGCAACGACCCCGCGATCGTCCTCGACGACGCCGTACTGGACCAGGAGCACATCGGACGGCTCGTCCAGGGCGCCTTCCTGACGAGCGGCCAGGTCTGCATGGCCGTCAAGCGGGTGTACGTCCACCGCTCCCGCTACGACGAACTCGTCGACGCGCTCTCCTCCGCCCTCGACACCCAGCGTGTGGGGCCCGGAGACGATCCTGCCTCGACCATGGGCCCCCTCAACAGCGCCGCCCAGCGCGACAAGGTGGCCGCCATGCTCGCCCAGGCGGCCGGAGCCGGAGCCGAGGTGCGCGAACTGGGCACCCTGGCCCCCGGCGCGGCCACCTCCAAGGGTCACTTCCTGCGCCCCACCCTCGTCCTCGACCCGGACACCGGCCTGCGGATCGTCACCGAGGAACAGTTCGGTCCCGCCCTGCCGATCCTGCCCTTCGACGACATCGATTCCGTGGTGGACCGGGTCAACAACGACTGGTCGGGACTGTGCTCCTCGGTGTGGAGCGGCGATCCCGCCCGTGCGGCCGCCCTCGCGGAACGACTGCGTACCGGTACCACCTGGATCAACCACGCCAACGCCGTCGCGTGCGACGACCGGGCTCCGTTCGGCGGCTTCCGGCAGAGCGGTATCGGACGCGAGATGGGCCCCGAGGGCCTGCTCTCCTTCACCGAAGCGCACACCATCACGACGCACGGATAGGAGCGGCACGTACGGCTGGACCCCACCCACTTCGAGCGGGCGGGGTCCAGCCGTGCTCTGGCCGTACGTCACACCAGGGACACGGACACCGCGTTGTAGGAGGTGTTCTCGTCCCGGTTCGGGGTGGTGAAGCGAGAGTTGGGAAGGTACAGCTGACCCCTGTAGGCGGCGGCCGTGGTGGGCTCGTCGAAGCGGTCGTCCTTGATTACGCCGATCCTGGTACCCCGCGAACCCGACCGGTTGAGCCGGATCACGTCCACCTGGTTGCTGCCCGGCTGGACCACGTAGAGAGTGCGGCCGATGAGCACCAGCCCGTCGCCGCTGGGCAGTGTGGTGTCACCCAGGTCTACCTTGCGGGCTACGCCGGTGCGGGGGTTGACGCGCATCAGCGAACCGCCGTCCACGGCCGCGTTGGTGACGAGCAGGGCGCTGCCGTCGGGGGTGAGTGAGATGCCGTTGGACGTGAAACCGGACTGCACCCAGTCACCGCTCAGCGTAAGGCTCTCCGGGGCGCCGATACGACCCTTCCTGCCGAGCGGCAGCTTGAAAAGCCGCGCACTGAACGACTCGGTGAACCAGGCGGCGTCGCGGGTGAGCAGGACGTCGTTGACGAAACTGTTCTCTCCGGCGACGACGTGGTTGGCGAGCGGCGCACCACTGTGGGCGTCGACGACCCGCAGTTCGCCACTGCTGCCGCCGGCCAGGAACAGCCGGCCCCAGGAGTCGACCTTCAGGCCGACCGTCATGCGCCCCAGGCCGCGGTGGACGACCTTGCCCTTGCCGCTCGTGAGGTTCACCCGGTACACGCCGCCGGTGGCGATCGATCCGAAGTAGGCGTATGGCGCGGAGCCGATCGCGACTCCCTCCGGCCCCCAGCCGTTGGGCAGCGAGAACTCCCCGGGCCAGGATCTGGCCGTGCCCGGGGCGGCCTGTGCCGTACCACCGATCAGGGCCGTCGCTCCCAGGGCGATGCCCGCGCCGAGAAGCTGCCTGCGTGCGAGAGAACTTGTCATCGATCGTCCTTCCACGGAAAACAAGACGGGCCGTGCCGGTCCGGCTGGGCTCCTGGACCAATTCTTGAGAGTTCAAGTACCTGTGCACAGCGACGAATGTCCTGACTCTCCTCGGTCCATCGGACGGAAAGCTGCCGGGCCGGTGGGAGCACGGACCGCGAAGGCGCGCCACTCGACAGCAGGCCGACCTGACAAGGCTGAACGTCGTGCCCGGGATACGTCATTCGTCCTTACTTCCGGCGCTCATCTCCCGGGTCTCTGTCCAGGCGGGCACCGCTGGGCCATCATCCGAAAACCTGCCGGCCGCAGTGGCGCGACCGGCGTGAGCACGGTGACGGCTGAGCGCCGCACCGGGAGGGCGAGCGGGCCATGAGCGTGCAGCGACCGCACATCGAACCGGGCAGGCTGTTCATCGGCGGAGAGTGGCGGGACGCGGAGTCCAAGGAGCGGCGCGACGTCATCGACCCGTCCACCGGCAAAGTCGTCACCACGGTCGCGGAGGCCGACGGGACCGATCTCGCCGTCGCGGTGGCCGCCGCCCGCCAGGCCTTCGACGCGGGGCCGTGGCCCCGGACGCCGGCCCGCGAGCGCGCCCGCGTGCTGCACCGGGTGGCCGATCTGGTGCGCGAACGGGCGGACGAGCTCGCCGCCGTGGAGAGCCTCGACGTCGGCAAGCCCGTCTCGCTCAGCCGAGCGGTCGACGTGGAGACCGTGGCCGAGACGTACGAGTACTACTCGGCGCAGGCGCAGAGCCTCGACGGGGCCACGCGGCAGCTCCCCATACCCTCCCACGCCTACACCCGCAGGGAGCCCATCGGCGTGGTGGGGGCGATCACCCCGTTCAACTTCCCGTTGATCCTGAGCACGTCGAAGTTCGCCCCCGCCCTGGCGGCCGGCAACACCATCGTCCACAAACCGGCCGACGAGACCCCCCTCAGCGCGCTGCTGATGGCGGAGATCCTCGCCGACGCCGGCGTTCCCGCGGGTGTGGTGAACGTCGTCACCGGCAGCGGCCCCGTCCTGGGTGAGGCACTGCTGCGTCATCCGGGCGTCGACAAGATCGCCTTCACCGGGTCGACGAGGGTCGGCCGCCTGGCGGCGAGCACGGCCGGCGAGCAACTCAAGCCGGTCACCATGGAGTTGGGTGGCAACGCGCCGCACATCGTCTTCGAGGACGCCGACGTCGGGAAGGCGATCGGCGCGATCATCAAGGCCTTCGTCTTCAACACCGGACAGTTCTGCATGGGCGGACCCCGGCTGCTGGTCCACCGGTCCCTGTACGACACCACGCTGGGCATCCTCGCCGATGCGGTTCCGGCGGTCCCCGTCGGCGACCCGTTCGACCCGGCCACCGTCGTCGGGCCGATGGCCGGCGAGCGGCACGTGGAGAACGTCGAGCGCTTCGTGAAAGCGGCCGTCGAGGACGGCGGCCGCGTCGTCGTCGGCGGTGAGCGCATGGAACTCGACGGCGGCTACTACTACAAGCCCACCGTCATCGCCGGCCTGGACAACGACGCCCGCACCGTCCAGGAGGAGATCTTCGGCCCGGTCCTGACCGTCCAGCCCTTCGACACCGAGGAAGAGGCGATCGCGCTGGCGAACAGCACGCCGTACGGACTCGCCGCCGGTCTGCAGACCGGCGACCTGGCGCGCGCCCATCGGGTCGCCGCGCGACTGGACGCCGGCATCGTCTGGGTCAACGACTGGGCCATGCTCGATCCCGCCGTGCCCTTCGGCGGCGTCAAGCAGTCCGGCTACGGACGCGAATCCGGGCCGGAGGCGCTGCAGGCGTACACGAGGACCAAGTCGGTCGTTATTTCCCTCGTCTGACCCCTCGACAGGGCCCGCTCCGAGCGCCCGGCCGCCGCCGGCGGGCCCTCCCGGCCGGATCGGCCGGGAGAACTCCGTCCCCGGCTCTTAAGAGCCGGAGTGAGCCGGGGGCATGGCGGCCTGGCAGTAGGCGTCGTCGCCCGGGCCGTGGACGCCACCGTTGAAGGTGACCCCGTACGGGCGGTTCGGCGCGAAACGGCGGGCGGTGGTGAAGCCGACCGCGTCCTCGTTGTGCATGCCGTTGACGACCCGGGCGCTCAGGTGCCAGCGCAGACCGTGGTCGGTGCTCAGGTCTGAAGAGGGAATAGGCGGTGAGATCGGCGTGGGACCGAGGCGGTGGACCGCCCTCGACGGCCTCAGCACCTGCCTGAGCGGCGTCACTTTGCAGGAAGGTGAGCCCGCAGCTATCGTCATATTCAACAATGCAACTAGGTGCCTAGTTGTTTAGCGATGGCCGTGTGCCACTTCCATCAGCAGCGTTGACGAGAGGCGGTCGGCCCCGTGTCGAGCAGTGGGTATCTGCGCTATGTCGCCCTGGGTGACAGTCACACCGAGGGGCTCGGGGACGGCGACGACGTCCGTGGTTTTCGGGGCTGGGCGGACCGGCTCGCCGAGCAGGTCGCCCGCCACAGCCCCGGCCTGCTCTACGCCAACCTCGCGGTGCGCGGCCGTAAAGCCGGTCAGGTGCGCGCCGAGCAGCTGGCTCCGGCTCTCGCGATGCGGCCCGACCTCGCCACCGTGGTGGCTGGGGTCAACGATGCGTTGCGCCCGGGCTGCGACCTCGACGAGGTGGCCGGGCATGTTGAGGCGATGTTCGCCGCCCTCACGGCGCAGGGCGCCACCGTCGCGACCCTCATGTTTCCCGATGTCGGGCGTATCACGCCGTTGGCCCGCCCGATCGGTCACCGTGTTCTCGCACTCAACGCGCGCATCCGGGAGGCCGCCGACCGCCACGGCGTGGTGGTGGCGGAGACGGCCGCGCACGCGGCGGCGACCGATCCGCGGTTGTGGAGTGCTGACCGGCTGCACGCCGGCCCGCTGGGACACGCGCGCATCGCGGCTGCCGTGGCCCAGGCGCTCGGTCTGCCGGGCAGCGACGACAAGTGGACCCTTCCCCTTCCGGCCGAGGGGACAGACATCTCTGTCTGGAGGACCGTGGGTGCCGAAGTGCGCTGGGCCGGCACCTTCCTCGGCCCTTGGGTCGGCCGCCGCCTGCGTGGCCGCTCCTCCGGCGACGGCCGCCAGGCCAAGCGGCCGGCGCTGCTTCCGGTGGCCGCGTCCGCTGGGGACACCTCCCCATCGGTGTGATGCTCTGGCTTGCGACGACGCCGGCGGCTCCTCGGCCGGTGGCAGCAGACCGACCTCGGGAGTGCGGATCGTCCAGTCGATCAAAAGTCCTCCCAGGGTGGAGACAGGATCGGCTGGAAGGTGGTGGACGAGAAGGAGATGACGGAGGAGCTCGGCAAGGGCAAGCTGTTCGGCGCCCTCGTCGCCCCGCGACTTCACCTCCACCGTCGCCGCACTCACCAGCCCCGAGGCGGCGCGCAACGCCGTCCGCCCGACACTCACCGTGCTGGCCAGTCGGCCTATGCGCAGGTAGGCAGGGAGCTGACCGCTCAGGCAGAGCTGGCCGTTGCCGTGCTCCTGCTGCTGACCGACCCGACCGTGGCACAGGTCGGGGACGGGCATCCGCTCGACTCCCACAGCGGCCTGGGCCTGAGTGCCTTCTCCTACTCGCTCGTCCTCGTCGTCTGCGGCATGCTCGCCGCCGATGTCATCAGCGGCCAGGTGGACCACGCCCTCGGCTACACCCACAGCGACATGGGCACGCTGCGGATCCACAGCCCGCTACTGCGGGCGACCCGGGTACAGACCCTGGCCCTCAGCAGCACGCTCATGCCGGGTATGGCTGTTCATCACGATCTTCTACATCGCCATGGCGGTACCGACGTCCGGCGCCACGGTCCCCCTCCAGGCACTCCCCGGCTTCCACCGCACCCTCGGCGAGTTCCAGCCCCTGCGTCAGATCACCGGCGTCGTCCGCTCCATCCTCTACTACGACGCCCAGGGCGACGCCGGACTGCCCCGAGGCTGGGTGATCCTGGGCTTGGGACTCGCGGTCGCGTGTCTCTTCGGCTTCGGCGTGACCCGGTTCTACGACCGCAAGGGACCGCATCGCAATCCCGCCGACAAGGAACCGCAGTCGGTCCTCGCTCGGACACAGACCGACGACCCCTGAGAGGCCGGGCTGCTCACGACCTTCCAGCTCCTCACTTTGTTGACTAACTGTGTGGGTGGGGCCGCCGCAGTCAGCCGTCGGCCCGGAGCGCGGTCGTGCGCTGTTCGAGCCTGCGCAGCGCCATGTCCCCCCACTGGAGGTTCTCCCGCTCGAACGACATCCCGCGCAGCAGGGTGAGATACGGGCCGATGCGCTCGGCCTCGGCGAGGTACGCCTCCTCAGAGCGCCCGTCGAGCAGGCGCTGCCGGAGCCGCTCGTAGCGGGCCAGCTTGGCGGTGGCCCACTCCATGCGCTCGGTGATGGCGGTCCGGACCGCTTCCATGTCGCCCGCGTCCAGGCACTGCACCTTGACAAGCAACTCGTCCCGGATCACCGCCGGTTTACCCAAGGGCTCGGCGGTGTAGGCGTGGACGGCCTTCCGCCCGGCCTCCGTCAAGGAGAACAGTCGCTTGTTGGGGCGGCGCTTCTGCTCGACGACGCGGGCCGTGACGAGCCCTTCGGCCTCCATGCGATCCAGCTCCCGGTAGAGCTGCTGAGGCGTCGACATCCAGAAGTTGGCGACCGTCGCGTCGAACGCCTTCGCGAGGTCGTACCCGGACGCCTCGCCCTCCAACAGCGCGGCCATCACCGCGTTCCGCAAAGCCATGGATGCACGCTAGCAGATTAATCAACAACGTGACTAGTAGTCACTCCTTCCCTGTAGACAAGCCATAACAGGCCCTCTAATCTCCATCACACCTATTCATATTGCTGAGTATCAGAGGTGGGCTCATGCATCCCTTCCGCAAGGCCGTCGAGAGCGGCGACCTGGACGCCGTGGCCGCTCTGCTGGCCGACGACGTCGTCTTCACCAGCCCCGTCACCTTCAAGCCGTACCCGGGCAAGGCGATCACCGCGGCGATCCTGCGCGGCGTGCTCCGGGTCTTCGAGGACTTCACCTACATCCGTGAGATCGCCAACCCCGACGGCCGCGATCACGCCTTCGTCTTCACCGCCACCGTCGCCGGCAAGCAACTCCAGGGATGCGACTTCCTGCACTTCGACGACGACGGGAAGATCGACGAGTTCACGGTGATGGTGCGCCCGCTCTCCGCCGCCCAGGCGCTCGGCGAGGCCATGGGCGCCCAGTTCGAGCAGATCGCCCGAGAGGCCGCTGAACAGTAACCACGACGACGGACTGTGACGCGGTGATCATCGGCGCGGGGCAACGCCGGACTGACCGCCGCCACCCTCCAACGCTGGGCTGCGCACCCTCCTGGCGGAGCGCCACAACGTCCCCGGCGGCTGCGCCACCTCCTTTCGACGAGGCCGCTTCGAGTTCGAGACGGCGCTGCACCAGCTGTCCGGAGTCGGCCTGGAAGTCCAGCCGTACACGCTGCGCGGGCTGTTCGAGAAGCTGGGCGTCGCTGACTCACTGTTGTTCGTCCAGGAGCACGACCCGTATCGCGCCGTGGTACCCGGCCGGCACGATGTGACCCTGCCCGCCGACTGGGCCGGCGCCGCGGACGCCCTGGAGGACGCCTTCCTCAGCAACCGCGCCCGCGTCGAGCGTTTCTTCGCGCTCGCCAGGGACGTGACGGAGCCGTCACGGCACACGACCTCGACGCCCGGATGCTCGCGCAGCCATGCTTCCAGCGTGTCGGCGGTGCGGTCGGGCAGCACGTCGATCCGCTCATAGGTCTCGGCGTCGATCACCACGGTGGCATAGCGGTGCCGCCGGCGCAGAGTGAAGTCGTCGACGCCGATCACGCGGGGCGTCCGCCCGGTGGGCAACGGGATGCGCAGCAGGGCGCGCAGGGCCGTGTGGCGAGCAGGCCCGCCGCGAGTATCGCCAGCAAACGAGATCCCGCCCGGCCCGCTAACTCCTTCACCACAGCCTTGACTTACCTGGTCAGACGGGCCGTGCGTCGCTGGTGACGCTCAAACACTCCGGGCATTTGCTCGCGGAAGGGCTGCCGGTAGCCGCGCGTGCGACACACCAAGTGCCGCACCCGCACACGGATGTCGAGGACGGCTGCCCGTCCGCCGCCTCTGCTCGACGAGATCGGGCGCTGCGCGGACGAGACCAGGCGGACGTTCACCGACGGTGTGCTGGTCGTCATGGGCGACATCGGTGCCCGCCTGGCGCCTGACGATCCGCCCTCCGCGCGCGAAGGCGCTCAGCGTCTTCGTCATGATGGTTGGGACATTCCATGGCCCGTGAGCGCCGGCGCCGAGCCGGTCGGCCACGTCCGCCTCGGCTACGCCCGAGCCTCGACCGCCCGGCAGTCCCTGGACGCACGCTGGACTCCCTCGCCGAGGCCGGCGTGACCCGGGTCTTCTCCGAGAGGATCTCCACCCGCGCCACCACGCGCCCCGAACTGGAGGCCGCCGTCAAACTCGCCGGAGAGATCCGCTCCTCCGGTGTACGCGTCACCCTCCCGAGGAGCTGAAGGCCAGCGACGTCGGTCTGGAGTTCCTCACCGGGGAGCTTAAGGGCTCCCACGATCCCTCCGGTAATCGTGTTCACCGTGCTGGCGGCCATGTCCGGGATGGAGCGCGAGTACATCCGCGACCGAACCCTGGAGGGCCACGAGAGGGCGCGGAAACGCGGCAAGACCATCGGCGGCGCCAGCGTCGCAGACGAGGCCATGCTCTTTATGGCCTCCACCTGCGCGAGCAGGAGATGAGCCTGCGCAACATCGCCAAGCGCCTCGTCATCACCACCGGCAAGAAGAGAGGCCAACGTCCGTCCCCAGCGACCGTGATGCGGATGCTGCGCGAGCACGACGAGCGCACGGCCGCGGCCTTGGCGACGCAGAGGAATCACCAAGGGCCTCAAGATCAAGTACTGGCGGCTTTGGGCTTACCTCGGCGCTACCCCTATCAGCGCCCAGCGTTCGTCGGACAAGTCGCTCTTGTAGGACTTGCGGTCGCTCACCCCGTCACTCCATCACTGCCAAGCGCGTCGACGGGCCAAGAGTCCCGATAGCCACACGATCAGGGCGACACCGAATCTGACATCAGATCACGTACCGCCCTCTAACAGGAGTACCCGCCTCGTGACCGTTGGCCAACGCATGCGCTGACAGTCGAGGGCGCCCGGAGCCACTTCAGCCGACCCCGGGCAGGTTCGACTGGCCCCTGGTCGTGGTGTCGGCGGTCATGGTGGCCCCAGGAGACGGTTGAGATCAGGGGGGGAGTCTTGGAGGTCAGCGCCGGGTCGGTGGCCTTCAGCCGGAGGAGCAACCGGTGAACGACGACGAACTGATGGCCCGCCTGGTTGTAGAGGCCCCGCAGTGTGGTGGTGGCCTCGGCGTCGCCGTAGCACGGCGGGAGCTTGCGGTCCTTGGCGTAGACGAGGTCTGGTGACCCTGGATTGCCAGCGCTGAACCGTGCCGTGGAGCTGGATTTGGAGCAGGCCCTGCGCAGTGTCGTGGAGGCCGCGGCCGTGCTGGTCGATGCGGAGTACGCGGCGTGGACGTCCAATCACAGCAGTAGCCGGGCCAGGACCGGATTGCTTTCAATGGCGTCACGGCCGGCCATGGAGACTCCCTCGGCAGTCGCGTCCGTCTGGATCGGCACGCGGATCGGATTCCGCCGGGCTGCACGCTCATAGCCCTTGACGATGTCCTTGGCGCTCTCGATCACGCGCTGATCGATCTTGGGTTTCCGGGCCACCTTGCCCCTCCTGTCACCGGTACCTCGCGACCAGCCTACGGAGGGGTGCGACAAGGGTGTGCCATGCCTTGAGTAAATGAACCGAGGATCCCGTGGGTCAAGATCACGCAACGGCGGACGGGTGGCGCCGGCACCTGAGATGCTGACCACCCGGGCAGCTTGCTCTGCCTGCTGTCGCGCGTGGATCCGCCGAGGCGCGCGAGATCTTCGGGGCGCGGAGTTCCCTCGACCGCGGCGAGCTGATGGCCCTACGACAAGCCGCCGACCTCGCCGCGGCTGTCAGTGCGCTTCGGGTCTGCGGCGTGGTCCTTTGGAGGCATCACCGCACGGATCATCACCGGAGAGGCCTGAAGTTCCCGGCGAACCACCCCTGACCTGCGGTGTACCAAAGTGCCAACTGTCTCTCTGATTCTGTACTTCCAGTCGCAGAACCTCGTTGGCATCAGTGCAGGTCACAAACGGTGCCTGGTGCCGACTGTCGATCCTGGTCATACTGCTGACATGGCCGAACCCGGTTCAGGTGACCCAGGTCTCTTCGGTCCCGACTCGGTGACCTGGCAGGTGCACAGTGATCCGATGATGTGGGTCGCGGGCGTTCGTGCGCTCTACCTCCAGGCACTGCACCCGCGCGCGGTCCGGGGCGTCATGCAGAACTCGGACTTCGGGGCGGACGCCTGGGGCCGGCTGTTCCGCACCGCCAGCTTCGTCGGCACCACGACGTACGGCACCACCGAGGCCGCCGAGAAGGCGGGCGCCCGGGTCCGGAAGATCCACGGCAAACTGGGGGCGACCGACCCCGACACCGGTGAACGCTACGGCGTCGACGAACCCGAGCTGCTGCTGTGGGTGCACTGCGCCGAGATCGACTCGTATCTGCAGGTGGCGCGCCGCTCCGGCTTCCCGCTCACCGACGCGCAGGCCGACCGCTACATAGCCGAGCACCGGGTCAGCGCCCGCCTGGTGGGCCTCGACCCGGACGCCGTACCGGCCGACCGCGCCGGGATGAACGCCTACTTCGAGAAGGTCCGGCCCGAACTCGCCGCCGGAGAAGAGGCACGCGCGGTGGACGACTTGCTCCTCCGCCCTCCGACGCACCCTCTCCTCATCCCGGCGCGCGGGGTGCTGTGGCGGCGCGTGGCGCACCTGGCGTACGCCGCCCTGCCGCCGTACGCCCACGAGCTGTACGGCAGGCCGGCCCCGGAACCCTCCACCGTCACCCGCCAGTTGCGCGCCACGGGCACCCTGCTGCGCTGCATCCCCGCACGTCTGCGCTGGCAACTCCCGCCCAAACACATTCTGCGCGCCATGGCCCGCCTGGGCCCGGGCTCCCGACCTGCGCCGTACAAACTCGGACGACAGCTCGCCATACTGGACGAGTCAGGGGAGGGTGGGGCGCGGTGACGACGGGGGCGGTCGCAGGAGATGGGGGACAGCAGGCTTATCCAGGGCCGGTACCGGTTGCTCGACGTGATCGGGCGCGGTGGCATGGGCGAGGTCTGGCGGGCGCGGGACGAGTCGCTGGGCCGGCATGTCGCCGTGAAGTGCCTCAAACCGCTGGGTGCGCAGCACGACCAGGCCTTCACCCGGGTCCTGAGAGAGCGGTTCCGGCGCGAGGCCCGGGTGGCGGCCGCGCTCCAGCACCGGGGCGTGACCGTCGTCCACGACTTCGGAGAGTACGACGGCGTCCTTTACCTCGTCATGGAGCTCCTGGAGGGCCGTAACCTCAGCCAGCTCCTGGAGGACAACAAGCAGCACCCGCTGCCCGTGGCCGACGTCGTCGAGATCGCCGACCAGGTGGCCGCCGCCCTCGCGTACACGCACCGGCAGGGCATCGTGCACCGCGACCTGAAACCCGCGAACATCGTCCGGCTCACCGACGGCACGGTGAAGATCTGCGACTTCGGCATCGCCCGGCTCGGCGCGGACATCGGCTTCACCTCACGGCTGACCGGCACCGGCATCGCGATGGGCACCCCGCACTACATGTCGCCGGAGCAGATCGGCGGCGACGAGGTGGATCAGCGCAGCGACCTGTACTCGCTGGGCTGCGTGCTCTACGAGATCGCCACCGGGGCGCCGCCGTTCGACCTCGACGACGCCTGGGCGGTCCTCATCGGACACCGTGACACGCCGCCCCGCCCGCCACGCAGCCACCGCTCCGAGTTGCCCGCCTACCTGGACCAGGTCATCCTCGACCTGCTGGCCAAGGAGCCCGGACAACGCCCGCACGACGCGAGGGAGCTGGGCCGCCGGATCGACGCGGGCCGGACCACCCCCGCCTACGTGCCGACCGTCGTCACCCCGCAGCCGGACCTCGGCCCGCCCGAGCCCGCACGCCCCCGTGAGGTGCGCCTGCCCTCGTGGACGCGCGGCATGACCACCGGTCACAAGGCCACCGGCGCCGGCCTCGGCACCACGCCCCCGGACGCCGGAGCGGGCCTCACCGGCGAGTGGATCGCGCGCTCCCTCACGGGACGGACCGAGGAACCCGTACCGGACGCGCCGCCCACCCCCTCCGCGGAAGCGGTCACCGCACTCGCCGGACGGCACAACGCCGGGCTCAGTCTGGGACGGCTGGGCCGCTGGGCCGAGGCCGGCGAGGTGCACCGCGCGGTCGCCGCCGAACGCGAACACCTCCTCGGCCCCGACCACCCCGACACCCTGGCCAGCCGCTACGAGGTCGCCTTCACCCTCAGCCGCACCGGCCGCGCCGCCGACGCCTTGCGCGAGTACAAGCACGTCACCCGGGCCAGAAGCATCGCGCTCGGCCCGGACCACCCCGACACCCTCGCCGCCCGCCAGGAAATGGCGTACGTCCTCGGCCAGTTGGGCCGCCACTTCGACGCCCACCAGGTCTACAACTCCGTCCTCACCGCCCGCGAGCGCGCCATGGGCGCCGACCACCCCGACACCCTGCGCTGCCGCCACAACCTCGCCTTCAACCTCAGCAGACTCGGCCGCCTGGAGGACTCGTACCGCATGGCCTGCGAGGTGGCGGCCGCCCGCGCCCGCGTCCTCGGCCCGCACCACCCCGACACCCTGGTCACCCGCTACGAGGTCGCCTACGCGCTCGGCCAGTTGGGCCGCTGGCCGGAAGCCCTGCAGACCTACCGCGAGGTCGCCGAGGCCCGCGCCCAGGCCCTCGGCCCCGACCACGCCGACACCCTCGCCGCCCGCTACGAGATCGGCATCAGCCTCGGCCGCCTCGGCCGCAGCGCGGAGGCCCTCCAGCTCTACCGCGACCTCATCGACGACCGCACCCGCGTCCACGGCGCCGCCCACCCCGAGACCCTCCGCGCCCGGCACGGCCTCGGTGTCAACCTCGGCCGCCTCGGCCGCTGGGAGGAGGCCCTCGCCGAGTCCCGCGACGTGTGCGCCGTCCGCGAGCGCGTCCTCGGCCCCGACCACCCGGACACCCTGGTCAGCCACCGCGAGGTCGCCGTCGGCCTCGGCTGGCTCGGCCGCTGGCCGGACGCGCTCACCGAGTACCGGCGCGTCGCCGCCGCCCGTGAACGCGTCCTCGGCCCCGACCACCCCGACACCCTCGCCAGCCGCAACGACGAGGCCCACTGCCTGGAACAGCTGGGCCGGGGCGCGGAGGCGGTCGAGTTGTACCGGAAGGTGGCGGTGCTGCGGCAGCAGCGGGCGTCGGGCGGCCACTGACCCCGACGCGGTCCATCTCTGGCCGATGTGGATCACCCCGTGTTACCAAGAACCATGCCTGCACACGAGGGACACCCGGGACACCGCACGTACGACGCCGTCATCGTCGGCGGCGGCCACAACGGCCTCGTCGCCGCCGCCTACCTGGCCCGGGCGGGACGGTCGGTGCTGGTGCTGGAACGGCTGGACCACACCGGCGGCGCCGCAGTCTCCACCCGCCCGTTCGCCGGCGTGGACGCGCGACTGTCGCGCTACTCCTACCTGGTCAGCCTGCTGCCGAAGAAGGTCGTGCGGGATCTGGGCCTGGACTTCCGCGTCCGCACCCGCACCGTCTCGTCGTACACCCCGGTGGAACGGGACGGCCGGCCGACCGGACTCCTGGTCGGCGGGGGCGAGCGGCGCACCCGGGAGGCGTTCGCGCGGCTCACCGGCGGGGAGCGGGAGTACGAGGCGTGGCAGCGCTTCTACGGCATGACCGCCCACGTGGCCCAGCGGGTCTTCCCGACCCTCACCGAGCCGCTGCCCAGCCGTGACGAACTGCGCGGCCGCATCGACGACGAGGACGCCTGGCGGACCCTCTTCGAGGAACCGATCGGGGCGGTGATCGAGGACCGCTTCAGCGACGACCTGGTGCGGGGCGTGGTCCTCACCGACGCGCTCATCGGGACCTTCGCCGACGCCCATGACCCCGCTCTCCCGCAGAACCGCTGCTTCCTCTACCACGTGATCGGCGGCGGTACGGGCGCCTGGGACGTGCCCGTGGGTGGCATGGGCGCCCTCACCGACGCCCTCGCCACGGCGGCTCGTGACGCGGGCGCCGTCCTCGCCACCGGGCACGAGGCCACGCGGATCGACACGGACGGTCGTACCGCCGAGATCACCTACCGCACGGCCGACGGGGAGGGCGTCGCCACCGCCCGGCACGTCCTCGTCAACGCCTCCCCGCAGGAGCTGGCCGTGCTCACCGGCGACGAGCCGCCGGCCCCGGCCGAGGGCGCCCAGCTCAAGGTCAACATGCTCCTCACCCGGCTGCCGAGGCTGCGCGACGACTCCGTCGACCCCCGCGAGGCGTTCTCCGGCACCTTCCACGTCGCCGAGGGCTACGAGCAGCTGGCCACCGCCCACGCCCAGGCCGACGCCGGCGAACTCCCCGCCGCCCCGCCCTCCGAGATCTACTGCCACTCCCTGACCGACCCGACGATCCTCGGCCCGGACCTCGTCGAACAGGGCTACCAGACACTGACGTTGTTCGGCCTGCACACACCCGCCCGGCTCTTCGACCGGGACAACGACGCCGTGCGCGAGGAGCTCGTGAAGTCGACGCTCGCGCAGTTGGACGCCCATCTCGCCGAGCCGCTCGCCGACTGCCTGGCGACCGACGCCGACGGGCGGCCCTGCATCGAGGCGAGGACACCGCTGGACCTGGAGCGGGACCTGCGGCTGCCCGGCGGCAACATCTTCCACCGCGAACTCACCTGGCCGTACGCCCAGGAGGGCACCGGCCGCTGGGGCGTGGAGACCCGGCACGCGAACGTGCTGCTGTGCGGGGCGGGCGCGGTGCGCGGGGGAGGGGTGAGCGGGGTGCCCGGGCACAATGCCGCCATGGCCGTGCTGGAGGAACTCGACGGCTGAGGCTCAGGCCCGCATGCCTCCGTAGACCCGCGGCACCGTGCCGGTGACGTAGGAGGCACGGCCGCTCAGGAGCCACGCCGCGGCCTGGCGACCTCGCCGGGGGCGGCGCCCGGCCCAGCGGGGTCTGCGCGCTGAGCCGGGCGACGATGCCGGGGGTGTGCGCCTCCCATGTCTCGACGTCGACCTGGCCGTACAGCTGTACGGCCAGGTCGAGGGCGGCCTCGCCGGGTCGGTCAGGTCGACGGCGGCCCGGACGCTCGCCGGGTCGGCCAGTTCGCACCGTACGTACTGCGCGGTGCCGCCGGCGACCCGGACGTCCTCGGTGACCGACTTCAGCTGGGTCTCCCTGCGGGCCGCGAGGAGGACCCGGGCCCACCCTCGTCAGTCGGCGGACGCCGTCCAGCCCTTCGCCTCGATCCGCGCCGCGTCCGCCGGACGTGCCTCGTCGAACAGGATGCCGTCGGCCGTCTCGACCCGCAGCCCGTCGACGTAGGCGCCGCGGCCGACGTACAGCCGGTCGGTCGCGTACCGCCAGCGCAGGTCCAGTTGCCGGGCCGCGGGAAGGGCCGCACCGAGCCGGTGCCAGACCCGCCCCGACCAGCCGGTGACCGTGCCGGCCGGGTGCTCCTGCGGATCGTTCCCATGGCGCGTGGTCGTGAACGGGACGGGCTGCCAGGTCGTGCCGCCGTCCGTCGTGGCCTCCAGGAAGAGCACGTCGGCCGTCGGCTCGGTGTCCCACCACAGCGCGCAGCGCAGCCGCGCGGCGCCCGAGGACGTGTCGAGTCCGGGCAGTGCGAGGGTGGCGGTGGTGGCGCTCGCCATTCCGGAGAACCAGGCGGTACGTCCGTACACGGGGCGGACCCGCACGGCGCGTGCCATGTTGTTCCCCGCGGCGACCCGGGGAGCTGAGCCGGACCGCCAACTACGCACCGGGTGTACGGAGTTGCCGAGAACGACGAGGAAGGAGTCGGTCATCGGGTCGAGCACCAGCGAGGTGCCGGTGAAGCCGGTGTGCCCCGCCGTGCGCGGTGTGGCCGTCGCGCCCATGTACCAGTGCTGGTAGAGCTCGAAACCGAGGCCGTGTTCGTCACCGGGGAAGGCGGTGTTGAAGTCGGTGAACATCAGCTCCACGGACTCCCGCCGCAGGATGCGGGTCCGGCCGTACGTGCCGCCGTTGAGCAGCGTCCGGCCCAGCACGGCCAGGTCCCACGCGGTGGAGAACACGCCCGCGTGGCCCGCGACGCCGCCGAGACCGAAGGCGTTCTCGTCGTGCACCTCGCCCCACACGAGTCCCCGTTCCAGCCCCGACCAGGGCTTGCGAGCGTCCTCCGTGGCCGCGATCCGCGGCTTCCACGAGGCGGGCGGGTTGTAGCGGGTGTGGTGCAGTCCGAGCGGGGCGGTGACCTCGTCATGGAGGAGTGTGTCCAGCGGGCGGCCCGTGACCCTCTCCAGCACCAGTTGGAGCGAGATCAGGTTCAGGTCCGAGTAGAGGTAGGTGGAGCCGGGCGCGTTGAGCGGTGCCTGCTTCCAGATGAGCTGGAGCTTCTCCTCGTAGGTCCGCGCGGCGTACAGCGGGATCCAGGCGCGGAATCCCGAAGTGTGGGTGAGGAGCTGGCGGACGGTGATGTCCTGCTTGCCCGCACCGCCGAACTCCGGGAGGTACCCGGCGACCTTCCTCTCCAGCTCCAGCGCGCCCCGCTCGATCTGCTGCACGGCGAGGATCGACGTGAAGAGCTTCGACACCGAGGCGAGGTCGAAGACGGTGTCCTTGGCCATGGGGATCTGCCGGTCGGCCGGGAACTCGACGCCGGTGTCGGTCTTCTCGTCGTACGCCTGGTAGCGCACCGCCATCCCGATGGGCTGATGCAGGGCAACGGTGGAGCCGCGCCCGGCGAGCAGCACGGCGCCCGCGTACCAGGGGTGCTTGGGGGAGGGGGCGAGGAACGCCTCGACGTCCGCGACGAGTTGCCGCAGGTGGGCGGGGAGCAGACCGGCGTGCTCGGGGGATCCGTGGCGCAGGGTCGGGTGCGCGGTCTGCGGGGCGGCGGACGCCGGGCCCGCGGGGAAGGGGGCGATGGCGAGGGCGCCGCCCAGCGCCAGGGTGCGTCTGCCCAGTTGACGACGGGTCAGCCCCGGCCGCCCGTGTCCGGCCGTCGCTCTGCCCGCCGCGTCTTCCGTCATGGATGGACCTCCCGCTGCCTGAAAGTATCTTTCCGGGATCGCTTGCGCTGTGAAACTTTCGTGTCAGGGGTGCGATGTGTCAACGGGGCGCGCTGCCATCCGTGCGGACGTCCAGGCGGCCGTCCGTGGACGTCCATGCGGCCATCCGTGGACGTCCATGCGGCCATCCGTGGACGTCCAGAAATCTGATGGAGCATCAGAAAAGCTCTTCCGTCGTCCGGTGGACTGCGGCATCCTGCGCCCATGCAGACGGAGCTGAGCAAGACACTGGGAGTCGAGCACGCCGTCTTCGGCTTCACGCCGTTCCCCGCCGTCGCCGCGGCCATCAGCCGGGCCGGCGGTTTCGGAGTGCTCGGCGCGGTCCGCTACACGGCCCCCGACGACCTCAAACGCGACCTCGACTGGATCGAGGCGAACGTCGACGGCAGGCCGTACGGGCTGGACGTCGTCATGCCCGCCAAGAAGGTGGAAGGCGTCACCGAGGCGGACGTGGAGGCGATGATCCCCGAGGGGCATCGCCAGTACGTGAAGGACACCCTCGCCAAGTACGGCGTGCCCGATCTGGCCGAAGGGGAGGCCTCGGGCTGGCGCATCACCGGCTGGATGGAACAGGTCGCCCGCAACCAGCTGGACGTCGCCTTCGACTATCCGATCAGGTTGCTGGCCAACGCGCTCGGTTCTCCACCAGCCGACGTCATCGAGCGCGCCCACGCCCAGGGCGTTCCCGTCGCCGCGCTCGCGGGCAGCGCCCGGCATGCCCGCAAGCACGCGGAGGCGGGCATCGACATCGTCGTCGCGCAAGGCTACGAGGCGGGCGGCCACACCGGTGAGATCGCCTCGATGGTGCTCACGCCCGAAGTCGTCGACGCCGTCGGCCCGTTGCCCGTGCTCGCGGCCGGCGGCATCGGCAGCGGCCGGCAGGTGGCCGCCGCGTTCGCCCTCGGCGCCCAGGGTGTGTGGCTCGGCTCCCTGTGGCTGACCGCCACCGAGGCCGACATGCACTCGCGCGCCCTGACCCAGAAGCTCCTCGCGGCCGGGTCCGGCGACACGGTCCGCTCCCGCGCGCTGACCGGGAAACCCGCACGGCAGCTGCGTACCGAATGGACCGACGCCTGGGACGACCCGAACGGGCCCGGCACGCTCCCCATGCCCCTGCAGGGACTGCTGGTCGCCGACGCGGTCTCGCGGATCCAGAAGTACGAGGTGGAGCCGCTGCTCGGGACGCCCGTCGGGCAGATCGTCGGCCGGATGAACAGCGAACGCAGCGTCCAGGAGGTCTTCGACGACCTCACCCGCGGCTTCGAGGAGGCCGTCGACCGCGTCAACCGGATCGCCGGAAGGAGCCAGGAGTGACGACTCAGTCCCCCAACGGATTCTGGGCCCAGGCCGCCGCCGACCCCCAGCGCCCCGCCCTCATCACGCCCGACGGAGAGGAGTGGACCGCCGGACGGCTGCACGCCGAGACCAACCGGATGGTGCACGGACTGCGCGCCGCCGGGCTCGAACGGGGTGACGCCTTCGCCGTCGTCCTGCCCAACGGCGTCGAGTTCTTCACCGCGTACCTCGCCGCCAGCCAGGCCGGTTTCTACCTCGTGCCCGTCAACCACCACCTCGTAGGACCCGAGATCGCCTGGATCGTCGCCGACTCCGGCGCCAAGGTGCTCCTCGCCCACGAGCGGTTCGCCGGGCCCGCCCGCCACGCCGCCGACGAGGCCGGCCTCCCGGCCACCCACCGGTACGCCGTCGGCACGGTCGAGGGCTTCCGGCCGTACGCCGAACTCCTCGAAGGACAGCCGGAGTCGGAGCCCGCCGACCGCACCCTCGGCTGGGTCATGAACTACACCTCGGGCACCACCGGCCGCCCCCGCGGCATCCGGCGCCCCCTGCCCGGCAAGCTCCCCGAGGAGGCCTACCTGGGCGGCTTCCTCGGCATCTTCGGCATCCGGCCCTTCGACGGCAACGTGCATCTCGTCTGCTCACCGCTGTACCACACGGCCGTGCTCCAGTTCGCCGGCGCGTCCCTGCACATCGGCCACCGCCTCGTCCTGATGGACAAGTGGACGCCCGAGGAGATGCTTCGCCTCATCGACACCCACAAGTGCACGCACACCCACATGGTCCCCACCCAGTTCCACCGGCTGCTGGCCCTGCCGGACGAGACGAAGCAGTCGTACGACGTCTCGTCGATGCGGCACGCCATCCACGGCGCCGCCCCCTGCCCCGACCACGTCAAACGGGCCATGATCGACTGGTGGGGCCACTGCGTGGAGGAGTACTACGCGGCCAGCGAGGGTGGCGGCGCCTTCGCGACCGCCGAGGACTGGCTGAAGAAACCCGGCACCGTCGGCAAGGCCTGGCCCATCAGCGAGCTCGCGGTCTTCGACGACGACGGCAACCGGCTGCCGCCCGGCGAACTCGGCACCGTCTACCTGAAGATGAACACCGGAGGCTTCTCGTACCACAAGGACGAGGCCAAGACCCGGAAGAACCGCATCGGCGACTTCTTCACCGTCGGCGACCTCGGCGTCCTCGACGAGGACGGCTACCTCTTCCTCCGCGACCGCAAGATCGACATGATCATCTCGGGTGGCGTCAACATCTACCCGGCCGAGATCGAGTCCGCCCTGCTCGCCCACCCCGCCGTCGCCGACGCCGCCGCCTTCGGCATCCCGCACGACGACTGGGGCGAGGAGGTCAAGGCCGTCGTCGAACCGGCCCCCGGCCACGAGCCGGGCCCCGCCCTCGCCGCCGCGCTCCTCGACCACTGCGCCGAGCAACTCGCCGGGTACAAGCGGCCCAAGAGCGTCGACTTCATCGCTCGGATGCCGCGCGACCCCAACGGCAAGCTGTACAAGCGGCGGTTGCGGGATCCGTACTGGGAGGGCCGTACGCGACCGGTCTGACCGGCTTCACCTGCACGGGCCGGCTCCACGGACCCGACACGATCTGCGGCGGCGACCGGCCGTCCCGTCACTCCGGGTGGCGCGACAGGGACGCGGCGGAGTTGACTGGGGGCACCCGCACTGGCGGCGACCACCGCGGCGAACGACTGGGAAGGACATGGGAATTGGAAACCCCGGAGCCGGCGACCGAGCAGTTCGAGACCTACCGCCCCCTGCTGCTCGGCCTCGCCTACCGGCTGCTCGGCAGCATGGGGGACGCCGAGGACGTCGTCCACCACGCCCACCTGCGGTGGACCGGCACCGACCGCGCCCAGGTCCGTGATCCCCGGGCCTTCCTCATCACCGTCCTCGCGCGGCTCGCCGTCGACCGCCTCAGGTCCGCCAAGGTGACCCGCGAGTCCTACACCGGGCCCTGGCTGCCCGAGCCGGTGGCCACCCAAGCGCTCGGCCCGCTGGACACGACCGCGCTCCGGAACACCGTCGCCTATGCCACCGTCCACTTGATGGAGCGTCTGTCACCCCAGGACCGCGCGGCTTTTGTGCTGCACGCGGCCTTCGAACTCCCGTACGGCGAAATCGCCCGTATCCTCGACGCGACCGAGACGAACTGCCGGCAGATGTACCTGCGCGCCGGCCGTCGGCTCGCCGCCGGACGCGACCGGTTCACGCTCTCCGACGACGACCACGCCAAGCTGCTGGCGCGGTTCCTGGAGGCCGCGCAGAGCAGGGACCACGCCCGGCTGACCGCGCTGCTGACCGAGGACGCCGTCGCCTGGAACGACGGCGGCGGCAAGGTCAGGGCGGCCCCGTGGCCCATCGAGGGCCGCGAGCAGGTCATCGCCTTCTCCGCGGACCTGGTCGCCCGCTACCCCCTCGGCACCCCGCGCCGCGTGGACGTCAACGGCCGGCCCACCCTGGCGATCACGGTCGACGGCATCGACCAGGTCGTCACGATCGACGTGCGGGACGGCCGTATCGACGGCATCTACGTGGTGCTCAACCCGGACAAGCTCGGCCACATCATGACCTGACCGGGAGTGTGGTCCCGCCCCATGGGGGACGGGACCACATGATCAGCGCTCGCGAACGAGGACGATCCTCAGCGCCGGCGAGGACAGGATGTCCTTCTCGCAGAACCGGGACGTCACCCACTTCTCGCCGGAGAACAACCGGGTCTGGTCGCTGTAGTGGGGCGAGTTCACATTCGAGGACTGGGAGTAGGTCAGCAGCGTGCGGGCGACCGGACAGCGGCCGCCGTCCCAGCCCACGGCCTGGATGTAGCTGGAGCCGGTCGTCACCTCCGGGTAGCCGCCGCCCGCCGGGTTCCACACCGGCTCGATCTTGTTCCACACACCCAGCGACTCGGTGCCGCCCGGAACGGGGATGCGCCGGTCGTTCCGGACGACGAACTGATGCCGCCCGAGCGGGGAGTCGAGCGTGATGCCCGCTGCCCGCAGCTCGGTGACCGCGTCCGCGAGGGCGGTGGCGAAGCCCGGCGCGGCCGTGTCGAGCGTGTGGGGCGTGCGGACCGGGTCCGTCGCCGAGAACGGCACCTTCCACAGCCGCGCGGCCGGCACGGCGGCCGTCAGTCTCCGCCAGAACCGGTCGAAGAGCAGCGCACCCCGACTGCCGGTGTCCGTGGACCGGTCCCACGCGGCGAGCACTCCGCACGCCTCACGTACGTCAACGGCCTTGCCGTCGCCGCCCGTCGCGGTGCCGCCCGGCAGCGCGGCGCACGCCTTCGCCGCGTCGGCCGCGGCCAGATCACCCGCGGGCACCCGGTTGGCGAACTGCTGCGCCTGCAGATCCCGTACGGTCAGGCGGCCCTTGTCGGCCAGCGCCGCCACGTCCTCGACCGCGCCCCGCGTCCGCATCGAACGCGGCGTGCCGACCGTGCCGAACACTCGCTCGTAGCCCGTCAGCGGCCGGTCGGCGTTGGCCAGCCAGGCGCTGTCGTTGGAGTTCTCCGCGTACGGGGCGTCCTTGAGGACCGGCATCTTCGCCGGGCCGAAGATCCCCGGCTGTACGGCGTCCCCGTCGCTGCCGGGCGCGCAGTCCCCGCGCGAGCCGTCGAGGATCGCGAGCCCGGACGCGGGGTAGGTGACCTTGCCGAGGGCGGTGGAGCAGCGCTGGGCCAGTTCGTCGGTGATCCGCGGGAGCACCTGCGACTGCGTGAACAGCGTGTGCCCGCCGGAGTCGGCGGCGACCGTGTTCACCCAGGGCAGCCCTTGCGTGCGCTCGAGGGAACCGAGGACCTCGCCCGTACTGCGGGCCCGGCTGAAGCCGAGGGCGGTGTCGGAGGCGCGCAGGTTGGCGGCGTTGGGGTCGTTGAGCGCGTACGCCGTCGTGGTCGTCCACGGCAACGGCAGCGCGGCGCCGAGCGAGGTGACGACCGGGCCGTACCGCGTCCACCACTGGGTCCGCGTCACCGCGATGCCGTCCTTGACCGCCACGGTGACCGTGCGCTTCGTCATCCGCTCCGGCGTGCCGTCCACGAGGTACCTCGTCGGGTCGGCCGGATCGAGAGCCAGCTGGTGGAGGTTGAGGGGCACCCCCGTGGCGACGGTGTGGCTCCACGCCACACGGGCGTTGTGCCCTATGGACACGGTTGCCGAGCCGAGCAGCGAGCCGCCGGAGACGTTGAGCTCGCCGGGGATGGTCTGCTGTACCTGCCAGAAGCGCCGACCGCCCTGCCAGGGGTAGTGCGGGTTGCCGAGCAGCAGCCCGCGGCCGTTCGCCGTCGTGGTGCCGCCGAAGGCGACCGCGTTGGAGCCCATGTCGGCGGTGTCGGCAAGGAGTTCGCGGGCGGCCCGGGCGGTGTCGTGAGCGTCCGGGGTGCCGGATGCCGTCGTCGTGGCGGCCGCCGGCGGCTGCGCCGCCGCGATGCCGTCCACGCCCCGGCCCTGACCGCCGAGGACGGACAGCGCGAAACCGCGCGCGGCCACGTCGAGGGCCGTCACCGGCCGCACCCAGGCGGCCCCCTTGCACGCCGGGTCGGTGATCCGGTTCTGCTTCAGCCAGGCGTTGTAGCCCGCAGCGAAGCCCCGCATCAGGTCCTTCGCCGGCCGGCTCGGTCCGCGCGGCGCGGGTTCGGCGAGCAGCTTCTCCACCGTGCCCGCCGCCCGCACCCCGCGGAAGTACAGGTCGCTGGAGAGGTTCTTCGTGGCCGAGGAGAGCGAGAAGTCGGGTGCCGCGTCGGGCCCGAAGAAACGGGAGCGTTCGCCGCGTACGGTCACGAAGCCGTCGGCGAGCGTGCACACCTGGTCGGCGGCCTGCGCCCACCCGGTGCCGAACCCGAGGTTCGCGTAGTCCTTCGCAAGGATGTGTGGAATGCCGTACTCGGTGTAGCGGACGACGGCGGACAGCGCGCCGTGGGACGGGTGTTCGGGTCGTTCCCGGCTCTGTGCGACGGCCTGGGGCAGTGCGGTGGCGGCGGTGAGCAGGGCGACGGCCGCGACAGCGGTTCGTCTGAGGCGGGTGCGCATCGTGCCTCCCAACGTCGTTGAGGGAAGGGATGGTTGAGCGTACTGGCAGGTAGGTGTCCTGAGCCCCGTGCGGACATGGCCTTCGGCCCCGGTGCTTGACCTCCTTCTTCCGCGGACCGAGGATCATGTGTCATGACGCCCGGACACGGCAGCACGGTTGACGGAGTGCTGCGACGCAGCGCCCGACGCACCCCGGCGCGGGTCGCGGTGGAGTACGGCGACCGCTCCTGGACGTACGAGGAACTCGACGAGGCCGTGTCCCGCGCGGCGAGCCTCCTGCTCGGCCAGGGCCTGGACCCCGGTGACCGGGTCGGCGCCTACGGCCACAACTCCGACGCCTATCTGATCGGCTTCCTCGCCTGCGCCCGCGCGGGCCTGGTGCACGTGCCGGTCAACCAGAACCTCACCGGCGACGACCTCGCTTACCTCGTCGGCCAGTCCGGCAGCTCCCTGGTCCTCGCCGACCCGGATCTGGCCGCGCGACTCCCCGACGGGGTCCGCACGCTGCCCCTGCGCGACGCCGAGGACTCGCTGCTGGCGCGGCTGGGCACCACACCCGCGTACGACGGTCCCGAGCCGCGCAGCGAGGACCTGGTGCAGCTGCTGTACACCTCCGGGACGACGGCCCTGCCGAAGGGCGCGATGATGACGCACCGCGCCCTGGTGCACGAGTACCTGAGCGCGATCACCGCGCTCGACCTCAGCGCGGGTGACCGGCCGGTGCACTCGCTGCCGCTGTACCACTCGGCGCAGATGCACGTGTTCCTGATGCCGTACCTCGCGGTCGGGGCGACCAACCTCATCCTCGACGCGCCCGACGGCGACCGCCTCTTCGATCTCGTCGAGGCCGGCCGCGCGGACAGCCTGTTCGCCCCGCCGACGGTGTGGATCGGCCTGACGAATCGTGCGGACTTCCCCACTCGTGACCTGAGCGGTCTGCGCAAGGCGTACTACGGCGCGTCGATCATGCCGGTGCCCGTGTTGGAGCGGCTGCGCGAACGCCTTCCGAAACTCGCCTTCTACAACTGCTTCGGGCAGAGCGAGATCGGTCCCCTGGCCACCGTCCTCGCGCCCGACGAGCACAAGGGCCGCATGGACTCCTGCGGCCGGCCCGTCCTCTTCGTGGACGCCCGGGTGGTCGACGAGGACGGCAAGGACGTGCCCGACGGCACGCCCGGCGAGATCGTCTACCGCTCCCCGCAGCTGTGCGAGGGCTACTGGGACAAGCCCGAGGAGACGGCCGAGGCCTTCCGCGACGGCTGGTTCCGTTCCGGCGACCTCGCGGTGCGCGACGCCCACGGCTACTTCACGATCGTCGACCGCGTGAAGGACGTCATCAACTCCGGCGGCGTTCTGGTCGCTTCACGCCAGGTCGAGGACGCGCTGTACACGCATGACGCGGTCGCCGAGGCCGCCGTCATCGGGCTTCCCGACGAGCGGTGGATCGAGGCCGTCACCGCGGTCGTCGTCCCGCGCGGCGAGGTCACGGAGGAGGAGCTCGTCTCCCACGCCCGCGAGAAGCTCCCCCACTTCAAGGCGCCGAAGCGGGTGGTGTTCGTGGACGAGCTGCCCCGCAACGCGAGCGGGAAGATCCTCAAGCGGGAGCTGCGGGACCGGTTCGCGGGCGGCTGACCTCGGAGGCGTCTAGCGGGGGCGCAGGTCCACGATCCGGCGGATCTTCCCCACGGAACGCTCCAGTGACTCCGGATCGACGATCTCGACGGCGACCGACACGCCGATGCCGTCCTTCACGGCCGCCGTGATGGCCCGCGCGGCCGTGTCCCGGTCCTCGGGGGTGGCTCCGGGGCGGGCCTCCGCCCGTACGGTGAGGGCGTCGAGGCGGCCCTCGCGGGTGAGCCGGAGCTGGAAGTGGGGCGCGACCGCCGGGGTGCGCAGCACGATCTCCTCGATCTGGGTGGGGAAGAGGTTCACCCCGCGCAGGATCACCATGTCGTCGCTGCGACCGGTGACCTTCTCCATCCGCCGGAAGACCCGGGCCGTGCCCGGCAGCAGCCGCGTCAGGTCCCGCGTCCGGTACCGGACGACCGGCATCGCCTCCTTGGTGAGCGAGGTGAAGACCAACTCGCCCCGCTCGCCGTCCGGCAGCACCTCACCGGTGATCGGATCCACGACCTCGGGGAAGAAGTGGTCCTCCCACACGTGCAGCCCGTCCTTGGTCTCCACGCACTCCTGCGCGACGCCCGGGCCCATCACCTCCGACAGTCCGTATATGTCGACGGCGTCGATCGCGAACCGCTCCTCGATCTCCTGCCGCATCCGCTCGGTCCAGGGTTCGGCCCCGAAGACACCCACCCGCAGGGAGGTGCCGCGCGGGTCGACGCCCTGCCGCTCGAACTCGTCGAGGATCGTCAGCATGTACGACGGCGTCACCATGATGATCCCGGGCCCGAGGTCCTGGATCAGCTGGACCTGCCGGGCCGTCATGCCGCCGGACGCGGGGATGACCGTACAGCCGAGCCGTTCGGCCCCGTAGTGCGCGCCGAGGCCCCCGGTGAACAGACCGTAGCCGTACGCCACATGCACCTTGTCCCCGGGCCGCCCGCCCGCCGCACGCAGGGAACGGGCGACCAGGTCGGCCCACAGGGAGAGGTCGTTCTCGGTGTAACCGACGACGGTCGGGCGTCCGGTGGTGCCGCTGGACGCGTGGATGCGCCGGATGTGGTCCTGGGGGACGGCGAACATCCCGTACGGATAGTTCTCGCGCAGGTCCGCCTTGGTCGTGAACGGGAAACGGGCCAGGTCGGCGAGGGAGCGGCAGTCGTCCGGACGGACGCCGGCCTTGTCGAAGGACTCCCGGTAGAAGGGCACGTGGTCGTACGCGTGCCGCAACGAGCTTCGCAGGCGCTCCAGTTGCAACGCCCGCAGCGACTCGGCATCCAGCCGTTCCCCCGAGTCCAGCAGCTCCGCCGCATCCGCCATCGGCACTTCTCCCTCGCCAACCACACCATTTCGGGCGACCGATCATTCGGTCGAGGTGCTGGGGATCAGTAATCCAGTTCTGCGCCGACCAAGGCAAGAGGGTCGGCCGCACAATCTCGACGGACTGCCCCGAGAACGCCTGCGGACCTACGGACAGGCGTCGTCAGGCGGGAGAACGGGCCGCCTGCGGATGTACGCGGCACAGCACCGCGATCGCACGGGCTCGGGAATGGGCGGCAGTGCCGACACCTCCCCGTCCGAGATCACGGCGGTGAGCCGTTCGAAGGCCGCCAGGAGCGAGGTGGCGATGCCCGTCCGGTCGCCGAAGACAGCAAGGATCTCCTCGTACGCGTAGTAGGGCCGATACGGCACCTCCACGGAACCCCAATAAGCCTCCAGATCCGCACCGCTGAGCCCTTCCGGCAGACCCTCGAACCGCATGCGGGCCAGAGCTCGCCCGGCGTCCGCCCTCTCCTTCTCGCCGTCATCGATGCGCATCACCACCGGCAGAACCGTGACCTTGCGCCCCCGACTCTGCTCTGCGACGCTGCGCGCCACGGCGGCTGCCCCCTCCAGCGACTGGTCGCTGAGCGTGAAGCAGTCGACGAGGACGTCGGGCATCTGAATGGTGCAGATGTCGGCGTTGTCGGACAGTCCGGTCCGGCTGTCGATCAGTACGTAGTCGTATGCGGCCTTCATGTCGTCGCGCAGGGCGTCCAGGAACTGGCCGCCGCCCAGGCGGTCGTAGAAGTTGTCCCATCCCAAGGCGGACACCTTCATGGAGTAATCGGGGTCCTGGCGGCCGGTGGAGAGGAAGTCGAGGTAACCCCCGTCGGGGAACGTCAGGCCCAGGTTCTCCGGCGTGAGCGATGTGGCGTGCGGCTCCACACGGGCGTATTCGAGGTGCCACGGGCCCGAGGGATGGCGCGTCGTGGTCGCCGCCCACGCGTAGTCCTGGATGAGATCGATGACGCCGGTGGTGGCAGCGAGCACGTTGGGATCGAGGAAAGGGTGGAAGTAGCGGTGCAGTCCGGGGGCCTCCAGGTCCCAGTCGACGGCCAGCACCCGCTTGCCGTTGGCCGCGAGGATCCAGGCCGTGTTGGCGAGGGCCATGGAGCGGCCCACACCACCTTTGTACGAATAGAAGGTGACGATGCGTCCGCCGCGCGCCGCGGTCATGCGTTGTCCCCTCGATCGCTCGGTACGTCCGGGGAGGGGTACGGCGGGTGCGTGGGACCCATGAGACGGGGCCGGGGAGTGGCCGGACCGGGGGGCGGGTGGGCCGTCGCGTGCTGGAGATACTGACCGGTCACGTGGGCCACGACGCGGGGGAACACGTCGGTGAACGTCTTGAGCGTGGGGACACCACGGACGGCAATCCGGGTGTCGGTGCGGAGAACCCGTTCGATGGTCAGCGGAATGGTGTGCTCCAGCTGCTCCGACAGACGCCTGCCTTTTTCGCCGTGGCCCTGCACGTCCGCGTGGCTCCAGGGGAGGATCGCACCCTGCCACGGGCGGGCCTGCCTGTCGAAGAGCCTGAGCCTGTCTCGGCGTTGCTCGTCGGCGAGAACCCAGCGGTCGAGGATGAGGATGCCCGGAGAGCCCTGGTCGGTGTCGGATTCCCCCTCCTCGTCGTCGAGGGTGGAGACAGTGACCCGGTAGTCGAGCGCACGCGTCAGCTCTTCGGCGAGGACCGCGATCGGCCGCGTGGACTCCGAGGGGTACGGATTCCAGTCGAGGGCCGATTCGCCGTAGGGACGTGGGTCACGGAAGGCCGGAACACTGTCGCGAGTGGGAGCCGCCACGGTGAGGTGGATCCTGCGGGGGCTGTCGCCACGTGGCTTGAACGCACTGGGTGTGGCTGTGAGGGGTCGTGGCCTGCCCGGCGGCAGCGGCGCCTCCTCCGCGGCGCTCACGATCTGGCGGGCCAGCCGGTGGACGGTTTCCTCGTACTCGTCCCGCAGTCGCCTGAGCTTGATCAACCCGTAGATGCCATCGTCGGCGTAACGGTCACCGTACGACGGGTGGTGGATCTGGAAGCCGCGTACGGACTCGGGAAGTTGCTCGAAGTCGACATGTGTCCACAGGACGGGGACGATCGGTGACGTCCGTCCGAGCGCCCCGTCCGCCTGGGCCTGAATGATGCGTTCGAGGAACGCGTACCACTCGCGGCCGCACAGGTCGCTCGCGAAGTATCGAGGCGAGATGAGGGGCACGAGCACCCGGCAGCTCGCCAGGCTCTCGCTGAGCTCCCTGGACCAGTCCTCGCCTGAAGACATGCCACGGTCCATGTAACCCACGGCGGCGCCCGCGGGCAGCGATGTCATCGCCATGATGTTGTCGCACAGGTCCTGGTAGAACACGCGCACCCAGTGGTCGGGATCGAATCGGCCCTCCCCCCAGGACGGCGTGTGCGCGTAACTCAGGAAGAAGTAGGGCCGACTGTCCGGCATCCACGACGGGTCGGTACCGGTGTGGGACTCGGATGTCACGGCGGCGGAGGTGCCCCCGGCCGGCAGCCCGAGCAGCTCCAGCGTCCGCCACGACGCCTGCGCGAACGGCCTAAGGGCGGCGGGGAGTTCCGCCTGCCCCAGGGGAGCCTGGGCCACCGCCGGTAGATGCCCGCTCCAGCCCTTCAGAGAGGCCATGTGCCGGTGCAGTGCCCTGTTGATGCGCCACACCTCGTTCTCGGTGATCTCCTTGCGCAGGCGCTCCTGCGCGGGGTGGGGCACGCGCAGTTCCACCGAGCCGCCCTGGTCCGTGCGGACCGGGAAGAGCCCGCTGGTGAGCAGTTCGGCCACGTCGGCGACCTCTGCCTCGGGCACCAGCTCCTGCCGGATGAGGTGCAGCAGACGAATGCTCATCTCGTCGAAGGGGGAGCTGAGCACGGCGAGACGGGCCGCCGCGGGCGAAGCGGTCCGCAGAAATCGGTCCGCGGTGGCGCTCCCGGCCCGCGGTACGGGACGTACGTCGGGCGGTCGGCCCGTGCGCGGGACGAGGACCGCGCCACACCCGACGGAGCTTCTCCGCATGACGGTGCGTGACCAGCGCCCGACGGAGTGCGGGGAGAGCGACAGCACCGGTACGGGCAGCCAGGCGGCCCGGTCGCCTGCCGGCAGCAGCGGCGGCGGGTCGAAGACCAGTCGGGAGTTGTCCGCGCCGGGCGCCCCGGGCAACACCCGCACACCCGGCAGGTCGAGCCCCGTCCTGCGCCACAGCTTCACCGGAAGCGGGTTGAGCAGCGCCACCGGCGAGGTGGTCGCCCACTCGCGCAGCTGCCGCCAGACCTCAGGCCCGCGCCAGCCGGGGTGCGCGCAGTCCGAAACGGTGATCACGAGCCGGCGTCCGTCCGGCGAACTCAGCCGCCCCGGCCCGATCAACCGCCCCAATGTGTCGCGGAGTTCGGGGCCCCGCTCACCGAAGACGAGACCGCACACCTGAAGGGTCCGGAAGGCGCCGAGACGGTTCAGTACGGCAGTGAAGTCGTCGACCACCTCCTGCCACACCTGCATGGTCGGCGAGCAGTCCACCACCAGCACCAGTCCGAACCACCGTTCGGGCGCGGGCCGGAACTGCGGGACGAGCTCTCCACTGCGGGCGTAGGCGTCGACCGTGGCGTCGATGTCCACGGCGGTTCTGCGGCCTCGGGGCCAGGACCGTTTCCAGGGCCGCAGTGCCCGGCTCACCGACAAGGGCACGGGCAGGCCGGACGCCCCGGAGGCGGCGACGGCGTCCCCGCGGACCCGTCCCCGTGCTCCGGTGAGACGCTCATGCAGGGACCGCTCCCCAGCCCGGTCGGTGGCCGACGCGGAACGAGGCTCCGGCGTCCCGGTCGACGGCTGTGGCGTGGGCGCATCCTCGGGAGGCGGTGCGTCGGAGGCGGTGGCGCCCCGCGCGGCGCTGCCGTCCAGCCGCGAGGCGAGCCAGAGCAGGTCGGCGAGCGCGGTGCCGTCCAGCTCCGGCGCCACCGAGTTGAGCGCGGACACCACCCGCGCCAGCGGCTCAGCTTCCTGAGGGTGCTGCTCAGGCACGAGACAACTCTCGCAGCACCAGGTCGAATACCTCCTGTCGGTCCGTACCGGACAGGGCGGTCTCTCCCATCAGCAGGTGCACCGCGTTCAGCAGTTGGTCGATCGCCAGGTTCTGCCCCTCGGCGACCCGCTCGACGTACGTCCTGATGAGCCGGTCGACGGCCTTGCCGCGCTGCTGGTCCGGGCCGATCTCCAAGTGGGCCTCGACGACGGAGCGCAGCGCTTCGGCGGTTGGTGTCGGCATGGTGAAGCGGATGCAGCGGCGCAGGAAGGCGGCCGGGAACTCGCGTTCGCCGTTGCTCGTCAGCACGATGAACGGGAAGCTGTCGCACTGCACCCGCCCCCGCTCCACGGGACTGCGTTCGTCGCCGCCCCAGTGGCGGATCTCGACGACGTCCCTGGTGTAGCGGGCGAGCTCGGGGATCTCGTACTCGCCGCGCTCCAGCACGTCGAGCAGGTCGCTCGGCAGGTCCAGATCGCTCTTGTCGATCTCGTCGATCAGCAGGGCTCTGGGGTGCTCGGCCGGGAGCAGCGCGGTCCCCAGGGGCCCGAGGCGCAGGAAGGGCGCGATGTCGTCGCCCTCGGGACCGGACAGCCGCTGCGCGTGGATACGGCCGAGCGCGTCGTAACGGTAAAGAGCCTCGGTGAGAGTGCTGCGTGAGGTGATGTGCCAGCGCAGCGGAGCACCGAGCTTCAGTTCCGCCGCGACCTGTTCGATCACCGTGGACTTGCCCGAGCCCGCGGGCCCCGTCACCAGCAGCGGACGGCGTAGGACCAAGGCCGCGTTGACGGCCTCGACCAGGCCGGGCGGCGGCTGGAACTGCCGGTGCAGGGGCCGGCGCGGAAAGCTGCGCCACGGCGGCGGATCGCCGAGGTCGACATCGCGCGGGACGCCGTCGCCCACGTAGAAGGGCTGCCAGGTCATGTGGGCTGTTCTCCTTCGCTGAGCGGCTCGAACAAGTCGCAGAAGTCGAGCCATTCGATGTCGTGCCACACGCTGCGCCACAGCGCCAGATGGTCCAGGGCGTCACGCCCCGCTCTTGGCCCGCGTCCCCAGCTGCGGCGGTAGGCCTCGTTGAACTCCTTGGGCAGAAGGTGCCAGTACTTGTCGAGGCTGTCCCAGCACGCCCGGGGCATACGGCCCTCCGTACCGGGCCACAGCACGATCGGGGCGTAAGCCAGCAGGACCTCCATCACCTGCGCGAACCTCTGCGGCCGATGGCCCAGCCCGACCGCCTGGGTGTACACCCGGCGCACGAACCGCGCCCGGAGCTCCTCGGTCCGGCCGGTCTCCCGCGCAGTGAGCCAGTCCACCGGTGCCCGTCCCGCTCGGCACGCGTCCATCGCCGCCAGCTGCTCCCGGGCTCGCCTGTTGATCCACCACAAGTGTTGGGGCGGGCACAGTCGTTCGCTCCAGCGCAGTATGACGTCGTGTCGGTCGCCGAGCAGTTCGCCGAAGTCGGTCAGTTCCGGCCGCCAGCTCAGCAGCAGCGGTGCGGACGCGGCGATCTCCACTCTGCGCGGAGGTGTGCTGCCCTTCGGAGAGGCCCAGTGCAGCACCTCCTGAAGCGACTGCTCGACACCGCGTTGATCGGGTGCGCACTCGACCTGCCGGCGTCCGAGCACCTCGCCACCGTCCAGCAGCCAGGCCTCAAGCGTCTCGGGCCATTCCTCGGCGAGGTCGGTGTGCAGGCTCACGACCAGCCGCAACCGGGTCCGATCGCTGTCCGTCAGCAGTGTCTCGAAGGCGTCGCTCAGCTCAACCGTGGCGCCCGCCCGGCGGGCCCAGGCGGTGAGCGCGGAGCTGTGCCGGGAGAGTCCTTCCTGGGTGGCCAGCGAGGCGACGAAGTGCGCGAGCCGGGCGGTCCGGGACTCCCCGAGGCGCCGGGCTCGAATGCGCAGGAACTCCACGGCGTCCCGCAGCAGTTCGCTGCCGTCGCTCCTGGGCAGCTGCTCCTCTGAACGTGCGGCGGCCCGGACGAGTGCGGACCTCAGCCGCTCGGTTGTCAGTTGCTCGCCCGGCCAGGAGTGGAGCAGGTCGACCGTGGTCAGCACGTCGCGCAGGTCCTCGACGACGCGCAGGGCCCAGTCGCGCTCGTAGGGATTGCCTGCCCGGCTCTGCCACAGCTGCTCACGCAGCGACTCCAGCGCGTGGAGGCCGGTCACGGGTGCCGACAGCAGGGCCGGACCGCCCACAGGGGCTAGTGCCTCCTCGAGGTGCTCGGTGGCGACGTCTCCCAGAACCGACGCCATCGCCTTGAAATGCCGTACGTTGCGCGCGAGCCAGTTCAACTCTCCGAATCTGGCCCCGTCGTGTTCCACCCGGCGGGGATTCTGGCCCGGCACACGTTTGCGCACGGCGTCGAGGACGTCGACCGCGCACAGGAACTCACCGGCACCGTCCACCCCTTCCTCCAGCACTCGGACGAGGGCCGTCGTGAAGGCGAGCCGATACGCCTCCTCGGCGGCTCCTGCCGACATCAGCAGCGAGAAGCGGGTCTCGCCCCGGCGTACCCCGGCGTCCAGCGCCCTGATGTCGGGCGTCGCACCTCCGGCATGGCACGTGTCGACGACGGCGACGAGACCCGGAAGGCCGGGTGTCTCCAGCACCTCGGTCAGGGTCCTGCCGACATCGACGGCGGAAGCGATCACATCGGCCCGGGAGTCCCCGGCCATCAGGTACAGCGTGGGATTCTGGCCCGGGGTGCTGCCGTGACCGAGCAGGGCGAGCACGAGAACGGCCCCGGCATCGGCCGCCGCTTCAGCTGCTTCCCGCACCGCCGTGTCGATGTCGGCCCGGCGGAGGCCGTCCCCGTAAAGGAGCCCCGACCGGATCGCCGGACTGCGGTCGCACGCTCCCGCCCAGGGGTGTGTGAGCACATCCCGCAGGTCGGCCGCGGCATCGTTCAATTCGTCGAGGATGCCCAGCTCCGCGCACTGCGGCGCGATGACCAGGGTATGGCGGGGCGTCATCGTCATGTACGCGGCGCCGCCCTGTTCGCGGTGAGGGCCTCCAGCACGGGGCCGGCGACGCCGGGCTGTCCGAGGTACTGGATCGCGGGATGTACCCAGGCGCCGTCGGAGTCGATGCGTCTGGTGTCGGGGAGCACTGAGCGGGCATTGGGTCGTACGGCCTTCTCCAGCCGGGGAAGTCCGACCACGAGGTCATCGCGATCCCAGAAGTTGAGCCACACCTCGACGGATTCGGGAACCCTTAAAGGGTGAGGGCGCATCCGATCGCGCACAGCGCCGCGCAGGCCCATGGGCGAGCCGAGGGTGACAAGGAGCGGGACCGACCCCTCGTACGACTGGAGCGCCTCCAGCGCGACGACGGTGCCCAGCGAATGGGCGACCACGATGGTGGGCCCGGCGGGGCCCAGCTGCCCCGCCACGCGGCGCCGGATCCTGCTGTCGAGCGTGGTTCCCGAGTCGTCCGGTTCTGCCCTGGCCAAGTAGCGGGCCACCTGCCGCAGTTGCCCCACCATGAGGCTCGCGCCGGCCCAGCCGCCGAACGTGCGGACACCGGGCAGGGACAGCAGGCTGTTGGCGGCACCCAGCACCTGTCGGGCGACCGAGCCGAGGCCCTGCGCGCTGCCGTGCGGGGTGAGCTGGGCCTGAGCGTGGTGGAGCATCCGCAGCTCCTCGTCCCGGGTGGCCCGGGCCCGTCGCTCGTCGATGGCCTCCAGGAGTAACTCCCGTACGAAAACGGCCTCGTGTTCCTCCAGAGCCCCGCCCGCGCTCTGTGCCTGCCCGAGACCGAACAGATCCCCGTAGTAGGCGAACCTGGAATCCGCCACCCGGCCACCGACCAGATCGGGAACGTGGCGCGAGTGTCCGGAGAGAGAGGCTCCCGCGCCCAGCGCGCGCAGCCACGCGTCGAGTTCGGTGGCAGGCTGCCTCGGACCACCGATGCCGTGCACGAACACCAGACGCGGCTGCATGGCTCCCCCGTAAGAGCTCCGCCCGGCAGTCCGAACGGACTTCGAGGATATCGGCCTGTCCCCGTCACGGGCGCGGGATCACGGAAGAGACGTGGGCCACCAAGTCGGCACTCGCCCGGTGTACTGCACCCTTCCGGTCAGCAACCGGGGTATCCGACTCCGGCCTGTTCGACCTGGCGCGGCAGGCACGTTGCTTCGCAGCGGCGCGTCACTTCGCGTAGGCCGTCATGAAGCGGTCGCGGAACTTGTCCATGCCCCACGTCGGTGCGTTCTCGGCGGGCTTGAGGCCGTCCGTCCAGCCCCAGTCGGAGATCCGGTCGAGCACCTTCGGGTCCTTGGCGACGATCGTGATCGGCACGTCCTTGCTCGCGCTGCCCCCGGTGACGGTCGGAACCGGCTGGTGGTCGCCGAGGAAGACGAGGACCGTGTTCTCGTCGCCGTAGCGCTCGAGCCATTGGGTGAGGCTGTCCACGGAGTACTGGACGGCCTTGCGGTACTCGGTGCGCACGCGCTCCCGGCTCTTCCAGACCTCCGTCGGATTCGTGCCCTCCTTCTTGATCTGGTGGAAGACCGTGCCGTCACCGAGGTCGTCCCAGTCGATCGTGTGGGCGATCGGCGACCAGGGGTTGTGGCTGGAGGCCAGGATGATCTCCGCCATGATCGGGTCGCGGTTCTTCCTGCCGTGCTCCAGGCGCTGGAAGGCCTCCAGGCTGAACTGGTCCGGCACCGGCGTCCAGCTGAAGTAGGGACCCTGGTAGCCGAGGTGCGTGGAGTCGTAGATGTTGTCGAGGCCGAAGTACTTGCCCTCGGGCCAGGCCTTCCGTACGCCGGGGACGATGCCGACCGTGCGCCAGGCGCCGGTCTTCTGGAAGTAGCTGGTGAGGGTCGCGCGGTCGCCGGTGGTCAGGCTCAGGTAGCGCTGCTGGTTCTTGATCCACAGACCGGACAGGAAGGTCGAGTGGGCGAGCCAGCTGCCGGCACCCGCCACGGGCGACCTCAGCCAGCCGCTGCGCGAGTCGAAACCGGCCGCCTTGAGCCGGCTCGTGCCTTCCGCGAGGGTCGCGTCCATCTCGGGCGCCATCGCCGGGTCGTCGATCGCGACACGGCCGTAGCTCTCGACGAAGGTGAACAGGACGTCCTTGCCGCGCAGCCCGGTCAGCAGCTGGTCGGGCGGGGTGTCGGCGAAGGCGTCGACAGCGGCCTGTTTCCGGAACACCTTGGCGTCCCCGAGGCCGTTGTGGACGTACTCCACACGGTTGGCGAGGACCTCGGAGTTGCCCTTGCTGGCAAAGGGGGTTCCGCCGGACTGCACGCCCAGAGTGAAGCAGGCGACCCACGCGGTGCCGAGGACGAGGGTGGTGGGGACCGCCACGGTGCGGTGTCGGTCGATGACGTTCGCCAGCCGTACCACCGCCCACGTGCTCAGCGTGAGCACGGCGACGAGCAGAACGATCACCCCGGTCACCACGAGCACCTGGCCCGATCGCCCGAACGACTCCCTGAGGAAGTCCGTCGCGTCGTTCAACAGGATCCAGTCGAAGACGAGGTCGAACGGCCGTGCGAGGAACTGGTAGAAGCCCATGTCGGTGAGTTTGAGGACGGTGAACAGCCCGAGGAACAAGCCCGCGCCGATCGCCGTGAACCGACGTGGTTTCGGCGGCAGCGCGAGCAGGACGACAGCGAGAAGGATCCCCTCGACGGGGAGGCGGACGAACGAGAGGAGGGAGGTCCGGTCGAGGCGATTGGGCAGGAGCAGCGCGAGCGCTATCAGCACTCCGGCCAGCACGCTCGTCCCCACGGACACGCCACGCGACGCGCGGGGGTAGCGACGCCGCCAGCCGAACCAGCCAGGGGAGGGGGCGACGGGCTGGGGTTCGTCGGCCGACTCCTCGTGCTCCGGTGCCTCGCCGGCCTCGGCCGACGGGGTCTCCTTCACGACGTCCTCGGCCACCTCTTCCCCCGCGGCCCCTCTCTCGCCCGCGTCCGCCTCGCCCCCAGCGATACCCGGCAGTTGGCGAGAGCGAGTGAAGAGTGACACCCGGTGGTCCTTCCGTGCGGTCGTGCGATGGCATGGCAATCAGGGCTCGAAGGCCCAGCCTGCCATCCCCCAGTACGTCCGCACGTCGCCTTCGGTTCAAGCCGGCGGCCCCGGAATTGATCCTTCCGCCGACGTCGCCACCTCCCGGGCCCACCGGTAGTCCGCCTTGCCGCTGGGTGACCGACGGAGCGTCTCCGCGATCACCAGCCGGCGCGGGATCTTGTAGCCGGCGAGCCGGGACCGGCAGTGTGTCTGGAGGTCCTCCAAAGACGGCTGCGCGGCGCCCCGGCGCACCTGCACCACGGCCGCCACATGGTGGCCCCACTTGGCGTCCGGCACCCCGGCGACCAGCGCGTCGTACACGTCCGGGTGGGACTTGAGCGCCTGCTCGACCTCCTCCGGATACACCTTCTCGCCGCCCGTGTTGATGCACTGCGAGCCGCGGCCGAGGACGGTGACCACGCCCTCCTCGTCGACGGTGGCCATGTCGCCGAGCAGCACCCACCGCTCGCCGTCCTTCTCGAAGAAGGTCTCGGCGGTCTTGCGCGGGTCGTTGTAGTAGCCGAGCGGTACATGGCCGCACTGCGCGACCCGGCCCACCTCGCCGACGGCGACCGGTTCGCGCGTGGCCGGATCCACCACCTGTGTGCGGGAGTTGACGCGGACACGGAAGCCGCGTTCGGGGCCGGAGTCCTCCGTCGCCGTGCCGTTGAAACCGGACTCGGAGGAACCGAAGTTGTTCAGCAGCATCACGTTCGGGACGAGCGCCTGGAACTGCCTGCGCACCGTGTCCGACATGATCGCCCCCGACGACGACACACTGAACATCGACGACATGTCGACGCCCTTCAGCGGGCCTTCGAGCGCGTCGATCAACGGTCGCAGCATCGCGTCGCCCACCAGCGACATGCTGGTGACCTTCTCCCTCTCGATCGTCCGCAGCACCGCCTCGGGCACGAACTTGCGGTGCAGCACGACCCGTTGACCGAAGTGGAAGCCGATGAACGCCGTCAGGGTGGACGTGCCGTGCATCAGCGGGGCAGCGGGGAGGAAGGTGATCCCGGCACCGCCGGCCGCGACCCGCTCGGCCAGCTCCTCCGGCTTCTTCACCGGCTCGCCGGTCGGCGCGCCACCCCCGAGCCCCGAGAAGAACAGGTCCTCCTGGCGCCACATCACGCCCTTGGGCATGCCCGTGGTGCCACCGGTGTAGATGATGAACTGGTCGTCGCCCGAGCGGGCCGGGAACCCGCGTTCCGCGGAGCCGGAAGCCTCCGCGTCCGTGAAGTCCACGGCGGCCACCTCGGCCGCCGCCGGTCCGGGCGCCCCGACCCGCACCAGGTGCCGCAGCGCGTCCGCGTGCGGCAGCGCCGCCGCGACCCGGTCGGTGAACTCCGCGTCGAAGACCAGCGCCACCAGGTCGGCGTCCCGATACAGGTAGACCAACTCGTCCTCTACGTAACGGTAGTTGACGTTGACCGGGACGATCCGCGCCTTCAGGCAGCCGAGCACGGTCTGGAGGTACTCCACGCCGTTGTAGAGGTGGAGGCCCACGTGCTCGCCCGGGCGAACCCCGCTGTCGGCCAGGTGGTGGCCGATCCGGTTGGCGGCGGCGTCCAGCTCCGCGTACGTCATTCGGCGCTCAGCGCCCGTACCGGGGTGGTCGATGTACACGAGCGCCTCGCGGTCCGGGACCACGTCGACGACCGACTCGAACAGGTCGGCAAGGTTGTACTCCACCGCTCCTCCTGACCTCTGACGGGCCCTGGTTCTTCGACGGTTCGCCGGTCATCTGAGCAAACGGCGCCGTAACTGTGAAGGGTCCGCGTCGAAGAAATCTGACTGACTGTCAGAAAACTCTTGAAGTGCCCAGGCACCTACTGCAACCTGTTCTCGTTCTTTCAGAGGGGAGATGGGCAATGGGTGGGACGGAACACCTCACCGTGCGGCGCCAAGGCGCCACACTGGTGCTCACGCTCAACAGGCCCGACGCCAGGAACGCGCTCTCGCTGTCCATGCTCGTCGGCCTGTACGACGGCTGGACCGAGGCCGACGAGGACGACGAGGTCCGCTCGATCGTGCTGACCGGGGCGGGCGGCGCGTTCTGCGCCGGCATGGACCTCAAGGCCCTCGCAGGGCGGGGCATGGAGGGCGAACAGCACCGGGGCCGCCTCAAGACCGACCCGGACCTCCACTGGAAGGCGATGCTCCGCCACCACCGCCCCCGCAAACCGGTGATCGCCGCCGTCGAGGGGTACTGCGTCGCCGGGGGCACGGAGATCCTCCAGGGCACCGACATCCGGGTCGCGGGCGAGTCGGCAACCTTCGGTCTCTTCGAGGTCAAACGCGGGCTCTTCCCGATCGGCGGCTCCACGGTCCGGCTGCAACGCCAGATCCCGCGCACCCACGCGCTGGAGATGCTGCTCACCGGCCGCCCCTACACCGCCCGCGAGGCCGCCGGCATCGGCCTGATCGGCCATGTCGTCCCCGACGGCACGGCACTCGACAAGGCCCTGGAGATCGCCGGACAGATCAACGCCTGCGGCCCGCTCGCCGTCGAGGCCGTCAAGGCGTCCGTGTACGAGACGGCCGAGATGACCGAGACCGACGGACTCGCCGCCGAACTGAAGCGCGGCTGGCCGATCTTCGACACCGCCGACGCCAAGGAGGGAGCTCGCGCCTTCGCGGAGAAACGACCGCCCGAGTACAAGCGCGCCTGACCTCTCGTACCAGCGCGTCCGACCTCCCGCCGAAGGAGACACCCGGGATGCCCGAAGTCCTCAAAGCGCCGCTCGTCGTCGAGTTCCCCTTCACCCGCTCCCTGGGCCCCGTCCAGAGCGCCTTCCTCACTGGCCTGCGCGAACGCGTCGTCCTCGGGGTGAAGACCGCCGACGGCCGCGTGCTCGTTCCGCCCGTCGAGTACGACCCCGTCACCGCCGAGGAGATACGCGACCTCGTCGAGGTCGCCTCCACCGGCACGGTCACCACCTGGGCCTGGAACCACGCCCCCCGCCGCGGCCAGCCCCTGACCAACCCCTTCGCCTGGGCCCTGGTCCGCCTCGACGGCGCCGACACCGCCCTCCTGCACGCCCTCGACGCCCCGGGCCCCGACGCGGTCCACACCGGCATGCGCGTCCGCGTCCGCTGGGCCGGCGAACGCACGGGCGCCATCACGGACATCGCCTGCTTCGAGCCGTACGACGGCGACACCGCCGGGCCGTCGGGACACACCGGCGAGTTCGAGGACCCCGTCACGGGCATCGTCACCCCGGCCCGCCTCGACTACACCTACTCGCCCGGCCGGGCCCAGTCCGCGTACATCCACGCCCTCTCCGACCAGCGGGTCGTCGGCGAGCGGTGCCCGTCCTGCCGCAAGGTGTACGTCCCGCCGAGGGGTGCCTGCCCCACCTGTGGCGTGGCCACATCGGAACAGGTCGAGGTGGGTCCGCGCGGCACGGTCACCACTTTCTGCATCGTCAACATCAAGGCGAAGAACCTCGACATCGAGGTCCCGTACGTCTACGCGCACATCGCCCTCGACGGCGCCGACCTCGCCCTGCACGGCCGCATCGCGGGCATCCCCTACGACCGGGTGCGCATGGGTCTGCGCGTCGAACCCGTCTGGACGGCGGGTGGCGGCCACCCCGACCACTACCGGCCGACCGGCGAGCCCGACGCGGACTACGAGACGTACAAGGAGTTGGTGTAGATGCCGCCCCTCAGGGATGTCGCCGTCGTCGCCTTCGCGCACACCGGCCACCTGCGCGGTGCCGACGAGCTCTCCGAGGTGGAGATGCTCATGCCCGTCCTGCACGACGTGCTGAACCAGACCGGCCTGAAGACCGCGGACATCGACTTCACCTGCTCCGGCTCCTGCGACTACCTCGCCGGCCGCGCCTTCTCCTTCACGCTCGCCCTCGACGGGGTGGGCGCCTGGCCGCCGATCTCCGAGTCCCACGTCGAGATGGACGGCGCGTGGGCGCTGTACGAGGCGTGGACCAAGCTGCAGACCGGCGACGCCGACACCGCACTCGTGTACTCCTACGGCAAGTCGTCACCCGGTTCCGTCCGCGACGTCCTGACCCGCCAGCTCGACCCGTACTACGTTGCGCCCCTGTGGCCCGACTCCGTCGCCCTCGCCGCCCTCCAGGCACAGGCACTCATCGACGCGGGCGAGACGGACGAGCCCGCGCTCGCCGCCGTGGCGGACCGCAGCCGCAACTCCCCGCCAGGCACGGCCTCGCGGAGGGACTACGTCGTCCGGCCGCTGCGCACCGGCGACTGCCCGCCCGTCGGCGACGGTGCCGCCGCCGTCGTCCTCGCGGCGGGGGACCGGGCCCGGCAACTGTGCACCCGGCCGGCCTGGATCCGCGGCATCGACCACCGCGTCGAGGCACACGGCCTCGGCGTCCGCGACCTGACCGACTCACCCTCCACCCGGCTGGCCGCCGAGAAGGCCGGCGCCTTCGAACGGCCCGTCGACACCGCCGAGTTGCACGCCCCCTTCAGCTCGCAGGAGGTCGTCCTGCGCAAGGCGCTCGGGCTGGACGACGGCGTGTCGGTCAACCCCTCCGGCGGCGCACTCGCCGCCAACCCGGTCATGGCCGCCGGGCTCATCCGCATCGGCGAGGCCGCCGCCCGCATCCATCGCGGCGAGTCCGACCGGGCCCTCGCCCACGCCACGTCCGGCCCCTGCCTCCAGCAGAACCTGGTCGCCGTACTCGAAGGGGATACCCGATGAGCAAGGAGCCCGTGGCCGTCGTAGGCATCGGCCAGACCAAGCACGTGGCGGCACGCCGGGACGTGTCCATCGCCGGGCTCGTGCGGGAGGCCGCCCGAAGGGCCCTGGACGACGCCGAGCTGGACTGGGCGGACATCGACGCCGTCGTCATCGGAAAGGCGCCCGACTTCTTCGAGGGCGTGATGATGCCGGAGCTGTACCTGGCCGACGCGCTGGGTGCCGTGGGCAAGCCCATACTCCGGGTGCACACCGCGGGCTCGGTCGGCGGGTCGACGGCGCTGGTCGCCGCGGGCCTGGTCGCGGCCCGGGTCCACGCCACGGTGCTCACCCTCGCCTTCGAGAAACAGTCCGAGTCCAACGCGATGTGGGGGCTGTCCCTGCCCGTCCCCTTCCAGCAGCCGCTGCTGGCCGGGGCCGGCGGATTCTTCGCCCCGCACGTGCGCGCGTACATGCGACGCAGCGGCGCGCCCGACACGGTCGGCTCCCTGGTCGCGTACAAGAACCGGCGCAACGCGCTGAAGAACCCGTACGCGCACCTGCACGAGCACGACATCACCCTGGAGAAGGTCCAGGCCTCACCCATGCTCTGGGACCCGATCCGCTACTCGGAGACCTGCCCCTCCTCCGACGGTGCCTGCGCCATGGTCCTCGCCGACCGCGCGGGGGCCGTCCGCTCGCCCCGCCCGCCCGCCTGGATGCACGGCGGTGCGATGCGCAGCGAACCCACCCTCTTCGCCGGCAAGGACTTCGTGTCGCCGCAGGCCGGCAAGGACTGCGCGGCCGACGTGTACCGGCAGGCCGGGATCGCCGACCCGCGCCGGGAGATCGACGCCGTCGAGATGTACGTCCCGTTCTCCTGGTACGAGCCCATGTGGCTGGAGAACCTCGGCTTCGCCGACGAGGGCGAGGGCTGGAAGCTCACCGAGTCGGGCGTGACCGAACTCGACGGCGACCTGCCCGTCGACATGTCCGGCGGCGTCCTGTCGACCAACCCCATCGGTGCCTCCGGCATGATCCGCTTCGCGGAGGCCGCGCTCCAGGTCCGCGGCCTGGCGGGGGAACACCAGGTGGAGGGCGCGCGGCGGGTGCTCGGGCACGCCTATGGCGGAGGATCGCAGTTCTTCTCCATGTGGCTCGTGGGGTCCGAGCCCCCAGCCTCCTGAAAGGTCCCCTCTCACGTGGCCTGTCGGCGTCCGGGACCGGTCGCTAGGCTGGCCGCGGACGACGCAATCGGGAGGAGCACGGACGTGGCCGAGACCACCATCCAGCAACAGCCGCTCGCGGGCTGGGACAAGCCCGAGCTGGACCTCAGCACCGCCGACTGGCACTCCAGCAGCCGTGGCCTGGGGGATGTCCAGATCGCCTTTGTCGAGGGATTCATCGCGATGCGCAACAGCGGCCGGCCCGAAAGCCCTTCCCTGATCTTCACGCCCGCGGAGTGGGGCGCGTTCGTGTCGGGGGCGAGGGAAGGGGAGTTCGACCTGACCTGACCGACGGGCCGATCCGGCGGTGTTCCGACCGTTTTTCCGGACACGCGACCTCGAGCGCTCTCCTGGCGCCGATGCCTGAGCAAGGCTTTCCCCAGGAAACGGAAGGTCGCACTCCGGAGGTGAGGAACGCATGAGCACTCTGCCGGTGGTCGCGGCGGTCGACGGTTCGGACGACAGCCTGCGCGCCCTGGAGTTCGCCCTCGACGCCGCCCGTCGGCGCGAGGCGCCGCTGCGGGTGGCCCATGTGCGGCAGTACGCCGCCTGGGCCCAGCCCGAGGTGCTGGCCGCCGGACCGGCCGACCCGGACGACGACCCGGTACTCGACCAGGTGCGCGGCCGTCTGGAGGGCCGGGACGGTATGCCGGCGGTCGAGTACCTGGTACTGGAGGGCGCCCCCGGCGCGTTGCTGCCCGAACTCGGCTCCACAGCGCAGCTGTTGGTGCTCGGCTCCCGGGGCCGCGGCGGCTTCGCCAGCCTGCTGCTCGGCTCCAACGGCATGGCCGCCGCCCGTGACGCCGAGTGCCCCGTCGTCGTGGTGCCCCGCCCTGGACGAGAGGTGCACGGCGAGGCGCCGACCGCGCCGGGCCCCCGTGTGGTCGTCGGCCTCCAGGTGGACAGCCCCGACGAGGCCACGCTCGCCTTCGCCTTCACCGAGGCCGCTCTGCGCGGTGCGCGCCTCCAGGTCGTCGCCGCCTACCCGTGGCCGGTCCAGAACTGGGCGGTCCCCGGCGAACTCGCCCCGGTGATGATCGACCAGGACACCGTCGAGAGCGAGACCCGCGTCCTCGCCGAGGGCTTCCTCGCCCCGCACGGCGCCCGCCACCCCGACGTCCGGACCGAGCCGTACGTGACACCCGGCGACGCGGCCGGTCACCTGGTCGCCGCCTCGAAGGACGCCGACCTGGTCGTCGTCGGCCGCCACCGCCGTCGCCTGCTGGCGCCCGCCCGCATGATGGGTTCCGTCACCCAGGCCGTCCTGCTGCACGCGGCAAGCCCGGTCGCGGTGGTGCCGCCGGCACCGCCGGTGGACTGAGACACCCCTCATCTAATGGATGCCGCCGTGCCTATCATTAGATCCATGCAGGACACGCTCAGCAGGGACGCCCGCCTCGCCCTCGACCTCGCCCTGACCATCCGGCACGACGGGCACGGCACAGTCGCCGACGACCTCGCCGACCCCGCCGGTCTCACCGCCTGGGTCCGCGCCCACTCCGACGCCCTGCCGGAGGCCGCCGGACTCGTCGCCGACGAGGCCGCGCTCGCTGCCGTCCGCGACCTGCGTGCCGCCGTCCGTGCCCTGTTCGCCCGGGCCGTACGCCCCGCCGAGCCGAGCCCCGCCGACGCGGCCCGCCTCCTGCCCGTCCCCGAGGCCGTGCGGCGGCTCAACGCGGCGGCCGCCCGCACGCCCACCGTTCCCGTACTGCACTGGGCCGAGAACGCCGAGCCCGTCGTACGGCACGAGGCCGCGCAGGGCGGCGGCGAGCTCGTCGCGGCGCTGGCGCACGCCGCGATCGCCTTTCTCGACGGTCCCGAGCGGCAGCGGCTGCGGGCCTGCCACGCGCCGCGCTGTGTGCGGTACTTCCTCAAGGAGCACCCGCGGCAGGAGTGGTGCAAGCCGTCCTGCGGCAACCGCGCCCGCGTCGCGCGACATCACGAACGGCACCGCAACAGCGCCTAGCGGAGAAGAGCTGCCCGCACGCCACACGACGGGTCCGGGCACGTACCATTGCGGCATGTCGTTCCTCCGCCGCCGTAGCGCCACGCCCGCCGGGCCCGACTTCGACGTACTGGCCATGGACCCGGGCGACTGGCCCGGCAATCTGGGCGCCGGTCTGCTGCCCGCGCCCGACGGCAGCTGCCAGGGCGTCTACCTTCGCTACGACCTCTTCGGCGGCCGCGGCCCTGCGATGATCATCGGCAATCTGCCGGAGGGCTCCCCGGCCCGCGAGGTCACCGCGGACGAGATCCCCTTCGAGGTCGGTCAGCTGTTGCTGGCGCTGGAGAACGACGAGGAGGTGACCGTCGTCGGCTCCGAGGACATGCCCGTGATGCAGGGCGACAACCTCCTGATCGTGCGCCGCCTCAAGCTGTCGGAGAGCCGGATCTCCTGTGTGCAGTTCGACCGCAGCGACAATGTCCTGGTGACCATCGCCGCCTGGGACCGCCCCATCACCGACGACCTGTACGCCCTGCTGAAGCCGCTCCCCGCGGAGCTTTTCCAGCAGGACTGAGGCGACTACCCGGCCGACTGCCCCACGCGGACGTCCGCCGCGCGCACGAACGCCACCCGGTGGCCGAACTGGATCTCGTAGTACAGGTCCTCGCCGGCCACCACCTGGTGGGAGGCCTCGTCGAACGTCACCGCGTAGTAGTACTCGCCGGGCACCTTGTCCCCGACCACGTACCTCTGGTCTTTCAGCAGCTTGTACGGCAGGGGCGACACGGTCTGGGCGGGCACTCCCGCCGGGTAGGCGGACGCCTCCGGGTAGGCGCGACCGTAGACCGGGACGCTCGGCAGCCCGTCCTTGGGCGTCACCACCAGGCCGGTCGCGTTCACCGCGGTCGGCTTCTTCTTGGCGTTCTTGAACCAGGCCTTCTGGCCGAGGTACCAGATCGCCGTCCAGTCGCCGTCGCGGCCCGCGACCGCGTACTGCTGGCCGGTGGAGACCCGCGAGGACAGGTCGTTCACCCCGGTGCTCGGCGTCGTGCCCAGACCGATGTCCCTGATCAGGGGATAGGACTCGCCCGGCCCGGAGTGGAGCCGCACCGCGCTGGACCCGTGGGCCACGCACGGCTCGCCCTTGGCGACGCAGCCCGTGAACCCCGGCCGGTTGGTGGCATAGTCGGGGCGGATCGTCACCAGGCCGCCGTTCTTGCCGGCCGTGGGTTCGAAGGGACGGCCCAGCAGGTTGAAGTAGTGCCGCCAGTCCCAGTACGGGCCAGGGTCGGTGTGCATGCCGCCGATGGTCCCCGCGGTCGGACCGGGCACGTTGTCGTGGCCGAGGATGTGCTGCCGGTCCAGCGGGACGCCGTACTTCTTGGCCAGGTACGCCACCAGCCGCGCCGACGACCGGTACATCGCCTCCGTGTACCAGGCGTCGGGGCTGGCCAGGAAGCCCTCGTGCTCCAGGCCGACCGACTTGGCGTTGACGTACCAGTTGCCCGCGTGCCACGCCACGTCCTTGGCCTTCACGTGCTGGGCGATGTGGCCGTCCGTGGAGCGCAGCGAGTAGTTCCACGACACATAGGTCGGGTCCTGCACGAGGTCGAGGACGCCTTCCCAGGCGCCCTCCGTGTCATGGACGACGATGTACTTGATGCTTTGCGAGGCGGGACGGTTCCCCGTGTCGTGGTTGCCGTAGTCGCCCTCGCCGAACTCCTCGTAGGGGGCCGGGATCCACTCGCAGGACACCGTCTTCGGGCACTCCGTGCCGTCCGCGGCGGGCGTGCGCAGTCCCGTCCGCGTCAGCTGCGCGGCGTCGGGGGCGAGATCGGGCTGGGCGGCCAGGGTGACCTGCTGACCGGCGTCGGTGGTGCGCCGCTGGCCGGTGCGCAGCACGTCGAACACGTCGTTCGCGTACGCCGCGCCCGTCGCGCCGTCGTCCGCGCCGGAGAAGCGGGCCACCGCCCCGTACCAGTCCGCGGGGTCCTTGCTGAGTGGTTCGCCGAGGTCCTTCTGGGCGGCGGCGAGCAGCGCGGCGCCGCCGGCCACGTTCGCGGCGGGATCGGTCCGCAACTGATCGGCGGGCAGACCGGTGAGCCCGGCCGCCTTCGGCAGGGTCCTGAGACGGGCCGGGAGGTCGGCGTTCTCCGGCACCTTCGCCTCGGGGTGCACAGGCGGGCGGGCGCTGTCGCCGCGCGCGTCCTCCGTGCCCTCGCTGTGGTGCGGCGATGCCTCGGCGAGTGCGGTACGGGCGTCGGTGAGGTGCATCGGGCCGTAGCCGCCGGTCACGCTGGGCGCCCCGGCGTGCGCGTCCCAGCGGGACTGCAGGTAGGAGACCCCAAGGAGCACACTCTGCGGCACGTGGTACTCGGCGGCCGCGGAGGCGAACGCCGACTGCAGGCCGGCCGCCGAGGCGTGGGCGTCGGACGGGGCCGCGCCGAGCAGCGGCAGCAGCAGGGCGGCGCAGCCCACCGCGCCCGCGGTCCTGCGGATACGTCTGTGCCCGGCGGCTCGGTCGGTGGCGGTGGCGGATTCTCGCAATGCAGCCTCCTGGGACGGTCGAGCGCGATGCGCCGTGCGGGGCCGGGTCCGTCAGTGGTACCGGCTTGCCGACGATCCGTCAATGATGCCCAGGAGCAGGCAATTTCCCTCATCAGCCCAGGTGGCTGGGGAGTTTCGCGGCGGTGCCCCGCGGGCCTGCGGAGCGTCAGTGGCGTACACCATTGGGCCGTAAGGGACGAGCCGTGAATCCGGACATACGACGGTCCGCGGTACGCCGCTGACTTGGCGCACCGCGGACCGTCGTCCCCGTCAGCGAGTGCCGACCGCCGCGCGCACGGCCCGGCGGGCCAGCTGGCAGTCGTCGTGCAGCCGCCTGAGCAGCAGCCGCTGTTCCTCGCCGGACGGCGCAGCACCCGGGTGGGCCATTCCCGGTGCCGCCGGGGTCGTGTCGTGCATCGAACGCTGCACGGCCATCTCGTAGGTACGGATCTCACGGGTCAGGACGAGCATCAGGTTCACCAGGAACGCGTCCCGCGAGGCCGGGCCCGCGGACTGGGCGATCTGGCTGATCTGCCGCCGGGCCACCGGCGCGTCGCCGAGGACCGACCACAGCGTCGCCAGGTCGTAGCCCGGCAGGTACCAGCCCGCGTGCTCCCAGTCCACCAGCACTGGACCGGCCGGTGACAGGAGGATGTTCGACAACAGTGCGTCGCCGTGGCAGAACTGGCCCATGCCGTGCCGGCCCGCGCTCGCCGCGATGCCGTGCAGCAGCTTTTGCAGGTCGCCCAGATCCCGGTCGGTGAGCAGCCCCAGCTCGTGGTACCGGTTGATGCGGGTCGCGTAGTCGAGCGGGGCGTCGAAGGTGCCCGCCGGCGGCCGCCAGGCGTTCAGCCGGCAGATCGCGCCGAGCGCCGCCCGGATGTCCGCCCGGGGCGGGGCCTCCGCCGGGTGCCGGTGCAGTGCCGCCACCCGGCCCGGCATCCGCTCGATCACCAGCGTGCAGTTGTCCGGGTCCGCCGCGATCAGTCTCGGCACACGCACCGGAGGGCGGTGCCGGACGAAGGAGCGGTACGCGGCTATCTCGTGACGGATCCGCTCGGCCCACGCGGGCGAGTGGTCCAGTAAACACTTGGCGACGGCGGTGCTGCGTCCTGTCGTACCGACCAGGAGCACGGAGCGTCCGCTGCGGCGCAGCACCTGCACCGGGGCGAACTCCGGGCAGATCCGGTGCACCGACGCGATCGCCGTGCGCAGCTGGGCGCCCTGAGGGCCGGACAAGTCGAGTCTCCCGCTGAGGGGTTGGGTGCCGACCCCTGGAACGCGCCGCGTCCTGCCCGCACCGAGCACGGGAGCCGCCGGACGCGCGGGGTCGAGGTAGGGGCCGCCGCCACCCGCCGGACGGGGGTGCAGTGACCGGGGCGGGGCGGACACGGAGGACGATGCTGCGTACATGGGCGAAACAGATCCCTTCGTGTGCCTGCGAGACAGTGCGCTGCCCGGCCCGGTCGCCCGGGTGCACCCTGGGGAATGCATCCCTTGTTCCGAGACGGCGACCGGGTCGGGGTGGCGCTTTCCTACCTGACACCGGATGCCCAGTGGCACACCATCTGGCGTGCCCTGGCGAAGCCTGGCGAATAGTCGCCCGGCAACTCTCACCGGGCTACATTCAACTCAGCCGAGTACCTGGGGGCTTGACGTGAGCGGACAACCCAACACCCGTCTGTCGGACCTGTTCGGCCTCGCCGGCTGGTCCAAGGGCGAACTCGCGAGGCTGGTCAACCGGCAGGCGGCGGCCATGGGCCACCCCCAGCTCTCGACCGACACCTCCCGGGTGCGGCGCTGGATCGACATGGGAGAGATCCCGCGCGATCCGGTACCGCGGGTGCTGGCGGCTCTGTTCACCGAGCGTCTCGGCCGTGTCGTGACCATGGAGGACCTCGGTCTGGTCCGGCACGGGCGTGCGGGGAAACGGCAGAGCGCCGGGAGTGCGGAACATCCCGACGGAGTGCCGTGGGCGCCCGAGCGGACTGCTGCGGTCCTCACCGAATTCACGGGAATGGACCTCATGCTCAACCGACGCGGCTTGGTGGGCGCGGGTGCCGCGCTCGCCGCGGGATCAGCACTCAGCAGCGCCATGCACGACTGGCTGCACACCGATCCGGCCCTGACCGCCGATGCTCCACAGTTCGACGACCCCCTGCAGGCCGACCCCGCCGGGTTCGACCGCTACGAGGCCGCCCCCATCGGATCGCAGGAGATCGAGGAGCTGGAGCGCTCCGTCGAAGTCTTCCGGGCCTGGGACGCGGCCCGCGGCGGCGGACTGCAACGCAAGGCGATCGTGGGCCAGCTCAACGAGGTGGGCGGCATGCTCGCCTACCGACACCCCGACCATCTCCAGCGGCGCCTGTGGGGCGTCGCCGCCAACCTCGCCGTCCTCGCGGGCTGGATGTCGCACGACGTCGGCCTGGAGCCCACGGCCCAGAAGTACTTCGTCATCGCCGCCCATGCCGCAAGAGAAGGCGGCGACCGGCCCCGCGCAGGGGAGGCGCTCTCCCGGGCGGCTCGCCAGATGGTGCACCTGGGCCGGCCCGACGACGCACTCGACCTGATGAAGCTCGCCCAGTCCGGCTCCGGCGACGAGGTGCTGCCCCGCACCAAGGCGATGCTCTACACCATCGAGGCCTGGGCACAGGCCTCCATGGGCAAGGGCCAGTCCATGCGCCGCACCCTCGGACAGGCGGAGGACCTCTTCGTCTCCGACCGGGGCGACGTGCCACCGCCGAGTTGGATGCAGACCTTCAAGGAGGAGGACCTGTACGGCATGCAGGCCCTGGCCTACCGCACACTGGCGGAGCACGAGCCGGGCGCGGCCGTGCACGCCCAGTACTACGCGGAGAAGGCCCTGGCCCTGCGGATCGACGGCCGGGAGCGGTCGAAGATCTTCGATCACCTGTCCATGGCCTCCGCCTGCTTCATCGCGGACGACCCCGAACAGGCGGACCGGTACGCACGGCTGGCCCTGATGGCGATGGGGTCGAACTCCTCGCGCCGCACCTGGGACCGGCTGGGGCAGATGTACCGGCTCACCGCCGAGTACTCCGGCTACCCGAGGATCCACGAGCTGCGGGAGGAGATCAGGCTGGCGCTGCCGAAGACGAAGGGGAAGAGCGGCAGCAGCGCCAAGGCATAGGAACCGGCAAGGCACAGGAACAGGGTGCCGTGCCCCCGCGTTCCGCGGTCGACGTCACGCGGTCACCCTGGCGACGAGCACACAGGCGTCGTCCTCGCGCTCGGCCTCGCCGAACTCCTCCACGACCAGCCGTACGCAGTCCTGTGCGGTGCGCGCCTCGCCGAACCGCGGGGCCAGGTCGAGGAGGCGGTTCACCGCCGCCGCACCGCTGTGCCGGGGCACCAGTCCGTCGGTGTGCAGCAGGAGCAGGTCGCCCGGCCGGAGGGTCTCCTCGGTCTGTTCGTACACGGCTCCCGAGGTCGCGCCGAGCAGGACGCCGTCCGGGGCGTGCAGCCTGCGCCCCGTCCCGTCGCGGAACAGCAGCGGGGCGGGGTGTCCCGCCTGGGCCCACACCAGGGTGCGGTTGTCGGGCCGGTAGCGGCAGCAGACCGCGCTGCCGAGGGCCGGCTGCACGGTGGCGTCGAGCAACTGGTTGAGCCAGGCCATCAGTTGACCCGGCTGGGTGCCGGCCATCGCCATGCCGCGTACGGCGCCCAGCAGGGTCGCCATGCCCGAGGCCACGGCGACTCCGTGGCCGGTGAGGTCGCCGACGCTGAGCAGGGTCTCGCCGTCGGCGAGTTCCAGCGCGTCGTACCAGTCGCCGCCGATCGTGGCGCTCGTCGACGACGGCAGATAGTGGGCCGCCAGGTCCAGCGTCCCGGGTCCCTGGTGCGGGAGCCGCAGGGAGCCGCGCCACGGCGGCAGCACGGCTTCCTGCAGCTCGACCGCGAGCCGGTGCTCGGCCTGCGCACGGTGCCGGTGACGTTGTAACGAGTCACGGGTCTCGCTCACCGCCCGCTGGCTGCGGCGCAGTTCACTGACGTCCCGCAGCACCGCCCACATGGACGCGGTGCTTCCGTCGGTGTCGAGCACGGGCTCGCCCATCATGTGCACGGTCCGTACGCCGCCGTCCGGGCGCAGTACGCGGAACTCGCCGTCGATGGGCTTGGCGTCGACGAGGCAGTCGGTGACCATCGCCGTCAGCTTCGGCCGGTCCTCGTCCAGCACCAGCGACGGCAGTTCGTCGAGGGTCAGCGGGGGAGCGGCGGGGTCCCGGCCCAGGATCTGGTAGAGCTCCCCGGACCAACTGGCCTCGTCCGTCAGCAGGTTCCACTCCGCACTGCCGACCCGGCTGAGCAGCGAGCGGCGCCGGGGAGCGGGCGGCACGGCTCGGACGGCGGGGGCCGCCTCGGGTGACGCGGGCACGGGCGGCGGGCCGTCCCGCAGCTGTGCCAAGTGCTCGTCCAGGTCGTCGAGTTGGTGCAACGCGAGGTCGCACAGCGCGCGCTGCCAACGCTCCTGCGGGTCCAGACCGTCACCCTGCGTGTCCCGGCGAACGGCGTCCACGTCGCCCTTGAGCCGGCGCGCCTGCGAAATGAGCGCGTCGACCGAACTGCCTTCTGGCGGTTGGGCGGCTGGGCGGTCCGCAGAGAGATGGGACGGCATGACGCACTCCGATGCGGGGACGGTACGACCAAGGTGGGCGGAAGGACCGTTACGACTGTTGCACAGCCCGCGACGCCCTGTAAGGGATTCGGCGACACCCGATACGGTGGTGCTTCTGGCATATGCCACAGTCTTCACGGGGTGAGGTCGACGTACGTCTGGCGTACGGCACCGGGTGGGTCAAGTCGTAGTCGAGGTACGTGACTTGCAGGTCTTCGGGGTGGCCGGTGCCGTGTTCATTTGTGTGTTCGACGGCCGTGTGTTCTAGGGAGTGTGGCATATGTGGAACGGGTCCTGCCAGGGGGCGGGGGCGGGGTGGGGAATGGGGCGCGGGAGTAGTCTGTGACGCAGGTCACATCAACTCATGGCGGGTTCGGCGTAATGCGAACGGCACCTACGAGCTCGTAAAAGCATGGACATCACACTCGAGCAGCCCGCCCGCGCCCGACTGGTCACCGCGGAGAGCCAGGAACTGCCCGTTCCCGCCACGCTCCGCTACACCTCCGCGGACCCGCTGGCGGTGTACGTCGACTTCCCGCCCGAGGTCGCCCTGGACGGCGAGCGGGTCACCTGGACCTTCGCCCGCGCCCTGCTGGAGGACGGGCTGACCGGCCCGGCGGGGGACGGCGATGTGCACCTGTGGCCGTGCGGCCGGGCCCGCACGGTCGTCGAACTCCACTCACCGCGCGGTCTGGCTCTGCTCCGGTTCGACACCGCGGCCCTGCGCCGGTTCCTGCTGCGGTCGTACGCCGTGGTGGGCGCCGGTCAGGAGGACCTCGGCGCCGCCGTCGAGCAGGGGCTGACCTCGCTCTTCGGCGGCGTCTGAGGTGTGGCGGTACCGAAGTGCCGTGGTGTGACGGGGTTCAGTACCGCAGGACGCCCGCGATCCCGTCCGCGTCCGCCAGCGTGCCGTCCGGCACGAACCGCACCTCGGCGCCGGTCTCCAGGCACTGCTCGACGATCTCGTCCACGATGTCCTCGCGGGCGTCCAGGTCGCCGCTGACGGCCGGGATCAGATGGTCCCCGCCGTCGTCACGGACCGTCACCCGGAAGTTCTCCTCGACGGCCAGCAGCCGTACGCGGCCCTCGCGGGCGCTCTGCCACAGCTCGTCGATACCGGCCGCGAACGCCCGGTGGCCGCGGGCGGATTCGAGCTCCCGCGTCACCGAGTCGGTGTTCTTGCGCGCCTCGGCGGCGACCAGTGGCCGGACCGCCTGCCACACGGCGTCGGGCGTGCCGTGCGCGAGCCCACCGTGCGGTACGTGGACGGCGCTCTTGGTGACGCTGCCGACCTCGTCCATCAGGGACAGCGCGGCCGTCTCGCCGGTGACGTACAGCGGCCTGGGCGCCTCGCGCAGGACCGCGCTCATCGCGGTGTCCACCTCGCGCAGGAACTGGCGGGTGCCCTCGTCCCGGAAGGTGCTCGGCTGGTCGCCGACCCGTTCCTGGCGTTCCGCGTCGAAGTTCTCGCGGCTCCTGGTCAGCCTGGTCAGCGGGAAACCGCCGGTGCGGTCCTCGGTGACGCGGTCCGTGCCGCCGCTCCACAGGGTGACGTGGTCGGCGGAGACCGAGAGCACCCAGAACGGCTGCTCGGCGGCCTGCGCCGAGACCAGGTTGCGGGTCAGGAAGGTGTCCGAGAGCACCACGCGTTCGGGCACGGGGCGGGCGAGTGACCACACCTGGTGCTCACCCGGGGCGGCGAAGATCACCAGGCCGTCCTCGGCGTGCGTCAGGTCGATCTCGGTGAGGGCCTGGTCGAGCTGCCGGGCGACGTCGAGGCGCCGGTCCCGGGGGATCGCGGGATCGGCCTCCAGCTGCTTCTTGGCCTCGGCCACGACATTGCGCAGCCGGACCGGATCCTGGGCGTTCTCGGGCTCCCGGCGATGTGTCGGCGTCAGCACCGACACGGCCGGATAGGGGCGCGGGCGCCGCAGCTCGGTGAGGGTCGTGGGACTGAGTGCGTGCTCCATAACAGCACGATAGGGCCGAATCGCCGATCGGGCATCAGGGGTGATCAAGTAGGGCGATCCCGGCAACTCGCTTCCGGCGTGGCTCGAATCGCCGGACGCCGTGGCCGTCGGTCCGAGAGCGGCCGGACCGGCCGCGGCGTGCGTCAGTGGCCGTCGCGCTCCGGTCCGCAGGAGCTGCCGTCCGGCGGCAGGGTGCCGTACAGCAGGAACGTGTCGACCTTGCGGTGCACGCACTTGGAGGACGCGTAACCGGTGTGCCCCTCGCCCTTGTTGTCGAGCACCACGGCCGAGTCGCCCAGACGCTCGGCCGTCTCCACGGTCCAGCGGTACGGCGTCGCGGGGTCGCCCCGGGTGCCCACCAGGAGCATCTTCGGGGTACGGACGTCGCGGACGTCGTCGCGGATGAAATCGGTGCCCTTGGGGCGGCCGTAGCACATCAGTACCTCGGTGAGCCGGTATCGGCCGAACACCGGAGACGCCTGCTCGTACTCGGCGCGCAGCCGGCCGAGCTGCTGGGAGATCCGGCGGGCGCCGGGGCGGTCGGGGTCGTCCGCGCAGTTGATCGCCATCAGCGCCGCCGGAAGATTGTCGAGCGGTACGTCGTCCTGGTCGACCAGGCCGCCGTCCGTCCCGTCGTCGGCGCGGAGGGCGACGCCGTCACCGGCACGGACGCCCGAACCGCCGCCGGAGAACCACAGGAGCGGGCGGGTGTCGCCGTCCTCGACCAGCGCGGCGAGCGCCCGCTGCAGGGACGGCCACAACTCCCTGCTGTAGAGGGCCTGGCCTATGGCGGCCACGAGGTCCTGCCCGGTGAACTCCTCGCCGAAGTCGGTCGGCACCGGGTCCTGGTCGAGCGATTCGACGAGACGTTCGACTTCCTCCCGGGCCGTGCGCGCGTCCGTACCGAAGGGGCAGGCGATGTCCTCCACGCACCAGGCGACGAAGTCCTCCAGCGCGGTCTGCTGACCCGCGGCGCCCGCCACGCCCTGCTCGGTGAGGGGTTCGGTGAGCGTGTCCACGCCGTCGAGCACCATCCGGCCCACCTTCTTGGGGAACTGGGCCGCGTACACCGCGCCGAGCCGCGTTCCGTAGGAGAAGCCGAGGTAGTTGAGCTTCTTGTCGCCGACGGCCTGGCGCATCACGTCGAGGTCGCGCGAGGCGTTGACCGTGCCGATGTGGGGCAGCACGGGCCCGGAGTGCTCGGCGCAGGTGCGGGCGGCCTTCCGCAACTGCCTGAGGACGCCCTGCGGATCGGCGTCCATGTCCGCGTCCTCGTCCACCGCGACCTCGGCGGAGCCGTTGCCGCACGTCACAGGCGAGGACCGGCCGACGCCGCGGGGGTCGAAGGACACCACGTCGTAGCCGTTCGTCAGACCCATGAAGTCCTTGCCGCCGGCGGCGAGTTCACTGACGCCCGCGCCGCCCGGGCCTCCGAAGTTGAGCAGCACCGAGCCGCGCGACTTCCCCGTCGCGCGATAGCGGGCGAGGGCCAGTTCGAGGGTGCCGGCCCGGGGCCTGGCGTAGTCGAGGGGGACGGTGACCTTCCCGCACTGGAGGTCCTCGGGCATGTCCACGCCGTCGCACTTCGACCACGCGACCTTCTGGCGGTAGAACCGCGCCAGGCCTGCCTCGGTGTCGTCCGCGGACGAAGTCGGCAGACCCGCGCCGAGCAGGGCCAGGCCGACGCCCGCGGTGATCGCGCAGCGCCGGAGCGTGGGCCGAGTCGACAGCTTGGCCGGCATGAATGCCTCCAGGGACGCCTGCCGCGGACCGGGACCGGCGCCCGGTCCGAGCGCCCTCGATCACGATAGGCGTACGTCGCGGGGCCCGCCTCCGGACGAGCGGGACGTCGGCCTGTGCCCTACCCTGTGCCCCTTCGTGCGCATACGACGGTTTTGCCGACAGTTCGATGACCGTGACTCGATGGGGTGAAAGGTCGATAAGCCATAACTCGGATGGTTCACCCGCCGTTCTATCCGGTGCGGGCGAGTGCCCGCGACCATGTCTGGAAGGCAGGGACCCCATGAGACGGGTTACTCGAAACGGTGTGATCGCCGTCGCCGCCGCGTCCGGCGCAATGGCGGTGGCGATGCCCGCGTACGCGAGCTCCGGCGCGGACGGCGCCGCGGCAGGCTCGCCCGGAGTGATCTCCGGCAACACTGTCCAGATCCCGGTGCACATCCCGGTGAACGTGTGCGGGAACACCGTGAACGTGGTGGGGCTGCTCAACCCGGCGGTGGGCAACAGCTGTGCCAACGGGCGCGACGGGCGCGACGGGGGCGGCGGTGGCGGCGGTGGCGGCGACGCGGCCGGGACGCCCGAAAGGACGGCCACGGACGGCGGGGCGACCGCGAACGGAGTCGGAAAGGATTCACCGGGTGTGCTGTCCGGCAACGTTGCGCAACTGCCGGTCCACGTTCCGGTCAACCTCAGCGGCAACAGCGCGAACGTCGTCGGCATCGGCAACGCGGCCGTCGGCAACGAGTCCGTGAACACCTCCGGCGGTCGGCCCGAAGGCCCCCGGGCGCCCGAGCAGCCGGCGCCGAAGCCGACACCGTCGCCCAGGGCGCACGCCGGCCCGCAGGCGCCGCCGCCCGCCCCGCAGCCGCACTTCACCGCCGAACTCGCCGAGACGGGCGCGGACCAGGCCCTGTCCGCCATCGTGGGGAGCGCGGCGCTGATCCTCGGCGGAGCGGTCGTGTACCGGCGCTCCCGCCCGCGTGCGATGCGCTGACCGTCCTTCGACGGAGCACGGAAGGCCCCACCGGGCACGACCGGTGGGGCCTCCGCCGCCGCAGCGGCGACGCGGTCGCCCGGCGCACGTCGTCCACGTGATCACGCCGCCGACACCGCTGTGAGCAGCACCGTTCCCGAGTCCCCGTAGTCGGGCAGGGCGGGGTCGGCGTCGATACGGGTGACGGTCAGTTCCGGGCAGTGGCGCGAACACCTCCGTGACGACGTCCGGGTCGACAGGGCCGCCCGGCCGGCGCGACGCGGGCCCGATGCGAGAGGTCGGCATGTTCTCATGAACGCGGCTCGCCGGTTACGGACCGTGTGGCCGTCAGTGCTCGCCGCGATGGAAGCGGCGGTGCAAGGCGCGTACCTCCGCGATCAGTTCGGGCACCGGGCCCTCCACCGACACGCCGGGTGCGACCTCGTTGACCGGCAGGGTGCGCACCGGCGGCGCGGGCACCCCCAACTCGGTGAGCCACTCGGCCAGTTGCTCCGACGAGGCGACGTACACGATCCGCCCGAGGCCCACCCAGGCGTGCGCGGCCGCGCACATCGGACAGTGCTCGCCCGAGGTGTACACGGTCGCGGCCGCCCGCTCCTCGGGCGTCAGACGGGCCGCTGACCAGCGAGCCAGCTCGAACTCGGGGTGCCGGGTGCGGTCGCCGGATGCCACCCGGTTGTGGTCCTCGGCGAGCACCGTGCCGTCAGCGCCCACCAGCACCGACCCGAACGGCTCGTCCCCCACCTCCAGTGCCCGGGCCGCCAGCTCCACACAGCGGCGCAGGTACGGCAGCTCCGCGTCCTTCACGGTCATGGCGAAGAACCCTTCCTCGTGACGTGATCCCCGTGGCGCAGACTACGGCCGTCGGCGCGCGGCCGGAAAGGCAGGAGCGACTCGCGGCGGGGCGGCGCCGAACGGGGAGGACCGGTAAAGCGGTTGCTCTGACAGGGCCCCGGTGCTGGAGTGAGCGCATGGATCATGCCGCGATACTCGCCCTGTACGACCGGGACCTGCGTGAAGGCGCTCAGCCGGACGGTCCCGGTGCACGGATCGAGCGGGCGGGGAGCGTGGTCCGTCAGGTCTCCGACGCGCACGGCTGGAACGGCGTCGTCTGGTCGGACCTGGACGAGACGGATGCCGACGCGGCGATCGCCGCGCAGATCGACCACTACTCCGGGCTCGGCCTCGACTTCGAGTGGAAGCTCTACGGGCACGACCTGCCCATGGACCTCGGGGCGCGGCTCGCGGCCGCCGGGTTCACGCCCGAGCCGGAGGAGACCCTGATGATCGCCGAGGTCGCCGATCTGACCCTGGACGTCGAAGCGCCCGAGGGCATCCGCTTCCTTCCGGCCACCGACCGGGCGGGCGTCGACCTCGTGGCGGAGGTCCACGAGAAGGCGTTCGGCACCGACAGCTCCCGGCTGCGCCACCAGTTGCTCGCCCGGCTGACGGACGACCCGGACACCGTGGTGGCCGTCGTGGCGCTCGACGGTGACACACCGGTCAGCGCCGCCCGCATGGAACTCGTGCCCGGCACCCGCTTCGCCGGCCTCTGGGGCGGCGGCACCGTCGAGGCCTGGCGTGGCCGCGGCATCTACCGAGCCCTGGTCGCCCAGCGGGCCCGCGCCGCCGTCGACCGCGGCTACCGCTACCTCCAGGTCGACGCCACAAGCCAGAGCAGGCCCATCCTGGAGCGCCTCGGCTTTCATCCTCTGACCACGACGACGCCGTACGTGTACGTGCCGTAGCCACCGCTTCTCCCGTACGGCCCCCGGCGCGCCCCCGGCGCGCCCCCGGCGCGCCCCCGTCGTGGCTCAGTCGAGGGCGAACGCGTCCGCCAGCGCGTCGATCTGGGCCATGAGCAGTGTGCCTCCGTCATGGCCCATGCCCGCGAACTGACCCGACACCTCCAGGCTGACCGCCCCATGCAGGTGCGCCCACGCGAGCACCGCTCCGGCCAGCGCCGGGCCCTCGGCCCCGGCGGCCACATGCCCGTGCGCCCAGGCGGCCACCGCCGGATCGTCGTCCGCCCAGGCCTTCATCTGCGCCACCACCGGCGCCACCGCCGCCGACGGCTCGGCCCCCTCGAAGGCCCGCAAGAAGGGCGAGAGCACCGCCCGCGCGCTGTCGAGCGTGTCCGGTGGCGCCGTATAACCCGGCACCGGCGTGCCCTGGATCAGCAGATAGCGGTGCGGCTGACTCACCGCCCACCCCCGGCAGGCCGCCGCGAGTGCCCGCATCCGCGTGCGCGGTGAGGTGTCCGGCGTCAACACCTCCCCGGCTGCAACCACGGCCGCCGCCAGGTCGGCGTACGCGTCACGGATCAGGTCCGTCAGCAGCGCGTCACGGCTGTCGAAGTAGCGGTACAGCGCCGGTCCCGAGAGGCCGACCTCCTTGGCGATCCGGCTCAGGGCCACGGCCGCGGTACCCCCTTCGGCCAGCTGCCCGAGCGCGATCTCCTTGATCTCCATGCGCGTCTGCTCGCGGTATCGGGCCCTCGGACTCTGCACGCTCCCGGCCATGGGCGGCTCCTCTCTCGATGCTTGTGACACACCTTAATGGCAGGTCGAAACCCACACTATTGCTAGATATATTCATAAGAGTTACAGTCTCTAACAGAAGTGATGGGTACTCGCTCCTCCAGGGAAAGGGATCACCATGACTGCCCACGCCACCGCCGCTCGCTCCCTGCACACCGTCCTGGGCTCCGGCCCCGCCGGCACCGCGCTGGCCCGCGCACTCGTGCGCCGCGGCCACGCCGTTCGCCTGGTCGACCGCCAGGGGCAGGGGCCCGCCGTCGAAGGGGTCGAGCGGTACGCCGCCGACGTCAGCACGGTCGAGGGTGCGCGCGAGGCCATGGCCGGAGCCGCCGTCGTGTACCACTGCGTCAATGTCGCCTATCACCTCCAGGCAGAGGTGATGCCCCGCGTCCAGGAAGCCCTTCTCGCGGCCGTCGCGGCCACTGGTGCGCGACTGGTCGTGCTCGACACCCTCTACCCGTACGGCGAGACCGGGGGAGCGGTGATGACCGAGGACTCCCCGTGGAAGGCGACCAGCGGCAAGGGCAGGATGCGCGCGGAGCTCGACGAGAAGTACCTCGCCGCGCATCGCGAGGGCCGCGCCCGGGTCGCCCTCGGCCGGTCCGCCGACTTCGTCGGCCCAGGGGTGCTCAACTCGTCGCTCGGCGCGGCCGTCTTCCCGGGCGCGCTCACCGGCGGGCAGGTCCTCGGCCTCGGGGACATCGACCTGCCGCACAGTTACACGAACATCGCCGACGTGGCCCGGGGCCTCGCGATCCTCGGTGAGCGTCCGGAGGGCGACGGCCGTGTCTGGCACCTGCCGACCGCGCCCGCGGTCAGCACCCGCGAGATCCTCACCATGATCGAGAAGCGGGTGGGCCGGTCGCTGGACGTCGTGATCATGGCGGAGCTCCGCCCCTTCGGGCCGTTCGACGAGCAGTTCGTCGCCGAGTACGCGGAGATGTTCTACCAGCACATCGAGCCCCAGATCGTGGACTCCTCCGCCTTCGAGCAGGCCTTCGGCGCGAGCCCGACACCGCTCACCGAGACGGTCGACGCCACCGTGGCCTGGTACGGCGAATGGCTCGCGCAGCAGTGACGGGACGGCGGTAGACGCCGCCGGGATGTCACATCTCAGGCGGCCCCGTCCGTCGCACTGTCATGGCGACCAACGACACGATCCACCAGAAGCAGAGCATCCTCCTCGCGGGCGCGACCGGCGTACTCGGGCGACACGTCGCGCACGCCCTGACCGAGGCCGGCCACAAGGTCACCGGTCTCGGCCGCGGACCGGCGGCCGGCCTCCGCGCCGACCTCATGGACCGCGACGCACTGCTCCGAGCCGTGGACGGGCACCGCTTCGACACGGTGATCCACGCCGCGACCGCCCTGCGCAAGGCCCCCATGCGCCACCGCGACATGCACGCCACCAACGCGTTGCGCACCGAGGGCACCGCCCACCTCGTCGAGGCCGCGCAGGCCGTCGGCGCCCGCCGCTTCGTGACCGAGTCGATGGTCTTCGGATACGGCTACGGCGACCACGGCGACCACCAGGTCACTGAGGACGACCCCTTCGGCCCGCACGGCACCACGCCCGAACTGGAAGGGCACCTCGCGGCCATGCGCACGAAGGAGCGACTCACCTTCGGCACCAGCGGGTTGGAGGGCATCGCTCTCCGCTTCGGCCTGTTCTACGGCCCCGGTGGCACCGACGCCCTCCTGCCCCTGCTCCGCAGGCGGCAGCTGCCCGTGCCCGACGACCACGGCCGGGTCCTGCCGTGGGTGGACCTCACCGACGCGGCACGGGCGGTGGTGGCCGCGGTCGAACGCGGCCGGCCCGGCCAGGCGTACAACGTCGCCGACCGTACGCCGCTCGGCTTCCGGTCCCATGTGCTGTGCGTGGCCGAGGAGTTCGGACTGCCGAAGCCGATGACCGTACCGCTGTGGCTGATGAAGCCGATGTCGTACGCGCACACGATGATGTCGACGACCCTGCGGGTCTCCACGGCGAAGGCGGAGCGGGAACTGGGGTGGGCACCGGTGCATCCGTCGACCCGGGACGGCCTCGCGGCGATGAGGGGCACGGCTCGGTGAGCGGCCTACAGGTCGAGCTGGTACTCCACCGCCCGATGCGTCGGTACGTACCCCAGCGCCTCGTTCACCGCGCGCATCGGCCCGTTGCTGTCCGCCGTGTCGGTGCACAGCCCGGCGAGTTCGGGGTGCCGTGCGCGGGCCCGGAGGATCGAGGCGGCCTTCATCCAGCGGGCGAGGCCGTGGCCGCGGTGGTCGGGGAGGACCGCCGTACCGTAGTGCTGGCCGTCGCCCCGGCCCTCCCCGGGGACGACCAGCTCGGAGAACCCGACCACCGAGCCGTCGGACCCGTCCAGGGCGGCGACGGTGTGCAGCAGGTCCCCGCGCTTGGCGACCGCCTCGGCCACCGCGACCACACGTTCCACGTCCCAGACGACCGTGCCGTAGTCGGTGCCGTCCATCGGCATGTCGTCCATGGCCCGCCGCGCGTCGGCGTAGGACCGCGCCAGCTCGGGTGGGACGGTGCCGTCCCACTCCGTCAACCGGTAGCCCGGGCGCGGGAGTCGGGAAAGCCTCTCGACCGCCGCGAGGTCGGCGTCGGCCAGCGGCAGCCGGGCGTACGTCAGTCCCAGCACCCGGCGAAAGCCCCGCGCCGCCAGAAACAGATCGGCGGGGGAGTCCCGCTCGGCCTGCGCGAGGACCGACCGCCGCCCATCCTCGCGCGCCGCCGCCACGGCGGCCTCCAGCAGTCGCGTGCCGACACCACGCCGCCGTTCCGCGCCGTGCACCGCGATGTCCACCTCGGCGAGGTGCTCCTGGCCCGCCCTGGTGAACAACCGGAGGAACGCGGACCCGAGCGGAACCCCCTCGGTTCCGGAGGCCAGCCAGGCCAGACGACGGCTGGAGGCGCCGGCCTCGGGATCGGCGAGCGGGGTGATGCGGGGGGTCAACGGGGCTCCGTCACGGTTGATTCGGGCACGAGCGGCCGAAGCTAGCCGTCGTGACGTGCTGTCCGCAACGCAATTCCCGGGCGTCGGTTCGCGGGGCGCCGGGCGCGGTCCGGGGCCGCCTCGTGGTGCGCGCCGGGTGCACGAAGGAGGCGAGGCGCGCCCTGCCTGTGCAGGTCGCGCCTCGCCTCCCACTCGGCGCCCAGCCGTGCGCGCCGTGTCCTTGCACGCCCTCGGCCGGCCCTACGCGTACGCCGCCGGCCATCCGCCGCCGGTCGCACGCCTCAGCGGCGGCGCGCCTTCGACCGGTCCAGCGCGGTCACGCCGAGCGCGGCGAGGCCGATCTGGATGAGCCACTCGACCCAGTCCAAGCCGTTGGTGTCGGCCACGTCGAGCGCGCCGGCGATCGCGGAACCGATCAGCGCGGCGATGATGCCGACGAGGATCGTCCACAGGATCCCGATGCGCTGGCGCCCGGGGACCACGAGCCGGCCCAGGACACCGATGACGATGCCGATCACGATGGCACTGATAATGCCGTCGATCTCCATCTCCGCCCCTTTTCGTCAAGATCCAAGCGTCTGTGTCAAGACCTCCGCATCAGTGCGTGTGCCCCCTGGAACCGCGGACAGTCCGGTCCCGTTTCCACCTCTGGCCAAGGCCGGGCGCGGTCACGGTGATCGTGTGGAACCATCGGAGTCGAGCGGTGGCAGGGAGGCGGTCGGGGTGGAGGAGACGGCCCTCGAAGGCGGTGCCGTCAGCGAGGTCGTGCGGATCGGCGCGACCGTGCGACGTACATCGACGGCACGGTCGGCCTACGTGCGGGAACTGCTCGCACTGTTCGAGCGGCGGGCGTGGGCGGGTGCGCCGCGCTTCCTGGGGACGGACGCGCAGGGCCGCGACACGTTCGGCTACATCGAGGGGCGGTCGGCCCTGACCTCGCGGGACCGGGCCGCCGCCCGCACCGACGCGAGCCTGGTCCGTGTCGCCCGACTCGTCCGCGCCTTCCACGACCTGACACACGGCACGCCGTCGGCCGGTGACAAGGACGTCGTGTGTCACAACGACCTCGCCCCGAAGAACACCGTGTACGCCGTGCGAGGCGACCACTGGCGCCCGCTGGCCTTCGTCGACTGGGATCTCGCGGCTCCGGGTGAGCGCGTCCACGATGTCGCCCACCTGTGCTGGCAGTACCTGGACCTTGGCCCGGGGGTGAGGGACGTGCCGGAGGCGGCGCGCCGGATCCGTGTCGTGTGCGACGCCTACGGACTCGTCGAGCGGGGCGGCCTCGTCGACACGGTCCTGTGGTGGCAGGACCGCTGCCGGCGGGGCATCGACGCCGGCGCGGACCGCGGGGAACCGGCCATGGTCGCCCTGCGTGAGGCCGGGGCCGTCGACGAGGTGCGGGGCGCCTGGGAGTGGGTCGCCGAGCACCGTCGCGAGTTGGGTGCCCGGCTGGCCTGACGTCAGCACCGTGTGCTCCCTGGCCAGGCGCGCGAGGGCCGGTCCGCGCGGGCGCGGACCGGCCTGGGCGTACGTCTGTCCTTCGTCGCGGGGTGTGCCTACGCCCGCGGGGCGCTCCTCGCCGCCGTGGCGATGCACATCAGCCCAAGGATCACTGCGAGGGCACCGATGATGATGTTGTTCCAGATGACCCCGGCGTCAGGGCTCTCGCCGACGATCCACGGCGAGACGATCATCCACACGCCCAGCGCGCACATGGCCCAGCTCAGGCCGTACATGCGCTCGGGAGTCTGGGTGAACCCGAGGGCCAGCAGACCGATCGCTATGCCCACGATCAGGTTGTGGGTCACGAGGTTGGGCTGGCTCGTCGTGTAGTGGAGTATCCACGGGGACACGGCACAGTACAGACCGAGCAGGAACACCGGTCCGTCCACGAGCGCCACATCGCGACCACCGAGCATGCGGGCGTAGCGTTCCCGCATTTCCGGAGCATCGGGGTGAGTGGTGATGTCACCTCGGGTGTGCGAGACGTTGGCCATGACTAGTCTCCTTTGACTTGCTGGCCCGACCGCGTCTGGTGCGGTATGCGGTAAACGCCGCGTAAGCTCATTCTGCTCTTATTAATCCTTTATGTGTAGAGGTGGGCAGCCCTTGGTGCAGTCGGCCGGACCCGGCTGGGCCGGCCGGTCCGCGTGGGTCCGGTGCCGCGAGGTGAGACCCGGCCTGCCGGTGGGCCGCCTCCTCACTCGCCTCCACGGGCACGCCTGAAGCGGGCGAGTCCGTCGGACAGCTCGATGATCGGGTCCGGATAGTCGACCGCCGCCCGGTCCAGGCCCTGGAGTTTCCAGGGTTCGTGCACCGACGGCCCGGTGAGGCCCGCGAGTTCGGGCACCCAGCGGCGCACGTACGCCCCGTCGGGGTCGTGGCGCCTGGCCTGGGCGGTCGGGTTGAGGACCCGGTTGGGGCGGGTGTCCGTGCCGGTCCCGGCCACCCACTGCCAGTTGAGCTGGTTGTTGGCGACGTCGCCGTCGACCAGCAGGTCGAGGAAGTGCCGGGCGCCGATACGCCAGTCGACGTACAGCGTCTTCGTGAGGAAGGAGGCGGTCAGCAGACGTGCGCGGTTGTGCATCCAGCCCTCGTGCCGCAGCTGGCGCATCGCCGCGTCGATCACCGGGTAGCCGGTGCGGCCCTCCTTCCATGCCTCGACGTCCTCGCGGGCCGTGCGTTCGGACCGCCAACGGTCGTGCTTGGTGCGGTAGTCGGCGGTGGCGACGCCCGGCCGTGCCGCGAGGACCTGCCGGTGGAAGTCGCGCCAGGCCAGTTGCCGTACGAAGGCCTCGGCGCCGGGGCCGCCCGTCCGGCGCGCCCGGTTGACCAGCTCGACGGGGGAGAGGGTGCCGAAGTGCAGGTGCGGTGACAGGCGTGAGGTGGCGTCACCGGCGAGGTCGTCGTGCCGGTCCTCGTACGCGGCGACGCCGTCACGCAGCCATGCCGACAGGCGTTTCCTGCCCTCCTGTTCGCCGCCCCGGGGCAGTCCCTCCGACACTCCGGAGAGGCCGCCGCGGGCGGGGAGTTCCTCGGAGCCGATGCCGTCCGGCACCCGAACGGCAGGCGGTGCGTGGAGAGTGTCGCGCAGGTGCCGGTCGGACCACTGGCGGAAGTACGGGGTGAAGACGGCGAAGTGGTCGGAGGCCGCAGGGGCGACCGCACCCGGCGCGACGGCCGTGGTCACCGTGTCGTGCACGTGCAGCCGACGCCCCTGCGCCTCCAGGGCGAGACGCAGGCGTTGCTCGCGCCGGTGCGCGTAAGCGCTGACGTCGGCCGCCAGGTGCACCTCGTCGGCGTCCGCCTCGGCGGCCACCCTGCATACCTGGTCGACCACGTCCCCGGAACGGACGACGAGCCGGCCGCCCCTCTCGCGCAGACCGGCGTCCAGCTCACGCAGGCAGTCCGCCAGGAACGCCAGCCGGTTGGCGGCGGCGAAGCCGGCCCTGTCCACGGACCGGTCACGCACGAACAGCGGCACCACCTCGCGGGGCCCGTCGCCTGCCGCCCGCAGGGGCGGGTGGTCGTGCAGGCGCAGGTCGGCGGTGAACAGGACGACCGAGACGTTCATGACGCGTGCTCCGGGGCGAGGGGACGGTGTCGGTGGTCTATTTCCGGTGTGACCGCCTTCGTGGATGCGGTGATCAGCGAGCGGGCGTCCGGTCGGGCGTGGGTGTGAGCGGCGCGCGGGCCGCGGCCTTCGCGATGTTGCGGGCCATGCCGCCGAACACCAGGGCGTGGAAGGGCGAGACGCTCCACCAGTAGGCGTGCCCCAGCAGCCCGCGCGGGTGGAAGAGGGCGCGCTGGCGGTAGCGCGTGCGGCCCTCGGGGTGCGCTGTGTCGCCGCTCGCGTGGCCGGCCCCGCCCTCCTCCTCGCCCTCCGTCTCGGCGTACATCTCCAGCCAGGCCAGACCGGGCAGCCGCATCTCCGCCCGCAGTCGCAGGAGCCGCCCCGGCTCGATCTCCTCGACGCGCCAGAAGTCCAGCGAGTCGCCCGCCCGCAGCCGGACGGCGTCCCGGCGCCCCCGGCGCAGGCCGACCCCGCCGAACAGCCGGTCCAGTCGGCCCCGCACCGCCCAGGCGAGCGGGAACGAGTACCAGCCGTTGTCCCCGCCGATTCCCTCGATCACCCGCCACAGTGCCTCGCGGGACGCGTCCACCGGCAGTTCCCGGTGGTCCGTGTACAGGCTGCCGCCCGCCCAGTCGGGGTCGGTGGGCAGCGGATCGCTCGGGGCGCCGGGAACGGAGGCGGACGACCAGCGGGTGGCGACCTGGGCGTCCCGGACGCGCTGCAACGCCAGCCGGACGGCCTCGTCGAAACCGATGGGGTGGCCGGGCGGATCGGGAACGTACCGAGCGATGTCGTGTTCGTGGCACACGACCTCGTGACGCAGCGACTCGGTGAGCGGGCGTGCGATCGCCGCGGGGACGGGGGTCACCAGCCCGACCCAGTGGCTGGAGAGGCCGGGGGTGAGCACGGGGACGGGGACGATGATGCGGCGCGGAAGCCCGGCGGCGGCGGCGTACCTGCTCATCATGTCCCGGTAGGTCAGGATGTCCGGGCCGCCGATGTCGAAGGCCCGGTTCACGTCGCCCGGCATGCGCGCGCTGCCGACGAGCGCCCGCAGCACGTCCCGTACTGCCACGGGCTGGATCCGGGTGCGCACCCAGCTCGGGGTGACCATCACCGGCAGTCGCTCGGTGAGGTAGCGCAGCATCTCGAAGGAGGCCGAGCCGGAGCCGATGACCACGGCCGCCCGCAGCACGGTCGTCGCAACGCCCGAGTCCAGCAGGACGCGGCCCACCTCGGCGCGGGAACGCAGGTGCGGCGACAGTTCCCGCTCGGGCACGCCCAGAGGGGTGAGAGCACCCAGATAGACGATGCGTCGCACCCCCGCGGCACGCGCCCGCTCGCCGAAGACGCGTGCCGCCTCGCGGTCGGTCTCCTCGAAGCGGTTGCCGGTGCCCAGGGCGTGCACCAGGTAGTAGGCGACGTCGACGTCCCGCAGCGCCCCGGCGACGGACGCGGCGTCGGTGACGTCCCCGCGCACCACCTCCACGTCGCCCGCCCACGGGTGATCGCGCAGCTTTCCGGGGGAGCGGGCCAGACAGCGCACCCGATGCCCCTCGGCGAGCAGCTCCGGTACGAGCCGGCCGCCGATGTACCCCGTGGCGCCGGTCACCAGGCAGCGCAGTCCCGGTCCGGAATCGTCCGTGCTCATCACGCCTCGCTCCCTCGGTTCTGTGTCCCCGTCATCCCTTCCACCGAACGGACCGGATCGGACGCGGCGATTTGCGTGGATTTCGTCGGGCGTATCCGATGGGGTGCACAGAGCGACACATGCCCGGGCACTTCGCGGGCAGGCGAGTCGTACGAGAGTGGTCGTTCTGGAAGTCGAGAGTCGAGCTGGAGGTGCTGCCGCTATGGGCGCGAAGGTGTTGGAGCGGTTTCCTGCGGGGGCTCCGCGCGGATCGTGGCCGGCGGAGGAGTACGCGGCGGCGCGCCGCGCCGAGGGCGAACCGGCGAAGGTCGTCATGGACCTGAAGTCGGACGCGTTCCTCGTGGTGGTGCCGGCGCACGACGAGGACTAGGTGTATTGATCACGAGCGTTGTTAACGCTGACCGGGCTTGAACATGGCGAAGGCCTCCGTGTGTGGTGGAGGTGTCGAATCTTCACCGCACGGAGG